>MIBK01000074.1:12058-27554 GCA_001829505.1 Spirochaetes bacterium RBG_16_67_19 | reverse complement strand
GCCCTCCCCGATCCGATCGATGGGTCTGACCGCAGCCTGCTTCACATAGGGAATGAAAAAGGCTCCCTTGTCGAAACCCATTCTGTGCATGCCATCATGGACCTGCGCCGCCTCTGCGCCTGTGAGGGGCTGGTTCTTGATGACGATCGCCGGCTTCATGTCGGAGCCGACCGTGTAGATATGATTCAATGCTTCCGCCTCGGTGCTGCCCCGTTTTCCCAAGGCCGCGGCGGCCAAAGAAACAATCCGATAGAGCTCCGCGTTATTGTGAACCACGATTATTATCCGGCCTTGCGCCGTGAGGCGGCTCAAGTAGTCATCGAAGGCCTCTACGGTGAAAAGATAGTTCTCGGTCAGGGCATAGCCTTCGACGCTGCGCGAGCTTCGGATCACCGGGATGGAGAGCATGATCAGGTCGAAGCGCTGGTCTGTTTTGCGTACAAAATTCCTTCCCTCCTCGATTACCACCTGGACGTTGGGATTGCTCGAATAGATGCCGCCGCTATAGTCCTGATAATCTCTCACGATCTTGACGACATCGGGGTTTACTTCTACGGCGGTGATCGCCTTGACCCCGCCGAGAATCGCCACGACTACGTCCCGGCCGCCGCCGGGTCCGATGATCAAGGCGTTCCTTTTTTCCTCGTCGCTGATAAAGAAGAACGGGAAGAACTCGCCGAAATGCATGGTCAAGTGGGCCGTTTCTTCCGGGCTTTTCAGAATGGCATTGAGGTTGTACATCGTGGAAGGGGCTGCGCCGTCCACGAAGAGAGTCATTTCGTTGGGGAAGAGCTCGCTTTTCACCAGGTCGGTTCGGCCGAATGAGCTCCAACGGCTTTCCACGATTTCAGCCTTGTACTCAGGGTTGCTGAGCATGCTGTACATTTCTTTGTACTGGTCATTGGTTACCGGGACGATGAACTTTATCTTTGAGCCCGTGATCGCGGCGAAAGACGCGGTCACGAGGAGGAAGGCGCCCAACGTAAGCGCTGGAAACTTAGCACTGGAGAAACCCAGTAGAAGCGCACCGAGCGCTGCCGCGGAGGCGGCGAAGAACGCCGCGTTCACCCCGCCGAAAACGTCGAGGAGCGGCACGATGGTCAGCGCTCCCAGGGCCGCTCCCAGCAAATCCGCCCCATAGAGGAGGGGACTCTTGTCCGCGAACTGCTGGAAGATGCCGGAGACGGCGAACCCCGCCGCTGCGAACGGCAGAACAGCCAGCACCAAATAGATCCAGAAGCCTCTGGAGGTGACCTGCGGCAAGGTGATGATCAACAGGACGGAGACAACGATCAGGAGCGGAAACAGGATGGCCCCAACTCGCGAAGCGGACGATATCCGCAGCCCGCGCCATCGTTTCAGCAGCATGGCGCCCACCCCGAGACCTAGAAGTGCTGCGGACACAATCGCGAAAACGAAATGGTAGCTCAGCATCACGGAGAAGATTCGCGTGAGGGCGACCTCGAAGGTCAGCACGGCGTAAGTGATAAGAAACACGGATGGCAGGGCCAACCAGATGCTGCTGTGCGACGGTGCCTTTGGTATTTTCATTCCACGATCAGCTTTCCACGGAACATGCCCATCTGGCAGTGAAACTCGTACTCCCCCGGCTTTTCCGGAAGAAACTCGATGGGTACCACCTCGCCTTGGGGCAACATGGCGGACTTATGGAAGTCGGGCAGAAGGACCATTTCCGAGCAGGAGGCCGTCTCCTCTCGGCGGAACGTCAACCGCACGGGCCTGCCGTGCTCTACGACGATCAGGTCGGGCGTGTAGCCACCTCGGACCACGACCATCGCCTCTTGCATCCCCGAGGCCGCCACGGCAGCCCTCGAGGCTTTACGCTTCCCGAGCCAGAAAAACCAGACGACGAAAGCGATAGCCCCCAGGCCGCCCAGGGTTACGATGATCCGATCCATGCTCATTTGCTCGCTCCTTTCGCTTTCCACAGCTTCAGGCGGTTCGCGTTGCTGATGACGGTCACCGAGCTGAAAGACATCGCGGCAGCCGCCAAGAGCGGCGAAAGCAGGATGCCGAAAAAAGGGTAGAGAAGGCCCATCGCGATCGGGATGCCGAGGGTGTTGTACAGGAACGCGCCGAGGAGGTTCTGGTACACATTCCTCATCGTTGCCCGGCTGATCTGGATGGCGGTGACCACTCCCTGGAGGCTTCCCTTGATGAGGGTGATGTCGCTGGCTTCGATCGCTACATCAGTCCCGGTGCCGATCGCGAAGCCGACATCCGACTGCGCTAAAGCCGGAGCGTCGTTGATTCCATCCCCGACCATCCCCACCTTTTTTCCTTCCTGCTGCAGCCTCTGTACGTTGCGTGCCTTGTCCTGGGGCAGCACCTCGGCGAGCACCCGTTCGATGCCCACCTGTTTGGCCACCGCCCGCGCCGTCCTCTCGTTGTCGCCGGTGATCATCACCACTTCGATTCCCATCCGCCGCAGAGCTCCGATCGCCTGGGCGGAGTCTTGCTTCACGGTATCGGCTACGGCGAGCAGACCTGCCGGCGCTCCATCCAGGGCCACATACAGCGGGGTCTTCCCTTCATCCGCGAAGCGCAGCGCCTGCGATTCGAGGGTTCCCACGGCGATCTGTTTCTGCTTCATCAGGCGCAGATTGCCCAGCAGCAGGCTCCGACCCTCCACGGATGCCTCCACGCCATAACCGGGGATGGCGTTGAAGCTCTCGGTGGAGGGGATCTGGATCCCACGTGACTGGGCGGCTTCGACGATCGCCGCGGCCAGGGGGTGCTCCGAGCCTTTCTCGACGGCTGCCGTAAGCCGCAATAGTTCCGGTTCCTCGATGCCGACAGCCCGCATGTCCGTGAGAGCGGGTTTGCCGTAGGTGATTGTGCCCGTCTTGTCCAGTATGATGGTTTTCAGTTCCTTGGCCGTTTGCAGCGACTCCCCGCCGCGGATGAGGATTCCGTTCACCGCCCCCAGACCGATTCCCGTGGTCAGCGACATCGGTGTAGCCATGCCCAGAGCGCAGGGGCAGGCGATGATCAGCGTGGTCACCGCGATGATCAGCGCGTAGACCAGCGGCGGCTGGGGTCCGAAGTTGTACCAGATGATGAATCCGGATATTGCCAGGATGATCACCGCTGGAGTGAAGTAGCTGGATACCACGTCCACGATGCGCTGGATGGGGACCTTGGTCGCCTGAGCATCTTTGACCATGCGGATGATATTCGACAGCGCCGTATCCTTACCCACCTTCGTGGCCCGGAACTGAAAGGATCCGGTTTTGTTTATCGTGGCCCCGATCACCTCGTCTCCTGGCCTTTTTTCCACGGGGAGGCTCTCGCCGGTGATCATCGATTCATCAACCGCCGAGCTCCCTGCCGCCACCACCCCGTCGACTGGCAGTTTTTCGCCGGGCCGCATGATAATGGTGTCTCCGACCCGCACTTCCTCGACCGGGATATCCACCTCCTGGCCGCCTCGGATCACCCGCGCGGTCTTGGGTTGCAGCCCGATCAGCTTCTTGATCGCCTCGCTCGTCCGGCCCTTGGCCTTCACCTCCAGGGCGAGTCCCAAGACCACCAGGGCGGTGACCACGATGGTGACGTCGTAATACACTTCAGCCATTCCCGCTGAAGGGAAAACCTTGGGAAACAAAACAGCAATGGTGGAATAAATCCAGGCCACGCCTGTGCCTAAAGCGATCAGGGTGTGCATGTTGGCCGTGCGGTGCTTTAGGGACTCCCACATGGCCGAGAAGAACTGGCTGCCGCTATAGAAAATAACCGCCAGCGAGGCTACGCCCATTGCCATCCAGAGGTATCGTAAGTTCATGCTCCCCCTGGGGAGCAAATCGCGAAGAAAAGGAAAGAGTTGAGGAAAGGAGAAGATCATCGAGAAGATGCCAAAGGCCGCCGCGAACCACCACTTGCGCATGAGTGTGCGATATTCCGTTTCCGCGTCGTCCCGCTCCCGACGCGCCTCTTCGGGGCTATCCCCCGAAGCAGGCTCTGCGCGGTACAGACCCAGGGAATCGACGGCGTGCTCCAGGAGGTCCAAGTCCGCAACCCCCACGCAGTACTCGATGACCGCTTCGGAGGTGGCAGGATTGAACATCGCGGCCTCTACTCTGGCCACATTCCTCAAGCACTCCTCGATCTGACTTATGCAGCCCGCGCAATAGATCCCCCGAATCCGCAGGCGCAGGCTGTTGGTGCCCGTTTCGAAGCCTGCCGCTCGAACCGCCTGGTATAGCCTTGCGGCGCCAGTTTGTTCTGTGTGATACCAAATCGCGAGATTCCTTGTGGTTGCGTTGAAGAGCACCCGGCGTACTCCCTTTGCTCCCCGAATCGCCCCTTCCAAAGAGACGCCGTTTTTCCCGGCGGGAGTTTGGTAGATCGGTATGTCGATTCGCACTACCTTGGCATCCGGGTCGATACCTGTGGTTGCGGAAAATGCGAAATCGATTGTCTTCGCAGGATTTGTCATCGCGCCCTCCGGGATCTCAGGTGCATTCCGCAAACGGGATCTACAAGCATTAGCTTTATTCCCAGGTAGACTTCAGAGGCGACTCTGCCTTCTGAGTCATCGGCCCTCAGGAGGGTGATTTCAGTGTTATTGCCATCACCGCGTACCACCATCGTTGCCGAGTCCTTGCCGCAGCGGACCTGCAGCACGAGGTACTGGCCTGACCCATGGAGAGCGCCGGATGCCGCTCTGCCTTTTTCTAAAGAACGACGGGCTTCTTGAAGATCAAATGTGCGGCGAACCGAGAGACCCCTGCTGCTCAGTCGGCGGGTCATGTTGCGGGTAAGCTCACGCCAGGGGATGGCCAGGATCAGCCGGTCTCTCATTTGGTTCCTCTACCCGCTAACATAGCCTGCACGCACCGCAGCGGTGCAGCGCCATTTTGCTGAGCAAGGCATAGGCAATTCTGCCTATTGGCGAGAGTTGGATCTTATTTCGGCAAAGGAAGGCAGATGGTCACACGCGCTCCCTTCCCAGGAGCAGAGTGCACTTCAACGCGAGCATCGATGTACTGCGCCCTCTCGCGCATGCCGATCAGGCCGAAATGCCCCGAACGAGAAAGCTCAGCTGGTTCAGGTGGCGGAGTGAATCCCGACCCATCGTCTTTCACGATCACCTGAAGCCCCTCTTTGCCATAACGCAGGACGATCCAGGCGTGGCGCGCTGCCGCGTGCCGCGCGATATTGGCAAGCGCCTCCTGAACTATCCGATAGATGGCCAGCTCCGCATCGTGGGATAACCGCCGCAGCCTACCCACGACCCGCATGACTATAGGGATTCCGAGCGACGAACCCACATCTTGCGATAGAGCTTCCAATGCGGGCATAAGGCCGAGGTCTTCTAGATATGCAGGCCGCAGCGCGCGTGAAAGGCGCCGGACTCTTTGGATCACCTCTTGAGCAGCTTGATGGATTTCCTGCAACCCCGTGATCTTCGGTCTTTTTCCCCTGCCAGGCGACCTGGCCAGCAGCTGGATCTTCTGGTCCAGGGCAATGAGATCCTGAATGGTTTCGTCGTGCAGGTCTTGAGACAGCCGCCGCCGTTCTTCCTCCTGAGCGACAGTCACCTCGCCGATATATCGCCGGAGCGATTGCTGGGCATGGTGAATGCGCCGGGCCATCACCGCCATGCTGTTCTGCAAGTCCCTTACCTCCTGGACGCCACCCACCTTCACATTGATAGCTTCAAAATCGCCAGCAGCGAGCTTGAGCGACACCTGCTGAAGCCGGCGAAGCGGCAGAACGATCCGCCTGGAGGCAAACCACAGCCCGAACAGCGAGATGGCCAAAGCCAGCCCCAGGGCCAGAGGAAACGAGAGCGAAAGCCTTAGCAAAGGGCTGGCCACGCTGTGCCAGGGCTCCTCTATCAAGAGGACCCATCCTGCATACGAAATTGGACTGAAAGCCAAGACGTGTTCTTCGCCTTTCGCAGAGTTTACAAGGGAGGAGCCGGATTTCCCTTCCATGGCTGCACGAATCCCGGCATGATCTCTGTAATCCGGCTCCAATGGCAGGGCACCGATGTTCGCCAGAACGCCTGCTTGCGGATCCACGATCACCGCACTGGCTCTCATCGGGGGCGAATCCAGGTCGGGAAGAGCGAATAAGAGCAGTTCCTTAGCAGAGAAAAAACCCATAACGAGCAGCGACCCACCCGCTGGGACGGCGGTCGTAATCAACCCTCCATCAACCATGAACACGGAATGGCTGCTTTCCGCTTCGCTCTTCAAAGAGGCCAGAGCGCGCCTGAACAAGGGGGAGCCTATTAGCGATGGGGATAGTGAGCCTGCAAGGATCTTGCCGTTTCGACTCACCACCGCAAGGCCTTCGTCGAAACTGTGGGCAATCGGCTCGCCTTCCTTGATCACCTCCTGGGCTGCTATCCCGTCTTCCAGCCGAAGCGCTAGATCGCGGACCGCGATCCTCCGGTGAAGCAGAAGCTCGGACATGGCAGCGGCAGCCGCGCGAGCGGAGCGCGCGTCACGCTCAGCCACGAGTCCGCGCATGGCATTCTCATGGACAGAAATCGCGGCGACTGCGAAGCCGAATAACAGGATACTGAAAGGAAGAAGGATAGAAGTAAAGAGACGAAGCAGCAGACCGCCGAGGAACGGCTTCACTCGTCAGGCTCGCCACCCTGGAGGGTGGTAAGCCAACCCAAGGAAATAGCGCGCATTACCGCTTGCGTGCGACTCTCCGCGCCCAGTTTGTCAAAGATTTTCGCCAAATGACCCTGAACGGTACGCGGGCTGATCTGAAGCGCAGATCCGATAGCCTTATTGGTGTGCCCCTGCGAGACGAGGGCAAGGATCTCGCGCTCGCGGGCTGACGGTCCTTGCTGCTGAGAGGAGCTTTGGGCGCCGCTTAGACTCTTGAGCACTTTCCGGGCGATTTCCGGATCAAGGGCGGATTTCCCGGCATGGACCTTCCTCACCGCGAGGACGATATCCTCCGCGTCCGCGCTTTTCAGCACGTACCCATTGGCCCCGGCCTGAAGTACGGCGAGGACAAAGGGATCATCGTCAAAAGCAGAAAGCACGAGCACCGCGGTCTTGGGGGCGTTCGCCCGAATCCATCGCGTGGCATCGATGCCACTGGACCTCGGCATCCTCACGTCCAGCACGGCTACGTCCGGCCTGGCCGCAGCGATCGCCTCGATCGCCTGCTGACCATCATTAGCCTCTGCCACGATTTTGATGTCCGGTGCGGTCTCCAGGATCTTGCGGATGCCGGCGCGGACGACCGAGTGATCGTCGGCAAGCACAACGCGAATCGGGGAAGCAGAGGGCGAGGACCGTGAACGTTTCATTTTCATCTGCCTACCGGCGACATATAGCAATAAGGTATCCACTTTCTGCAGGCAAGGCTACGCAGAGCCCTCCCCGCCATAGGCCAAAGTGCCTATGCCAGTACCCGCATAACAGCGCTCCCTCTCGGATCCGGAAGCATTCTATAGTCAAGTCCATGAGTGAATACGCTGCGGTGCTGCAAGAGGCCGGCGCGCCGGCGTGGAGCGGCGGGCCCGCAAAACTGCCGGCCCCGGGCGAGCCTTTGACAGAAGCAATCGCGAGGAAGGTCGCCTTCGAGCTAACCAGGATGCAGGAAGCCCTGGGATGGCATGCAGACTCCAACACATTCCAGGCGGTACAAACATGGGTCCACTCGGCGCTGCAACGCATCGGAGAACTATCGGCCTTGGGGTTCATTCAGCCTGCAGGCATTGCGGGGCCTCATGAGCGGGCCGCCCGGCCCTTGCGGCTAGGAGTCTTTCCGATCGCCGCAAACCCGCTGCACTGGGCCCATCTCATGAGCGGGTTGGCCGCGATGGAGCGATTCTGTCTGGACAAGGTCCTGTTTGTGATCGCCGGGAGCGATCCTCGAAAGCCCGAGCTGGCCTCTGCGGTCCTTCGCCACCAGGTCGCACAACAGGTGCTCCGGATTTTCCACCCGCTCTTCGAGTATTCTCCCATCGCTCTAGGCAGCTCGCTACCGGGGGAGGTAAACATTTTCCGGATCATGTCCTCCCACGGCGCCCGGCCGCTGCATGCCTTTTACCTGGCTGGGAGCGACCACTGCCACCGTTTCACGCCTCAGAGCGGGCATCCCGACACCATCCAGAGGCTGGAAGAGGGGGTGCGCAATGCCATTCACGGCTTCGACCCCCGGACTCGCTGGCTGTCTGTCGTTTTCCTGGACCGGGGAGACTGCAGCGAATCGCTCGCAAGCTTCCTCGACGTTCGCTGGATCGAGCAAATGCCGCTGAAAACCTCTTCTACCAGAATACGCGGTGCCCTGAGCGGGCGGGAGCCGTTGTGCGAACTGGTGGCATTACCATTCACCGCCTACTGCCTGCTGTGCACGCAGGGAACCTATCAAATGCAGCAAGAGAAAGCGGGCGGCCTCGCGGAGGAATCATGAAAAGAATTGCAGTTTCAGCGCCGTGGCTTTCGCCACGCGCAGTGATCATCGTCTTGGGAGTCGCGGTCGCCGCCGCAGGCACCCTGACCCTCATCGCGCACAAGGCTCACCTGTCCCGCCTGCTGCCTCTGCTTCCTTACGCCGCATTTCTGCTTTGCCCCCTTATGCACGTCTTCATGCACGGAGGACATGGCGGGCATGGCGCTCACGGCGGCCAGGGAGCCCAGCCTCCCGGGGATGATACGAAAGATGCGCAGTGACCGGCGTTGACATCACCAGACCAGTCTTCGTGCTTTCTATGCAATTGGAAAGGGGAATGCCATGATGTTCACTATCAGGGAGGCGTGGACGGCAGTCCACGGCACTATGATGGGTTTCGGGTTCATCATGTTCTATACTGGGACCCTCGCCCTGTTATTCACCTTGAGATCCAGGCTCCTGACACCGGAGGGTGTGCAGCGCAATGTCGCCCTGCTCAAGACAGCTACAGCGATCGTGGCCGTGCTGTCCTGGGTGGCGGTTTTCATCGGAACCTACGTCTCCTATCCCTGGTATCGCGCTGCGCCGCCTGCGGGCACAACAGAGTTGACCATGTATGCGCGATCCTTTCTTCTGGCAAACGCGGGCAAAGAAGCCTGGCACACCTTTGGCATGGAATGGAAGGAGCACGTGGCCTGGATATCGCCCATTCTGGCTACAGCGGCGGCGGCAGTGGTCTGGAGGTACGGCAGAGGCCTGAAGGATTCCCTGGTCCTGAATTGGACCGTGGTAGTCACCACGCTGGTCTCCTTTGCGGCGGCGGCAGTGGCAGGGGTTCTTGGCGCCTTCATCACCAAGACGGCGCCGGTGATATAGAATCGAGGAGAACTTTCATGACAGAGACAAGCGAGCTAAAGAGACCGAGAGGCGCGGCCGCGGCAGCCTTTCTCTCAGCGGGCATAGGCGCCGCGGTGCTGGGCCTGGCCACGGTCGGAGCGGAGTTCAGTCAGGCCCTGGGAGGGGCGCTGGTGTGGTTCAAGGCCGTCGGGCCGCTGAGCGGAAAGACATCCGTGGCCCTGATCGCCTGGGTGGTGAGCTGGGTCATTCTCGGGCGGGCGTGGAAGGGCAAAGAACCGAACTTCGCCGGGGTGCTGGTGATCTCCGGCTTGCTCGTGCTCGTAGGCTTTATGTTCACCTTCCCGCCGGTCTTCCAGATGTTCGCCCCTCACTGAAGCCACCCCTCAGCCCACGAGCCACCGGGGACGAAGACTGCGCCTTCTGGAGACAAAAGCCGGCGCCGGAGGGCCGCGTCTATATCACATGAAGATGTGCGCCTGGATTCTCCCAGCAGCGCCGATGCAGGAAGCCGCGCGGGATCGACGCAGCCTTTTCTCGGCCTAGTTCTCCAGGATCGTGATCTCCACGCGGCGGTTGACGCGCCGGCCTTCCTCCGTGGCGTTGTCGGCCAGCGGCTTGCCGTAGCCGTAGCCGCGGGAGGTGAGCTGGGAGGCGCGCGCGGCGCCGATGGACAGCAGGTAGTCGGCCACGGCCCGGGCCCGCAGCTCCGAGAGCTCCAGGTGCTGCGCTTCGGTGTACGATCCGGCGCGGGCGGTATGCCCGCTCACGGCCAGGTCGCGGTCTGCGTACTTGGACAGGATGTCCCCGATGGCCCGCAGCTTGGCTTTCTCGCCAGGCCGCAGCTCGAAGGAGTTGGCCTGGAACTGGATGTTCTCCAGGGTCACCGTGACACCCGCCTCCTCGGCCCGCACGGAGGTGTCCGCCACGCCCCGTTCGGCAAGTTGTTTCTGGATGTCCGCGGCCACCTTCTGCTTGTCCAGCTCGGCGGACTCCAGCAGGCGCCCCCGGGCCGTGCCGATGTACTCCACCTTCTGCCCGTTGGACAGGTCGAAGACGATGTCGAAGCTCTCCTCGTAGGAGGCCGGCTGGCCCCTGCCCGGGTCCCAATAGTAAGTCTGATCGGACCGGCCGCTGGCCCGCACGGGCACCGCCCCGCGGCCCGGCCCCAGGCCCTGGAAGCGGTGGAACACCGTGTAGCTGATGCCGATCACGTCCAGCTCGCGTCCCTCCCGCTGCTCCCTGCCCCGGTAGGTGTACTGCACCTGGATGGGGAAGCGCACCGGCTCGCGGATGCCGTAGCTGCGCCGCAGGTCGTGGGCCTCCTCGCCCGGCGCGGTCCAGCTGTCCCCTGGGCGCACCTCCTTTTCGGGGAACAGGGGCACGTCGCGCACCACCGGCATGAAGTAGCGGGCTCCGATATCGTAGCCGCCGCGCCCGTCCCGCCAGAACACCGACTCGTAGTCCTCGGCCCAGGCGTAGGAGGTATCGACCCCGAAGGCCCGCTCCGAGGTCTGGAAGGTGCAGGCTAGCTGACCGGCGCCGTCCCGGACCTGCAGAGTCTCCACGGAGATCTTGTTGAGGATCTCGGCCCGGTGCGACAGCCGCCCGTCGACCCAGACCTCCTCCTCCACCTCGGTGAGCAGGCGGTATTTCTCCCCGCCTTGGTACTGGAAGCGGAAGGCCTGGCCCGCGGCCGGAAAGGCGGCCTGCAGCAGCAGAGGGAGCAGCAGAAGCGGCAAGGGGATTTTGGATTTCACCATAAACCTCTCTATAATAATATCGTCCCCGAGGGCGCATTTCAAATTGACAAGCTCCCCGCCTTCACGCTATCCTGACGGGGAAACCTGATCTTTTAAAAGGACTATCGAAGGAAATATGGCACCGCAGCAACGAAATCGTTCGTTCGGAAGTGCGGAGCTTTGGGAGCCGTTGCGGAAGGCCGGGTACGCCCGGCCGACGCCTCTGCAGCGCAAGGTCGTCCCCCTGATCTATGCCGGCCGCGACCTGGTCGTGGAGGTGGAAGGGGACACCGGCAGGACCGCCGCTTTCATCCTGCCGATTCTGGTCAGGCTCAGGCGAGGGAGAGCCGGGATCAAGGCGGTGGTTGCTACCTCCAGCGCGGAGGATTCGCGCAAGGTTGAGCGCGAGTTCCAGCGTTTCAGCCGCTTGCAGGCGGGCAGGAGCGCGTTCGTATTCGCGCTGGGCGCGGAGGAAAGGGACAGGGGCGAGCATCGCAGCCTGTCCAAGCAGCCGGACGTGCTGATTGGCACCCCCAGCCGGATCATCGACCATATCCGGCGGGGAAACCTGGATTTCTCGCTCCTGCAGAGCGTGGTCATCGACCGCCAGGAGCCGGAGCCCGGGTTTGCCGACGACCTGAAGTTCATTTTCTCCAAGCTTCCGACGCGAAAACAGGTTCTCCTCTTCTCACGCGCCCTGGGCCCCGAGGCCGACGGGCTGCTGGAGCTATTTCACCGCCCCGTGCACCTGTCCCTGGCCGACTGGAGGCAGTCGGAGGAGCAGGTCGGGGAGTGGTTCATCGAGATCGCCCAGGCGGAAAAGCCCCGGGCCGTGGGCGCGCTGGCCCTGGCCGAGGGGGCCGGCGCCCTGCTGGTGCAGGTCTCCGGCAAGGAGTTCGCCCAGAAGCTGGGCCGGGAGCTGGCCGCGCGGGGGGTCCAGGCCCAGGTCCTCTGGGAGGCCATGCGGGAGGCCGAGCAGGAGCGCATCCGCGGCGAGTTCGCCGAGGGCCGGCGCCCCGTGCTGGTCAGCACCTTCGAGGCCGTGCGGCGGCACAGCCTGCGCTCGGTGACCCACGTGCTCAACGCCGACCCGCCCCCCACCCCTGAAACCTACCGCCCGACCTCGGTGGTGCTGGAGAAGATCATCAGCCTGGGCACCGCGGCCCAGCACCAACAGCTGCAGGAGAAACTCAAAGTGAAACCAGAAAAAACCTCCCTCCCGGACGACGAGCAGGTACTGGCCGGAGCGATCGGAGAAATACTGCGGCGCGTGAAGTCCGATGAGGACCCGGCCGAGCTGGCCCGCTACCTGCGCCTGCTGCGCCGGCACGCGCCCCTGGGCCGCCGGGCCGAGGTGGCCGCCTATCTATTGAAGCAGGTCTACGGAGCGCTGGGCGCCCAGCCGGCGGCGCGCAAGCCGCAGGCCGGGCCGGGCTTACGCCCCGCCGCCGGGCGCACCCCCGCCCCCGCCACCGGGCGCGCTCCTGCCGCGGGCCGGGCTGGCGCGGGCTCCCGAGCCGCGGCGGGCTCGCGGGCCCAGGGGGGAGGGCGCGCCCCCGCGGGCGCCGGCGCCCAGGGTCAGCGGCGCCGAGGGACAGGCGACGAACGCAACGCTCCACCTCCCGCCGAGCGGGCCCGCGCCGAAGAGGGCTTCACCCGCCTGTTCATCAGCGTGGGCAAGAGCCGCGGGGTGTACCCCAAGGACCTGGCCGCCCTGTTCGGCGACACCCTGCGGGTGGACCGCGACCGGATCGGGGACATCCGCGTCCTGGACAACTACTCCTTCCTGGAGATCGACTCCGCCCTGGCCGAGCAGGCCATCGCCGAGCTCTCGGGCCAGGAACTGAAAGGCAAGCAGATCTCGGTCAACTACGCCCGCAAGAAGGACGAGTAGCTGCACCCGTACCCCCTGGAGGCTCTCCCGGAGCTTCTCGCCTCCCTGGCCCCTGCCGGCCCGTTGGAGGTGGAGGTGGGGTGCGGAAACGGGCATTTCCTGGCTGCCTACTGCGCGGACCACCCGGAGGTGGCCTACCTGGGCGTGGAGCTCAAATCCAAGCGCTGCCTCAAGGCCGTGCAGAAGATCGAGCGGCGCGGCCTGAAGCGGGCCTTCATCCTGCAGGCCGCGGCCGAACAGGTCCTGGAAGCCCTGCCCGACTCCTCGGTCGACCGCTACCACATCTACTTCCCGGATCCCTGGCCCAAGGCCCGCCATCGCCGCCGGCGCTTCCTGCGCGGCGAGAACCTGGCCCATTTGCGGCGCACCCTGCGCCCCGGCGGGGAGCTGGCCTTCGCCACGGATTTCCTGGACTACTTCCTCCAGGCCAAACTGCTCTGCATCCTGGAGCCGGGGCTGGAGCTGCTGCCTGCCGGGCCGGGGCGGGACATCTTCATCTCGGTTTACGGGGAGTTCCTGGCGAAGAAGGGGCGGACCGTGCACGCCCTCGCGGCCCGCAGGCTGGGGCCGTAGGCTCAGCCCAGCAGCCTGGCCAGCAGCAATAGCACCACGAACAGGTTGATCCCCAGCCCCGTAGCGAAGCAGGCCGCCGCGGCGAGCTCGTACCAGCGGGCGGTGCGCTCGCACAGGGCGGCCAGCGCGGCAGGCTCCCCGGGGATGCGCAGCAGCTCGGCCATGGGATCCGCAGGGCGCCGCAGCGTGCGCCGCCCCTCGCTCTCCTCCACCGCCCCGAAAAGCCAGCTTTCCCCGGCGTCCGGGTGCCGGCTGCATTGCCGCGTCTCCGGCTCCCCCTGCACCTCCAGCGCGCCCTCGCGGCACATCAGGTAGCGCTCCCCGGTGGGCAGCAGCGCGGTGCGCTCCCCACCCCCCGCTTCCGGGAAATAGCGCAGGGGCAGGCGCAGCAGGTCGCGCTCGGCGCGCAGGCGCCGGGCCATCTTCCAGAACCAGCGGTACAGGTAGTACAGGGCCACTCCAGGCGGCAGGAAGGGGGCCGCGGGCGCCGCGGCCAGGCTCAGCACCGCCAGGCCGGGCAAGCCTGCCTGGGAGGAGCGCAGGGAAAGGTAGGCCAGCAGTGCCAGGCAAAGGAAGCCGGTGAGCAGGGAGGGCAGGGTGAAGGGGTTCCAGTACTCGTTCCTCTTCCGCCCGCCCCAGATGGCGCGCTTCAGGATGCTCTCGCGCTCCCCGTCGTAGAACACCAGCAGCAGCGGGGTCCCGGGGCTGGAGCGGAAGACCCCCCGCCCCTCCTCCAGGAAGAGGCTGCCCCCCATGAACAGGCGCATCCCGGAGGGCAGGCTGAACACCCGGCTCCAGGGGGCCACCGCCGGTTCCTCGTCCGGAAGCGGCTCCGGCAGGCCCCCGCCGGACAGGGAGGGCAGCAGGTACAGGCGCACCCCTTCCAGGTCCGCCTCCACCGTGAACTGCCCGGTGTTGATCCAGATCCGGTCCCGCCCCTGGATGGCCTCCAGCTCGCCGAAGACCCGGAAATCCCCGTGCCGGCCTTCCGCGCCGCCCAGGTCGGAGTAGCGCAGGAAGGGGGCCAGCGAGGCTTCCAGCATCCGCCGCCGGAACAGCCGCCACTGCCAGCGCACGCCGAAGGCCCCGACGCCGGGGATCAGGGCGAAAAACAGCAGCGCCATGCCCAGGGCCGCCAGCACCAGCGCCAGCGCGCTCACGGCCGGCAATCCGTCGAGTTGTCAAAGCGGGGCAAATCCATTAGGCTCAAGGCTACCATGGTTGAGCGTCTGATTGTAGGGCCGATGGACACCAACTGCTACATCTACTCCAACGGCAAGAAGGAGTGCGTGATCATCGACCCCGGGGCGGACGAGGAGAGGATCATCTCCAGCGTCAACATGCTCAAGATGGTGCCGGTGGGCATCGTGCTCACCCATGGCCACTTCGATCACACCGGCGCCCTGGGCACCTTGAGGGAGCACTACCGCAGGGAGAAGATCGACGTGCAGGTGGCCGTCCACGCCGCGGACCGCAAGTTCCTGGGACGCACCGCCCGGAAGGCCAACCTGGACGCCCTGTCCTCCCTGGGCGCCTCCGAGACGCAGGAGTTCCAGGACCAGTTCGCCGGCCTGCCCGAGCCGGACCTGATCCTGGCCGAAGGGGACAAGGTGTTCTCCAGCGGTCTGGTCGTGCTGGAGACCCCGGGGCACACGCGCGGCGGCATCTGCCTCTACAGCGAGAAGGACTGCCTCTTGTTCTCCGGAGACACCCTGTTCTTCATGGGCATCGGGCGCTGCGACCTGCCGGGGGGCAGCGAGAAGATGCTGCTGGAATCCATCCGCGCCAAGCTGCTCACCCTCCCGCCCGAAACCCGCGTGTTTCCCGGGCATGGACTGGACACCACCATCGAGCGGGAGATCAAGGGCAACCCGTTTATCCGCTAGTTCAGGCGACCAGCTCGAAGAGCATCCCCGTCTGGGGGCGGAAGCCGCCCGGCAGAGCGCTGGCGAGGCGTTTGTGCAGCCGCCCGCCCAAATCCTCGATCAGGGCTTCGGCCTGCCCGGGCTCCAGGCGCGGCAGCCGGACGGCCTCGAGC
>MIBK01000074.1:10651-12052 GCA_001829505.1 Spirochaetes bacterium RBG_16_67_19 | reverse complement strand
TGGCCCTCGGCGAGCAGGCGATCGATCAGCTTGTCCAACACCCGCAACTTGAACAGGGAAACCCCGCCTTCGGGGGAGGGCACGCCGCGCAGGTGCTCGAAACGGGCGTACGCGGACTGGACCGGGGACACGGGGACTTCCAGCTCCCCACCCCGGAGGTTCTGTACGCGGAGGATGTTCAGGAATGGCCCCGGCGAGGCCACGGCGGCGATCATCACGGCTCCTCACTCCGATTATCGGCGCAGGAGCGGGGGCGGATAACAGCTAGCGGTTGCGGCGTTCCTCCGAGGCTTTGCAGTCGATGCAGAGGATGGCGTAGGGGATGGCTTCCAGCCGCTCCCGGGGGATCTTCTTTCCGCAGCTCATGCAGACTCCGTAATGCCCGTCGCGCACGCGCCCGAGCGCCGCTTCGATCAGCTGCAGACGCCTCATCTCCGCGGAGCCCAACGACTCCAGGATGCGCCGGTCGATGTCGTCGGAGGCGATGTCCGCCAGGTCCTTGGGTTTGATGTCCTCGATGAGCTCATGGAACTCGCTGTTCTCCAAGGCGAGCTGCTTGAGGATCTGCTCCTTGAGGGCTATGAGCGACTTGCGCATTCTTTCTTTAAAGGCTTTATCCATTTTACGTCCTTGAAAAGCATGTCAATCTGCCGTAATTCCAAAAATTTGTCAACCTGTTGACAAAGCCGGTGCCCGCCCCTACTATCCTCCCCGGGGGTAAAGGTTGGCAAAAGAGGAAGCGATAGAAGTCGAAGGCATCGTCAAGGAATCCCTGCCCAACACCATGTTCCGCGTGGAGATCAAGAGCGGACACGTGATCCTGGCCCACCTTTCCGGAAAAATGCGCAAGCATTACATCCGCATCGTGCCGGGCGACAAGGTCAAGGTCGCCCTCTCCCCCTACGACCTCAGCAGGGGCCGCATCATCTACCGAGAGCGCTAGGCTTTCGGCCGTATCCGTACCCAAGTCGCCCCCCGTCCCCCGCTCTTGCGATCGGCCTTGCCGAAAGCCCCGGTGTGCGGGCACCTTTCCAGAAAACTTCGCACCACCCCTTCCAGCACCGGCCGCCCCGGGGAGTGATTGCCCTTGCCGTGGATCAGCAGCACCTTGGACAGGCCGGCGGCCCGGGCCTCCAGCACGAAGGCCGCGATCGCCGCCTCGGCCTCTGTTGCGCTCAGGCCATGCAGGTCCAGCTCGGCCTGCGGAGGAAGCTCCGGGTCCTCGCGCCGCGGGCCGGGCCTCCGCTCCTCGGCGGCCAGTCGCTCGGCCTGCGCCGTCAGGTCCGGCGGAAAGCGCTCCAGCGCCGCGTCCATGTCCACGCGGGGCCGGCGCTCCTGCCGCGGCCCGTTCTTTTCCCGCGGCTGGTCCTTCTCCCAGCGCTCCAGGATCTCCCCGAAGTC
>MIBK01000074.1:9574-10526 GCA_001829505.1 Spirochaetes bacterium RBG_16_67_19 | reverse complement strand
GCCCCAATCCACCTCGATCTCCACGCAGCGCTCGTGGGCCGGATAGCCCTTGTGCGCCGGATCGCTGGCGCAGGCGGCGAGGTAGCGGGCCAGGCGCCGCTCCTTGGCCGAGTCCAGGCGGAAGGCCCCCGCCTCGTACAACACCGTCCCGCCCATGGCCACCCGCAGCCGGCGGAAGTCCACCGTCGAGCCGCCGGGGGCCGTGCCCAGGTAGTCGCCCATGGAGGAGAGCAGGCGCCCTACATTCGGGTCGTTGCCGAACACGGCGGACTTGACCAGCGGGGAGTTGACCACGGCCTTGGCCAGGCCCAGGGACAGGGTCCGCTTGGGACCGCGCACGCGCACGCGCATCACGTGACCCACCCCCTCGCCGTTGCGCACGATGTCCTCGGCCAGCCCGCGGCAGACCTCCAGCAGCCCCCGGCGGAACTCCGCCCTCGGGGCGGCCGGCTTGCGCCGCGAGCTGAAGGCCACCACCATGTCGCTGGTGCTCTGGTCGCTGTCCACGCTGATGCGGTTGAAGGTGGCCTCGGCGGCGCGGGCCAGCTCTTCTCTCAGCAGCGCGCGGGGGATGTCCAGGTCGGTGAGCAGGAACACCAGCATGGTGCTCAGGTTGGGCTCGATCATCCCGGCCCCCTTGGCCACCCCGAGGATCGCCCCCTGCCCCACCCGGGCCCGGCGCAGCTTGGGCCAGGAATCGGTGGTCATGATGGCCCGGGCCACCGGCAGCAGGCTGCGGCGCTGCAGGCCCGCGGCCAGCGCGGGCAGGGCGGCGCTGATGGCGGCCGCCGGCAGGCGCCAGCCGATGACCCCCGTGGAGGCGGCCAGCAGCTCCCGTTCCGGGGAGCCCAGCAGGCCGCCCAGCTCGCCCAACACCGCGCGCGCATCCCGGACTCCCGAAGCGGCGCCCACATTGGCCACCTTGTTGTTGATCAGCACCCCGCGCAGGCGC
>MIBK01000074.1:8533-9459 GCA_001829505.1 Spirochaetes bacterium RBG_16_67_19 | reverse complement strand
TTCATGGGATAGGTGCCGGGCTTCTCGGAAGGCGAAAACTCGAGCGACGCGTTGGCCGCGCAGAAACCCGCGGGGAGCGCCGCCCGACGGGCCAGGGCGCCGAGGTACTGTTCGGAGGATCGGTAGGCGGACATATGCCGGCCAGTCTATCGGGGTGTCCGCCCCTCGGCAAGCGGCCGGCTACCGGCGGACCCGCAGGCGCAGCAGCAGGGGCAGGTGATCGGAGACGCCGCCGGCGGCGAAGCGCCGGGGAAAACCGGTGCGGGCCTCCAGCAGGAAGCCCGCGCGCACCACCCGGAAAGCGTTCCGCGGCCGGGTGAAGCCCCGCCGATCCTGAAGCCCGGGGGACAGCAGCACGTGATCCGGGGTCTGCCAGGCCCCCCGGAACACGGCGCTCCCGCGCCGCTCCGCCGACACCTCGACCCAGGGGTCGTGCAGCCCGGCCGCCAGGGCCCAGGGCTCCAGCTCCTCCAGGTTCTGGTTGAAATCCCCCAGGGCGAGAAGGTCGGCTTCCGGCTCCTCCGCCAGAACCCGGCCTACCCGGCGGGCCAGGACCTCCGCCGCGGCCTTGCGCCCCGGCTCGGTCTCCCGCACCCCTTCGCTCTTGGCCTTCCAGTGGTTGTTCAGCACCCGCAGGCGATGGCCGCGGTATTCCACCTCGATCTCCACGATCTGGCGCAGAGGCGCCCGCTGGAATGACCCCACCGGCATCGCCCGGACGCGCAGCACCGGCAGGCGGCTCAGGAAGGCCACGCCGGTCACGACCCCCGGCTGGGGAACGAAGACCTGGTAGCGATAGCCCAGCCCCCCCAACCCGTGGGCCAGATCGGCCAGGGCGCGCTCGCTCTCCACCTCCTGCAGGGCTACCAGGTCCGGGCCGCCCGGTCGGCAGGAGCGGATGGCCCGGGCCACGGCCGCCAGCTTGG
>MIBK01000074.1:7462-8517 GCA_001829505.1 Spirochaetes bacterium RBG_16_67_19 | reverse complement strand
CCCCCAGCGCGCGCCGCGGTATTCCGCGTACTCCAGGCCGGAGTCGCGGTCATCGAAGAGGTTCTCCACATTATAGGAAAGAATGTCGACGCGGCCGCCGCAGGCCGCCAGGAAGGCGAGCCCGAGTAGAACGAGCCCTCGCTTTACGATCCCAGCTCCTCCCGGCGGCTGACGATGCGCGCGATCAGGCCGTAGCTCTGGGCCTCCTCGGCGCCCATCCAGTAGTCGCGGTCCGTGTCCTTCTCCACCTTTTCCAGCGGCTGGCCGGTCTCCTCGGCGATCAGCTTGTTGATGCGCCGGCGCAGGCGGTCCAGCTCCCTGGCGTGGATCTCGATCTCGGTGGCCACCCCGCGCATGCCGCTCAGGGGCTGGTGGATGAGATAGTGGGAGTTGGGCAGCCCAAGGCGCCGCTCCTTGGGAGCGGCCAGCATGATGATCGCCCCGGCGGAAGCCACCAGACCCATGCCGATGGTCGTGACCTGCGGCTTGACGAAGCGCATCATGTCGAAGATGGCGTAGCCGGCGTCCGCGTCCCCGCCGGGGGAGTCGATGAACACCCGGATCGGCTCCTCGTTCTCGGCTTCCAGCAGGATGAGCTGGCGGATGACCCGCTCGGCCAGGGTCTTGTTGACCTCGCCGGACAGAAGGACATTGCGGGTCTTGAGACTCCGCTCGAAGAGCCCGAAATCCGGCTCCTTCTTCTTCTCCTCCTCCTGGTTCTCTTCTTCTTGAAACAGGGGCCGGTGCGGGTCACGGGAATGGCTCATAGTGTGTTGAATATAGCCATAGCGGGGGCCGAAATCAACCCAAGGCTGCCGGCACGCCTCCCCGGGCTCGAGCCCATTGCCCGCGGGCCCGCCGTCGGGCTACAATGCCGGGCATGCAGCAGGCGCAGGTGCGTTTCGCGGTGATCGGCGGCAGCGGATTGTACGACCTCCCGGGGAGCCGCCTGGTGGAGGAAGTGGATGTCCCCACCCCGTTCGGTCTTCCCTCCGACCGGATCGCGGTCGTGGAACTGGGCGGCCAGCGGGCGGCCTTCCTCCCCCGGCACGGGC
>MIBK01000074.1:6959-7420 GCA_001829505.1 Spirochaetes bacterium RBG_16_67_19 | reverse complement strand
ACATCTGGGCCTTGAAGAGCCTGGGCGTGGAGCAGATCCTGGCGGTGAGCGCGGTGGGTTCCCTGGCCGAGGATTGCCGCCCCGGGCATTTCGTTCTCTGCGACCAGCTCATCGACCGCACCCACGGGCGGGAGTCCAGCTTCTTCGGCGAGGGGGTGGTCGGGCACGTGTCCTTCGCCGAGCCCTACTGCCCGGGCATGCGGGAGTCGGTGGCGCGGCAGCTAGAGGCTGCGGGCCGCCCCTTCCACGGCAGCGGAACCCTGGTGTGCATGCAGGGGCCGGCCTTCTCCACCCGGGCGGAGTCCCACCTGCACCGCGGCTGGAACGCCCAGCTGATCGGCATGACCGCCCTGCCGGAAGCCCGCCTGGCGCGGGAGGCGGAAATGTGCCTGGCCCTGGTGGCCATGGTCACCGACTACGACTGCTGGCGGGAAGCGGAAGAGGGGGTGAGCATGACCCAG
>MIBK01000074.1:5256-6858 GCA_001829505.1 Spirochaetes bacterium RBG_16_67_19 | reverse complement strand
CGCCGCCGGGGCCATCGCCACCGACCCCGCCCTGATCCCCTACCAGACGCGGCGCCGCCTGGACCTGCTGTACGGCAGGTACTGGAGCAAATGAAAGCGGCCTTCGTCGCCCTGGTCGGGCGTCCTTCCAGCGGCAAATCCACCCTGCTCAACCGGGTCTGCGGCGGCAAGGTCTCCATCGTCTCCCCCGTGCCGCAGACCACGCGCAACCGCATCCGCGGCATCCACAACGGCCCCCCCGGACAGCTGGTGTTCGTGGACACGCCCGGCTTCCACAGCTCGGAGCGCAAGATGAACCTGCGCCTGCGCGAGCTGGCCATCAGCACCCTGCGCGAGTCCGAGCTGGTCCTGTACCTGGTCGACGTGACCCGCCCCCCGGGGGAGGAGGAGCGCGCCCTGATCTCCAGCCTGCGCCAGACCGAGGATCGCCTGGTGGTGGGCCTGAACAAGATCGATGTGCAGCCCAACCACCGCGCCCTGGCCGAGAAGGAGCTGGCCGCGGCCTTCCGTGCGCCGCGCCTGTTCCCCTTGTCGGCCCGCAGCGGCGAGGGCCTGGAGGCCCTGCTCGCCGCCCTCTGGCAGCTGGCCCCCGAGGGCGACCCCATGTACCCCCCGGAGTACTACACGGACCAGACCCCCGAGTTCCGCATCGCCGAGATCGTGCGCGAGAAGGCCATGCGCGACCTGCGCGAGGAGGTCCCGCACGCGCTGTACGTGCACATCGAGGACCTGGAGATGCGCCACGAGAACACCGAGCTGTGGGCCCGCGGTTTCATTTTCGTGGAGCGCGATTCCCAGAAGGGCATCCTGGTGGGCCGGGGCGGGGAGCGCATCCGGGCCACGGTGCGGGACGCGGAGGCGGAGCTGGGCGAGTTGTTCCCCTACGCGGTGAAGCTGGACCTGCGCGTGAAGGTCCGGCCCAAGTGGCGCCATGACGAAGCCCTGCTCTCCCGCCTGATCCGCTGACGTGGGCATCGCCGAGATCCTCCGCGCCGAGCTGGACGATCCGCGCACCGACTTCGTTTTTCCTACGGAAGTGGCGGCCCGCTTCTGGCTGCGCCAGTCCCTGGCCTTCACCGGCGGGAGGGCCTTGCGCGCCGACCGCTTCCTGTCCTGGGACCAGTTCGATCGCCGGGCGCTGGACTACGGCCGCGAAGCCGAGCTGGCGCGCGACCGGCGGGCCGGAATCGCCGAGCGGACCCTGTTCGCCGCCAGCCTCCTGGAGGAAAACCGCAGGAGAGGCCTGTTCCGCGAGCTGGTGCCCCCCGGCGCCGAGCCCCTGGCTTTCCTGCCCGCCCTCCGTGACCTGCTGCCCTGCCTGCACCACCTGGAAGAGCTCTCCGGCAGGTGGCCGGCCGGGAGCCGGGGCAAGGGCGAGGAGCTGGCCCTGCTGGCCCGGGAATACCGCGGCTACCTGCGCCGGGCCGGGCTGTATGAGCCAACCTTCCTCCGCCCCGGCTGGCGCGAAAACGGCCGGCGCTACCGCCTGTTCTACCCGGAGGCGCTGGAGGAGTATCCCGGCCTGGAGCGCATCGTGGCCGCTTCCACCCGCGTGGCCATCCTTCACCTGGGACCGCCGGAGCGGGTCCCGCCCATCCGGGC
>MIBK01000074.1:5050-5217 GCA_001829505.1 Spirochaetes bacterium RBG_16_67_19 | reverse complement strand
CTCCATCGCCGCGCTGCTGGACCGGGGCGTGGAGGCCGGGGACATCGCCCTCACCGTGGGGGACCTGCCAGCGCTGGAGCCGCACCTGCGCCGCCAGGCAGCCCTGCTGGAGGTGCCGCTGGGCATCCGCCTGCGCCGGCCCCTGCTCCAGCTTCCGCCCTGCCGGG
>MIBK01000074.1:4668-4869 GCA_001829505.1 Spirochaetes bacterium RBG_16_67_19 | reverse complement strand
GCGGCGGGCCGGGGAGGATCCGGAGGCGAAGGGCATCGGCGGCCTGCGCGCCTACTACCTCAAGCTGGCCACCACGCTCCAGCGCATCGAGCAGGCGCCGGACTTCCGCCGGCTCAAGGAGGAGCTCACCGCCTTCTCCAAGAGTCTCTTGAATCCCTCCGAGTGGAGCCCGCAGGAGTATCCTACTGGCAGTTCGCGCTG
>MIBK01000074.1:2335-4478 GCA_001829505.1 Spirochaetes bacterium RBG_16_67_19 | reverse complement strand
CCCAGGCGGCCACCCGCTGGGTGGTGAAGAAGCTCCCCGGTCTGGGCAGCCACGAGGAAGCCGCCCTGGGCGAGCTGGAGCACGACCTGTCGGACACGCGCCTGGCGCTGTACGCCCTGTCCGGCGGCCAGGTGCATTTCAGCTACGCGCGGCAGGGCTTCCAGGGCAGCCATCTGCCGCCGGGCTTCTTCGTGGCCGCCCGGGCGGTGCGGGAAGCCGAGAGCCCCGCCCCGCACCCGGATCTGCTGGAGGAGAGGCTCTGGCTGGGCGGCCCCGCGCCGGAGTCCCCGCCTTCGCCCCCGCGGCAGGCCGGCTTCCGGCGGGCCCTGCGCACCTCCCTGGCCCCCAAGGGCCTGGACCTGACCCGCTCCCCCCTGGCCCGGGCTGATCTATTGCAGCGCGCCCTGGAGGCCCTGCGGGACAAGGAGGGCCTGCTGGGCGTGTCGCCTACCGGCCTGCAGCTGTTCCGGCAGTGCCCGTTCGGCTTCCTGCTGGAGCGCCTCCTGGGGTTGCAGCAGCGGGAGGCGAGGCCCCTGGCGGTGGAGCCCATGGAGTTCGGCAGCCTCATGCACCGCGTGCTGCAGGTGTTCCACGAGCGCGTGCGGCGCCTGGAGCCGCAGGCCAGTCTGGCGCCGGAACGCCGGGAAACCTATCGCCGCTGGCTGGCCGGAATCGTGCGCGGGGTGTTCCGGGCCTGGCCGGAGCCCACGCCGGTGGCGCCGGCCTGGCGGGCGGCCCGGCACCTGGCCGAGGAGCTCTGTCATCGCTTCCTGGACCGGGACCTGGAGGAGCTGCCCGGCGCGCGCGTGCTGGCCACGGAGCGCTTCCTGCGCTCCCCCCGCCCGCAGGCCGGGATCGCGCTGCGGGGGGTGATCGACCGCGTCTCCGAGTGGGGCGACGGCCTGCTGGTGACGGATTACAAGAAGAAGGGCACGCCCACCCAGGCCCAGATCTTCGGCGAGCGGCCCGCCTCCTTCCAGATGCCCTTCTACGTGGCGTTGCTGCGCGACGCCGGCCAGCCGGTGCAGAGCGCCGCCTACTATTCGCTCGAAGAGGCCCGCTACATCTGGGTGACCGGCGGCCGGCGGCCCATGGCCGACGGCCCGGCCATGGAGACGGCGCTGGGGCGCCTGGAGCTGGCTGTCGCCGAGATGGCTTCCAAGCTGCGGGCCGGGGATTTCACCGCGCCGCGGACCTGCGCTTCCTGCGGCCAGCGCGGCGTCTGCCGCGCGCGCTTTCTGGGAGAGGCCCATGGCCGTCCGCTTCGATAGCGACCAGCTGGCCGCCGTCCGGGTGGACGGCAACGCCGTGGTCATGGCCGGGGCCGGCTCCGGGAAGACCTCGGTGCTGGCCGAACGCTTCGTCTGGCTCTTGAGCGAGCGCGGGGCGCGGGTGGAGGAGGTGCTGGCCCTGACCTTCACCCAGAAGGCGGCGGCCGAGATGTTCGAGCGCATCCATCGCCGCCTGAGCGAGGAGGGAGAGGCGGCGCTGGAGAGCCTGCGGGCCTTCGACCGCGCCCGCATCAGCACCCTGGACGCCTTCTGCGCCGAGATCGCCCACGACGCCTCCTCCCTGTTCGGCCTGAGCCCAAAATGGGCCAGCGACGAGGAGGCCTCCGCGCGCCTGGCCCGGGACCTGGCCCTGGACTTCCTGCTGGCCCACTGGCGGGAGCCCGCGCTTTCGGCGCTCCTGCGGATCTGGGATTTCCAGACCCTCTGGCAGGACCTGTTCGCCGAGCTGGCGGTGCAGCATTTCCACCTGGCCGGCGGGGAGAGCCTGGAGGCGGCCGGCGAACGCCAGCTCGCCGAGTGCCGGTCCGCGGCCGCGCGGCTGTGGGCGGGCAGCGCCGAAGCACGCCGCGGCTTGTTGGGCCTCCAGGCGCGCACCGGGACCATCCGGGACAACCAGGACGCCGTCCGCTGTCTGGAGCAGGTGGGGGAGCTGCTGGAGCAGGAACGATACGAGGAGGCGGGCCGGCAGGTGGGCGGCTGCCGGCTGAAAAAGGTGGGCGCCCGCTCGGCCGAGGACCTGGCGCTGATGAACGGCTGGGTGGACCGCCTGCGCGAGGAGCTTCTCCCCGCCCTGGTCGAGCTGTGCGCCACCCTGGCCTTGCGGGACACCCTGCGGGGGGCCTTCGCCGCCC
>MIBK01000074.1:1841-2137 GCA_001829505.1 Spirochaetes bacterium RBG_16_67_19 | reverse complement strand
TGGCCGAGCGCGAGGAGCTGTGCGCCGGGCGGGTCCCGCTGCCGGAGGAGCTGGAGCCGGACAAGCTGTTCTTCGTCGGGGACGAGAAGCAGTCCATCTTCCGCTTCCGCGGCGCGGAGGTGAGCGTCTTCGCCACGCTGGCCCGGGAGCTGGAGGGGGCCGGCGGCCGGGGCCTGGCCCTGGACCGCAACTACCGCAGCTCCCCCGGGCTGGTGACCTTCTTCAACGACCTGTTCGCGCGGGTCTTGAGCGGCGCCCGGCGCGACTTCGAGGCCCGCTACCGCCCCCTGGACAGC
>MIBK01000074.1:368-1675 GCA_001829505.1 Spirochaetes bacterium RBG_16_67_19 | reverse complement strand
AGTGGAGGACCAGGAGGGGGTCGTGCGGCCGGCGGGCTTCGCCGATTTCGCGGTGCTGCTGCGCTCCACCGCCAACCAGGTGCATTTCGAGCGGATGTTCCGCCACTTCGACCTGCCCTACACCACCCCCAACGTGCGCGGGCTGTTCCTGGAGGCGCCGGCCAACGACCTGTACCAGCTCCTGCGCCTGGCCCTGTACCCGGAGGATCGCGCGGCCTATGCGGGTTTCCTGCGCTCCCCGCTGGTCAACCTGTCCGACGAGGGTTTCCTGGCCCTGCTTCTTTCCCCCGCCTTCCGCGCGCTGGAGGACCTGGGCGAGGAGGACCGGGCCCGGGCCGAGCGAGGGCGGGAGCTGGTCCGGTTCGTGGAGGCCCACGCCGACCGCATCGGGCACGGGGAGCTGCTGCATCGTCTGTGGTACGACCAGGGGTATCGCTATCACCTGCTGGCCGACCCGCGCACCCACAGCCACCTGGATTTCTACGACCACCTGCTGGAGCTGGCCGCGCGGGCCGAGGCCCAGGGGGACACCCTGGCCGCGTTCATCGAGGAGCTGGGCGAGAACCTGGGGCAGCAGCGCCGCCTGGAGGAGATGGAGGTGCTGCCCTCCCGGCCGGCCGCGGGCGTGCAGCTGCTGACCATCCACAAGTCCAAGGGCCTGGAGTTCCCGGTGGTGGTGCTGGCCGACACGGGCAACCGCGGGCGCTCCGGACTGGAGAGGCGCCCCTATTACCTGAGCCAGTCCTTCGGCATCACTCTGAACCTCGGGGAGGGCAATTGGTTCACTCGCGTCGGCGAGGAGGAGACAGCGGCCCAGGAGCTGGCCGAGGCGCGGCGCCTGCTGTACGTGGCCCTCACCCGGGCCCGCTCGCACCTGATCCTCTCCGGCACGCTCAAGCGCTCCAACCATGGGGCGCACCTGGAGATGCTCCTGTCCGGCCTGGGCCTGGATCCCGAACAGCCCTTCGCCGCGCGGGCCGCCCCGGGGTACCGGGCTACCGACCCTGCCGGCTATTCGTTGCGCATCCGGGAAATCCCCGAGGTGCCCCTTTCGGCCCTCCGCGAGCGGCCTCCCCGCCTGGAGGTCCCCTCCCTGGCCGGCCTGGCCTCCTGGTACGACCGGCCGCCTCTGCGCCGTCCGCTGGAGCGCCGCGAGTTCAGCGCCACCGAGCTCAACGACCTCGTGGAGGAAGGCCAGCTGCCGGGTTTTCCGGCCCTGGCGGGTCAGAGCCGGGAGCTGCCCGCCCTGGCGATCGATCCCCTGCTGGCCGAGCTGGGGCTGGAAACCCTCTTCGGCACCCGCACCC
>MIBK01000074.1:0-246 GCA_001829505.1 Spirochaetes bacterium RBG_16_67_19 | reverse complement strand
GCGCGGCGGTGGAGCTGGCCCGCCGCTTCCTGGGCTCCGAGCTTGGGCGCCTGGCGGCGGCTTCGCAGGAGCGCGAGACGGAGGTGCCGTTCCTGTTCCGCTGGGAGGGTGGGGGAAAACCCCTGTACCTGAGCGGCCAGGTCGACCTGCGCTTCCGCACCGCCGATGCCGTGTACCTGGTGGACTTCAAGACCGACCGGCGCTACTGGGAGGGCAAGTACGCCGCACAGTTGGGCCTGTACGCCC
>MIBK01000073.1:6857-8379 GCA_001829505.1 Spirochaetes bacterium RBG_16_67_19 | reverse complement strand
GGGTCATGAAGGGTTCCCTGGAGATGGCCTGCGACGCCAGCCCCTCCTGGTTCACCGACCTGGCCTCCTTCCCGGAGATCGGGGCCCTGGAGGCCGCCTACCTGTACCGGGACATCGACCACATGTACCGGGTCACCCTGGGCCCGGTGGGGCAGAGCTACTGGGAAGCCCTGGCCAAGAAATCCAACCTGCGCGTGCTGGACGTGTGGTACCTGGGCACCCGCCAGCTGACCCTGACCAGGAAGGCCGGGATCGTGAAGACCCCCGCCGACCTGAAGGGCATCAAGCTGCGCATGCCCAACACGGAGACCTGGCTGGACGTGGGCCGGGCCCTGGGCGCCAACCCGACGCCGCTGGGCTTCGGCGAGGTCTACATGGGCCTGAAGACCGGCACCATCGACGGACAGGACAACCCCATCCCGACCTCCTACAACGAGAAGTTCCTGGAGGTGACCAAGTACGTGGTGCTCACCGACCACGTCATCGGCTACGTGACCCCGGTGATCAGCGAGAAGCTCTGGCAGGAGATGCCCGACACCTACAAGGCCTTCATCACCCAGGCCATGCGCGTGGCCCGCTTCTGGATGAACGAAAAGGTGCTGGAGGACGAGACCACGCTCCTGGGCAAGGCGGCCTCGGAGTGGGGCACCGAGGTGGTGATCCCGAACAAGAAGGCCTTCATGGACAGCGCGGCCAAGTTCTACAGCGATCCCAAGTTCGACGCCAAGTACGGCAAGGGCACGCTGGCCAAGATCCGGGCCATCGAGTAAAGCGGCAATTCGGGCGGGCGCGCCGGCGAGCCCCGGCGCCCGCCTTCCAGGAGCGGGTATGCGCAAAGTCGGCAAAGTCGTGGGCTTCGTGTTCGACCTGTTCGAGGTGTACCTGGCGGTGGTGGTCTTCGCCTCCCTGATCGTGAGCATCTTCCTGGAGGTGTTCTTCCGCTACGTGCTGAACCGCCCCAGCGGGCACCTGTTCGAGCTGTCGATCTACCTCTTCGTCTGGGTGATCTACCTGGGCGGAGCGCTGGCCACCCGCTACAACCAGCACGTGCGCTTCGACCTCATCTACCGGCGGCTGTCGGACAGGGGGCGGCAGGTGCTGGAGACCGTCTTCGACCTGCTGACCAACGCCGTGCTCCTGGTCCTCTTCTTCCCGGCGGTGCGCTACACCATCGAGCTGTACAAGATCAAGTCCTCGGTGCTGCGCGTGCCCTGGACCTTCCTGCTGGTCGTGTTTCCGATTTTTCTGGCCCTGGTGCTGATCCACAACTTCACCAACATCGCGAAGAACGTACTGCGGTTGAGCGGCCGGCAGGTCAAGGACGCGGAGGTGTTCCCATGGCAGTGATGATCTGGCTGGCCGTGTTCTTCGTCATGTTCCTGCTGGGCTACCCCTACGGCTTCGCCATGATCGTGAGCTCCGTCCTGTACCTGATCGTCGGCAGGGTGGACGTCACCAACGTGGTGGACGTGATGGTGATCTCCTTCGAGAACAACTTCGTCCTGCTGGCCGTGCCCCTGTT
>MIBK01000073.1:6205-6621 GCA_001829505.1 Spirochaetes bacterium RBG_16_67_19 | reverse complement strand
GCCACCCTGGGCCCCATCATCCCGCCCAGCATCCCCATGGTGATCTACGCCATGCTCACCGGGACCTCGGTGGGCTACCTGTTCCTGGGCGGGATCCTGCCGGGCGTGGTCCTGGCCGGCTGCCTGATGCTGTGGACCGCCATCATCGCCACCAAGCGCAAGTACCCGGTGGGCCGCTGGTACCCCATCCGCGAGTTCGTGAAGATCTTCCTGGACTCCTTCCTGGCCCTGCTGGCCCCGGTGATCCTGCTGGGCGGCATCTACACCGGGGTGTTCACCCCCACGGAGGCGGCCGGCATCGTCTGCGTCTACGCGCTGCTGCTGGCCTTGCTGGTGTACCGCACCGTGGGCCTGAAGCAGCTGTACAAGATCCTGGTGGAGAGCGTGGTGGCCGCCGGCTTCACCAGCTTCACCAT
>MIBK01000073.1:5733-6124 GCA_001829505.1 Spirochaetes bacterium RBG_16_67_19 | reverse complement strand
TGGGCATCACCTCCACGCCGGCCCTGACCATGCTCTCGATCAACGTGCTGTTCCTGATCCTGGGCTGCTTCGTGGACGTGTCCGCCTCGCTGCTGATCGTGGTGCCCATCGTCATGCCCCTGATCAAGGCGGCCGGCATCGACTTCGTGCACTTCGGGGTGGTGGTGGTATTGAACTTGATGATCGGCCTGTCCACCCCGCCCTACGGGGAGGCGGCCTTCATCATTTCCCGGGTGACCAACACCCCCCTGGGCGCGGTGTTCCGGGAGCTGATCCGCTACATCCTGTTCATGATCCTGGCCCTGTTCCTGATCGGCGCCTTCCCGGACATCGTGCTGTGGATCCCGCGCCTGGCCGGGTACAAGGGATGAGCGCGCCCAAGCCGGACTTC
>MIBK01000073.1:5444-5651 GCA_001829505.1 Spirochaetes bacterium RBG_16_67_19 | reverse complement strand
CCCGCCGGGCCGGCCGGAAGGTGGCGGTGGTCACGGGCAGCGGGCCCAACCTGCACGAGGGGGTCACCACCCTGATCGCCGAGCTGATCCGCGCCGGGATCGTGCAGGGGGTGAGCACCAGCTCCGCGGTGGTGGCCCACGAGATGGCCGGCGGTCTGGACAAGGTGCGCCGCGTGGACGGCCGGGCCCTGGGCCTGCCGGAGAAGC
>MIBK01000073.1:4520-5241 GCA_001829505.1 Spirochaetes bacterium RBG_16_67_19 | reverse complement strand
TGGCCCGCGCTCACGGCCTGCCCTTCGAGCGGGTGGCCGGCCTGGGGGCCGACCCGCGCACCATGATCGGCGCTGCCGCGGAAGCGGGGGTGCCGGCGCTGGTTTCCGTGCCCCAGCTGGTCGGCGGCGGGGCGGTGGGCATGGGCGTGGGCGACTCCATCCCCTTGAAGCAGCGCTCGGCCCTGATGGCCCGCCTGCTGGGCGAGGCCGCGGTGATCATCGAAAGCGGCGTGGCCCTGACCCAGGAAATCCACGACGGGCCCTTCGAGACCTACACCGGCCATGGCCTCTGGAGCGGTTGGGACGGGGAGGGGACCTACAGCTTGAAGGGCAAGACCCTGGTGCGCATCGACCTGGACCCCAACCTCCGCAAGGTCTGGGAGATCGAGAGGAGCGGCGGGGAGGTGCAGGCCACGATCGACAAGGGCCTGCCCAAGACCAAGACCTTCAAGGTGCCCTTCCGCATGGAGATGTCCGGCTTCGCCCGCCTGGAAGGCTCCATCCCCATCGTGGGCGACCTGGGGGTGATCTGGCCGGTGCTGGCCTGGCGGGCGGCCGAGGAGCTGGGCCTCCGCCTGGAGCTCCTGTCCTATCCCCAGGAGTCGGAGCAGGGAAAGAGGATGCGGGAGTGGATCGTGGAGGAAGTGAAGGTGCTGGACCGCGACCGGATGCTCGAGCGCCTCGCGGGGGGCCCGGCCGGAGGCCTGTCATGAAGGTGGTG
>MIBK01000073.1:1540-4506 GCA_001829505.1 Spirochaetes bacterium RBG_16_67_19 | reverse complement strand
CCGGTGGGCTTCCACGCGCCTGCCGGGCAAGCCGCTGCAAGACATCCTGGGCCGGTCCATGATCCGCCGCGTGTACGAGGGCGCCGCCCGTTCCCGCCTGCTGGAAGCGCTGATCGTGGCCACGGACGACGAGCGCATTGTGCAAGCCGTGCAGGCCTTCGGGGGCCGGGCGGCCCTCACCTCCCGGGACCACCAGACCGGCACGGACCGGGTGGCGGAAGTGGTGCGGGGCCTGGACTGCCAGATCGTGGTGAACATCCAGGGGGACGAGCCCTTCGTGCACCCCGGGATGATCGACGAGATCGTGGAGCCTCTGCTGGCCGATGCCGGCCTGCCCATGTGCACCTCCAGACACGCGATTGCCGACCCGCAGGACTTCGCCAACCCCAACGTGGTCAAGGTGGCGGTGAACCTGGCCGGGGAGGCCCTGTACTTCTCGCGCTCCCTGATCCCCTATCCGCGCAAGCGCGAGGGGCACCGGGTGTTCGAGCATATCGGGCTGTACGCCTACCGCCGGGACTTCCTTCTACAATATGCCGCGCTGCCCCAGACCCCGCTGGAGAAGCAGGAGTCCCTGGAGCAGCTGCGCGTGCTGGAGCACGGCTACCGCCTGCGCGTGGTGGAGACCCGCCAGCCCTACGTCCCCCTCAGCGTGGACACCCCGGAGGACCTGGAACGGGCCAGGGAGCTGGCCGGCAGGCTGGAAGCCGCAACGTGAGCGCCGTCTTCCACGGCCCCTACGCCGCCATGGTGACCCCCTTCGATGAAGGAGCCGAGCTTTCCGAGCCGCGCCTGGCCGCCTACTGCGAGTTCCTGATCGGCCAGGGCATCGGCGGGCTGTTCGCCTTCGGCACCACCGGGGAGTGGCCCCTGCTCGCCGAGGAGGAACGGGCCGGCGGGGCGCGCGCGCTGGTGAAGCAGGCCGCGGGCCGGGTGCCTGTGATCGTGCACGCCGGGGCCCACGGCACCGCCCAGGCCATCCGCCTGGCGCGCGCGGCGCGCGAGGCCGGCGCGGCGGCGGCCAGCCTGATCAGCCCGCCGTTCTACCCCCTGGACCCGGAGGCCCTGCAGGAGCACTTCGTAGCCGTGGCCCGCGCGGTGCCCGGCTTTCCCCTGTTCCTCTACAACCTCCCGGAGTACGCGGGCAACGACATCACCCCCGGGGAGCAGCTGCGCGTGCTGGAGCACGGCTACCGCCTGCGCGTGGTGGAGACCCGCCAGCCCTACGTCCCCCTCAGCGTGGACACCCCGGAGGACCTGGAACGGGCCAGGGAGCTGGCCGGCAGGCTGGAAGCCGCAACGTGAGCGCCGTCTTCCACGGCCCCTACGCCGCCATGGTGACCCCCTTCGATGAAGGAGCCGAGCTTTCCGAGCCGCGCCTGGCCGCCTACTGCGAGTTCCTGATCGGCCAGGGCATCGGCGGGCTGTTCGCCTTCGGCACCACCGGGGAGTGGCCCCTGCTCGCCGAGGAGGAACGGGCCGGCGGGGCGCGCGCGCTGGTGAAGCAGGCCGCGGGCCGGGTGCCTGTGATCGTGCACGCCGGGGCCCACGGCACCGCCCAGGCCATCCGCCTGGCGCGCGCGGCGCGCGAGGCCGGCGCGGCGGCGGCCAGCCTGATCAGCCCGCCGTTCTACCCCCTGGACCCGGAGGCCCTGCAGGAGCACTTCGTAGCCGTGGCCCGCGCGGTGCCCGGCTTTCCCCTGTTCCTCTACAACCTCCCGGAGTACGCGGGCAACGACATCACCCCCGGGCTGCTGCTGCGCGTGGCCCGGCAGGCGGACAACGTGATCGGCCTGAAGTACAGCGGCGACAGCCTGGAGCGTTTCGCCGAGTACCGGCGGGTCATGGGGCCGGATTTCAGCCTGTTCAGCGGCAACGACAGCCTGGCCCTGGCCGCGCTGGGCGAGGGGGCCGACGGACTGGTGTCCGGCAACGCCTCGGCGAGGCCCGAGCTGCTGGTGAGCCTCTTTTCCCTGTTCCGCGCAGGGCGGAGGGACGAGGCCGCCGCGAAGCAGGCGGAGCTGGACCGCTTCATCGCCGGCCGGGAAGGGACCAGTGAGCTTTCCTTCTTCAAGGCCCTGCTGGCCCTGCGCGGCGTGCCGGTGGGGGAGGTGCGCCCTCCGCTGGCCCGCCTTAGCGCGGAGGGCAGGGCGGCCCTGGCCGGGTGGCTGAAATGATCGCGGACACCCTGGCACATCTGGAGCGCTACCGCGGACTGGACCCGAGGTTGGATCGCGGCCTGGAGGCGCTGCGGCGGCTGGCCGGCGACGCCCCGGAGTCCGATGGCCGCCACGAGCTGGAAGGCGCGGAGCTGTACGCCAGCCTCTCGACCTACGAAACCGGTAATCCCGTCGAGAAGAGCTACGAGGCGCATCGCCGCTACATCGACATCCAGGCCGTGCTGAGCGGGCGGGAACTGCTGTACTGGGCCCCACTGGCCGGCCTGGCTGCGCGCCGCGCCTACTCGGAGGCGGAGGACGTGGCTTTTTTCGAGAATCCGGCAGGCGGCGGAGCCGGCCTGCTGCTGGACCCTGGCTCTTTTATCGTGCTTTTTCCCCAGGATGCCCACAAGCCGGGCTGCCATCCTGCCCGGGGGGGCGGCGAAACGGTGCGCAAGCTGGTGCTCAAGGTGCGGGTGTGAAGGAGGCGCGGGTGGGAGAGAGGGTTTTTCTGACCGGGGGCTCCGGTCGCATCGGGCGGAGGGTCGAGCGCAAGCTGCTGGAGCGGGGCTACGCGGTGCGCTCACTGGTGCACCAGCGGCGCCCCGACGCCCGCGCCCACCCCGCCCTGGAGCCGGTGCAGGGCGACATCCTGGACCAGGAAGGACTGAAAAAACTGGTTCCTGGCTGCTCCTTCATCGTGCACCTGGCCGCGGCCTGGGACATGTTCCCGCCGGCGGTGAACGAAAAGGAGAACAACCAGCTGTTCGAAAGCGTGATCCGCGGGACCTATAACCTGCTGGAAGC
>MIBK01000073.1:651-1509 GCA_001829505.1 Spirochaetes bacterium RBG_16_67_19 | reverse complement strand
GCCTCCACTGACGCGGTCTACGCCACCGGCCCGAGGAAGTTCACCGGCCCCATCACCGAGGAGACCGAGCTCCAGCCCGCGCGCTTCTACGCCCTGGCCAAGATCGCCTGCGAGTCGCTGTGCCTCAACTACGGCAGGCTCTACGGGCTGCCCTGGCTGGCGGTGAGGATCTGCTGGTGCCTGGACGTGGACGAGATCCTGCGCATCTTCGGCTACGATTTCTGGGAGGGGGGGCTTTCCCCCGAGGACCGCTCGCGCCTGGGCCCGCGCCTGGCCGGACAGGGGGTGTTCGCCCCCCTCATGCCGGACGGCAGCTCAGGAGTGGACCACGTGTCCGACCCGGAGGACATCGCCGAAGGGATCTGCCTGGGGGTGGACCGGCACGCGGCGGCGCTGGGCGGGACCTTCAACCTGGCCGGGCCGGCCAACTTCCGCTACCTGGACCTGGCGGAGAACCTGGCCCGTGAGCTGGGGCGTCCCTGGGGCAGCGCCCCGGTGAAAGGGATCGAGCCGTACGAGCTTTCGATCCGGAAGGCCCGCCGGGTGCTGGGCTACGACCCGCAGTATCCCATCGAGCGGATGCTGGCCAACGCGGTGCGCTTGGTCAAGCAAGGCGGGCGATAGCCCAGGCAGGGCCGCCCAGGTCACCGAGCGGGGCGGCTGGAGTCATGCCTGAATCGGTCTTGTATCTCCTCGAACCGCGGCGCCATCTGCACGAAGGCTTTCAAGATCTCTGGGTCGAAGTGCCCTGGGAGCGTCCTGCCGTCTCCCTCGGTGATGATTTCAACCGCTTGGGAATGGTCAAAGGCTTCCTTGTAAGACCTCTTGCTTCTTAACGCATCGTACTGATCGCAGATC
>MIBK01000073.1:0-475 GCA_001829505.1 Spirochaetes bacterium RBG_16_67_19 | reverse complement strand
TTTAATAGTATGGTGTCGGGAATGCCCACCTTGCCAATGTCGTGCATGGGACTGGCAAAGGAAAGAGTTTCCGTGAAATCCGCCGACAGGTGGAGAGCTTCAGCGATGCTTTGCGAGAACAGGGCGATCCGAGAAACGTGAGCGCCCGTATCGGTGTCCCGGAACTCGGTGACCGTGATCAGGCGCTGTACCACTTCCTTGCTCAGGTTCTTCACCAGGACCAAGGCATCGGCCAGTTCCTGCGTCCTCATCCTCACCGTGGCTTCGAGCATGTTCTTGTATTTTTTCTCGACTTGAACCAGCCGGCTGTACTTGGCCGCCTTATCCAGGGTATGGATGAGGTGGTCCGGCCTATAGGGCTTGACGATGAAATCAAAGGCTCCCTTCTTTATCGCCCCTATGGCCAGGTCCAGCTCGGCGTAGGCGGTCATCAATACCACGGGTAGCTCGGAATTCCAGAGGTGTATTTGCTCGA
>MIBK01000072.1:6374-6516 GCA_001829505.1 Spirochaetes bacterium RBG_16_67_19 | reverse complement strand
TGGATCGGCCTGGCCGTGTCCCTGGCCGTAGGCGCCCTGCTGTCCCTGGCCGCCTCCCCGCACCCGGATGGCCTGGAACGGGTGGCGGAGGACAAGGGTTTCCTGGAAACCGCCGTGGGAACCCCGCTCCTGCACTCGCTAT
>MIBK01000072.1:6036-6360 GCA_001829505.1 Spirochaetes bacterium RBG_16_67_19 | reverse complement strand
TTCCCCGGCATCGCCAACGAGCGGCTGGCCACGGGCCTGGCCGGCTTCCTGGGCACGTTGGTCCTGTTTGCCCTGGGCTGGGGGCTGGGCTGGCTCCTGCGCCGCGCGGCGCGGCCGCGTGGAGCATAGCTTCCTCGACGAGCTGGCCCGGCGGACCAGCCCGGTCCACCGCATCGAGGCCCGCCTCAAGGCGGTCGGGGCCCTGATCCTGATCCTGGCCGTGGTGCTCCTGCCCCCGGAGCGCACCTGGCCCTTCGCCGCCTACCTGGCCCTGCTGGGAGCCGTCCTCCTGCTGGCCCGGCTGCCCCCGCTTCCGGTGTTGCG
>MIBK01000072.1:876-5998 GCA_001829505.1 Spirochaetes bacterium RBG_16_67_19 | reverse complement strand
CGGTCCTGCTGCCCTTCTCGCGGCCCGGGGACGGGACCGTGAGCGCCTCCTTGCGCCTGTGGGGCTGGGAGCTGCGGATCTATCAGGCCGGGCTGCTGGCAGCCAAAGCGGTGGTTCTCAAGGCTTTGCTCTGCGGCGGGACCACGGTGTTGTTGGTCAGCACGACGCCTTTCTCCAGCCTTCTGCGAGCCCTGGAACGGATGCATTTCCCCCGGCTGCTTCTGGCCATCATCGCCTTTCTGTACCGCTACCTGTTCCTGCTGCAGGGAGAGTTCCTCCGCCTGGCCCGGGCCGCCCGCTCTCGCAACTGGGAAGCCGGTCCGCTGCGAGTGCGCCTGGCCGCGGCCGGCGGGATCGTCGGTTCCCTGTTCCTGCGCACCTACGCCCGCGGAGAGCGGGTGTACACGGCCATGCTGGCGCGCGGCTACGACGGGCGCTTCCGTACCCTGTCGGAGCCGGCCGTGACCCGGGGAGCGGCGGCAGCGCTGGGCGTTTTTTTGGCGCTGGTGCTAGGCGTCCTGGCCGCGGCGCTCCTGCCGGGAGCCGGGCCATGAGCGCTCACGCGGCCGTCGAAATCCGCGGCCTGAGCTACGCCTATCACGACGGCACCAAGGCCCTGCGCGAGGTGAGCCTGACCGTGCAGCCGGGCGAGTCCGTGGGCCTGATCGGGCCCAACGGGGCCGGGAAATCCACCCTGCTGCTGCACCTGAACGGCTGCTTGGGTCCCGCCGAGGGGGAGCGGGTGCGCGTCCTGGGCCTGCCCGTCAGCCGGGTCAACCTGCGCCAGGTGCGCCGGAAGGTGGGGCTGGTGTTCCAGGACCCGGAGGACCAGCTCTTCTCCCCCACGGTGTTCGAGGACGTGGCTTTCGGCCCGCTGAACCTGGGCTTCACCGGCGAGGAACTGGTGCGGCGGGTGCGCAGGGCGTTGGCCGCCGTGGAAATACCCCGGGAGCTGGAGGGCCGCCTGGCCCATCATCTGAGCTACGGGGAGAAGCGCCGGATCGCCATCGCCACGGTCCTGGCCATGGATGCCGAGATCCTGGCCCTGGATGAGCCGACCGGGAACCTGGACCCGGCCGGCCGGCGGGGGCTGATCGGGCTGCTGTGCTCCCTGCCCATCACCAAGCTGATCGCCACGCACGACCTGGAAATGGCCCTGGAGGTCTGCCGGCGCGTCGTGCTGCTGGACCGCGGCAGGGTGACGGCCGACGGCCCGGTCCGGCAGATCCTGGCGGACGAGGCCCTGATGCGGGAGCATCGCCTGGAGGTGCCGCTTTCCCTGCGCCTGGCCCGGTAGGTTGCAGGCAGGCGGTCCCGGGCTTCGGCCCAGCCCGCTTCCCCAGCCCCGTGGATTGACAGCACGGGGCCCCGGGGCTATCGTGCCCGCGTGACCGACGCCGAGTCCCTGCTTGTCTCCCTGAGCCGCTTCATTGCCGACCGGGAGGAAGGCATCGAAGCGGGGGTGTACCAGATCGAGATCTCCGACGTGGCCGAAGGGCACCTCCTGGAGCTGGTATCTTTCGGCATCAGCGTCTCGGGGGAAGGGCGGTTCAAGATCAACATCGACCTGGCCCCCGGGCGTGGAGCCTCCGTTTGAGCCTGTCGGGCCCATTTCGGGACCTGCTGGAAGCCAAGCGGGCCGGCAGGCCCGCCGGCCTGGTCTCGGTCTGCCGCGCCCATCCGTTGGTGCTGGAGGCGGCCATGGGTCAGGCCCTGGAGGACGGCCAGCTGCTGCTGGTGGAATCCACGGTGAACCAGGTGAACCAGTTCGGCGGCTACACGGGGATGCGGCCGGCGGACTTCGCCGCCTTCCTGGACGGCATCCGCTCCGCGGCCGCGCTCCCCCCCGACCGCCTGCTGCTGGGCGCCGACCACCTCGGACCTTTCCCCTGGCGCGGGGAACCGGCGGCGCAGGCCATGCGCAAGGCTTGCGAGCTGGCGGCCGAGTGCGTGCGCGCCGGATACCTCAAGCTGCACCTGGACGCCAGCATGCTCCTGGGCGGAGACGTGCCGGATGCCCGCGGCGGGCTGGACCCGTCGCGGGTGGCCCGGCGGGAAGCCGAGCTGGCCGCCGCCGCGGAAGCCGCCTTCCGGGGTACCGCCGGGCCCGCGTACGTGGTCGGCACGGACGTGCCGGCCCCCGGAGGCACGGCCGGCGAGGGGGATGGCGTGTCGCTCACCCCGGCGCAGGAGCTGCTCGACACCGTGAGCCTGGGGGCCGAAGCCTTCCGTGCGGCCGGGCTGGAGCAGGCCTGGAGCCGGGTATTCGCGGTCGTGGTCCAGCCCGGGGTGGAGTTCGGGGACCACGGAGTACAGGCCTACGATCGGGCCCGGGCAGCTAGGCTGTGCGACGCGGCGCGCGCCCTGCCCCGTCTGGTACTGGAAGGGCATTCCACCGACTACCAGAGCCCCGCCGCCCTGCGGGCGCTGGTGGAGGATGGGGTGGCGGTGCTCAAAGTGGGCCCCGCCCTCACCTTCGCCATGCGGGAGGCGCTTTTCGCCCTGGAGCTGGTCGAGCGGGAGCTGGCTCCGGCCGAGCCTTCCCGCCTGGGGGAGGAGCTGGAGCGGGCCATGCTGGCCGATCCCTCGCACTGGCGGGGCTACTATCGGGGGGACGAAGGCCGTATGCGCCTGGCCCGGCGCTTCAGCCTGCTGGACCGCTGCCGCTATTACTGGGCGGCGCCGCCGGTCCAGCGGGCCGTGGAGCGCCTGCTGGCCAACCTGCGCCGGCAGGCTCCGCCGTGGACGCTGCTGAGCCAGTACCTGCCGCGGCAGGCCGGCCGGGGGAGGGAGGGCCTCCTGTCCGGCGAGCCGCTGGAGCTGGTGCGGGCCGCCGTGCGCGAGGTCCTGGATGACTACGGCGCCGCGGTGCGGCTCGCCTGACGGCCGGGATCCCGGCAGCGCGGGCCTGCGCGAGGTACGGGCCGGCTCCTTGCTGCGGAAGGGCTCCCGGGTGGACTCCTGGTTCCTGGCCGGCTGCGGCCTGAACCTCTACCGGGGCTGCGCGCACGACTGCGCCTACTGCGACGGCCGCGCCGAGAAGTACGCGGTGCAGGGGGAGTTCGGCCGACAAGTCGAGGTCAAGGTGAATGCACCGGAGCTGCTTCGCCGGGAGCTGGAGCCGCGGCGCAGACGCGTTGCGGGAGCGGGGCCGGGGGGGTACGTGCTGTTGGGAGGCGGGGTGGGGGACAGCTACCAGCCCGCCGAGCGACGCTATCGCCTGGCCCGGGCCTCCCTGGAGCTGCTCCTGGAGCTGGGCCGGCCGGTGCACGTGCTGACCAAATCCATCCTGGCAGAGAGGGACCTGGACCTGCTGCTGGCGATCCAGGCCCGTTCCCGGGCCATCCTGAGCATGAGCTTCTCCTGCGCGGACGACGAGTTGGCCGCGCGCTTCGAGCCCGGGGTGCCCGCCCCCTCCGCGCGCTTCGCCCTGCTGGAGCGCTGCAGGAAAGCGGGCCTGCCCACGGGCCTGTACCTGATGCCGGCCCTGCCGTTCCTCACCGATACCGGGGAGATGCTGGGCCGGACCCTGCGGCGGGCCGCGGAGGCCGGGGTGGATTTCGTGGTTTTCGGCGGCCTGACCCTCAAGCCCGGGCGCCAGAAGGAGCACTACCTGGCCGTGCTGGCCGCCTTCCGGCCCGAGCTGGCCGAGCGCACCCGGCGCCTGTACCCGGAGCGCGGGCAGATACCGGGGGGATACAGCCGCCAAATCCTGGCCCGCTTCTCGGCCCTGGCCGACGAGCTCCGCCTGCCGGCTCGCATGCCGCCGGCTCTCTACGAAGGGCTGCTGTCCGCCGGGGAGCGGGCCGCGGTCGTCCTGGAGCACCTGCACTACCTGCTGGAGCAGCGCGGGGGCTCCTCGCCCTACGGCGGCGCGGCGCGCTTGGTGGCGGCCCGACCTGAGCTGGCCGAAGGCGGCCAGCTGGACCTGTTCCCTTCCGGCGGATCGACAGCGGAAGCGGGCCGGGTGCTGGAGGAGCTGCGGAAGACGGGGCGCTGCCTGTTGCTGGAAAAGCTCCTGGGCAGGGCATAAGCTTGCAGCGCCGGGGGAACTTGGCGTATATTCAGTGGAAACTATGGCAGAACAAGCGACACTGGTCATCATCAAGCCGGACGGCCTGAAGAAGTCCCTCACCGGCAACATCCTCACCCGGCTGTCGGAAACGCGCCTCAAGATCGTGGCCGCCAAGGTCGTGCGGGTTTCGCGGGAGCTGGCCGAGAAGCACTACGCCCATCTGGCCAAGAAGCCCTTCTTCGAGGAGCTGGTGCGTTATATCACCGGGGACCTGCACGGGGACAACCGCGTACTGGCCCTGGTGTATTGGGGCGAGAACGCCATCGGCAAGATTCACGACCTGGCGGGAGCCACCAACCCCGAGCAGGCTGTCCCTACCACCATCCGCGGCCAATACGGCCGCATCCTCACCAGCGGGGTCTTCGAGAACGTGATCCATACCTCCAGCGAGCCGGAGGAGGCCGAGCGGGAGATCAAGCTCTGGTTCGAGCCGCACGACATCGTGCTGGACCTTTACCCCGTGCGCGAGGTGCTCACTCCGGAACGCAAGAGCCAGGTCTGGGCCTGAGGGCCGTCCCCGGTGCATTTCGGCCGCTCAATACGCCGTAGCGTGCTGATCGCCAGCGCCGTGCATAGCACGGCATCGACGTTCAGTGCGCGAATAGCGCGCTAACCGCCTGTGGCAGGCTTCGCCTGCCTTCAGCGGTTAGTCTCTCTGCAGCGTCCGGCGGTGGACCTCCAGGGCTTTTTCCCGGCCGGCGATCTGCTCGATCAGCTTCAGGGCGAACTCCGCGGCGGTGCCCGGTCCGCGGCTGGTGACCACGTTGCCGTCGACCACCACCCGGCCGGCGCTGAAGCGGGCCGTGGCGAAGCGTTCCTCGAATCCCGGAAAGCAGGTGGCCCGTTTTCCAGCCAGCACCCCCGCCGGCTCCAGCACCACGGCCGGGGCGGCGCAGATGGCCGCCACCAGGCGGCCCCGGGAGTGCAGGCGCCGGATCAGCTCCAGCACCGCCGGGGAGGCGGCCAGATTGGCGGCCCCGGGCATGCCCCCGGGCAGGATCACTCCCTCGGGCTCCTCGGCCAGCTCTTCCATGGTCGTGTCGGCCT
>MIBK01000072.1:0-796 GCA_001829505.1 Spirochaetes bacterium RBG_16_67_19 | reverse complement strand
TAATCCGCCGGGGTGGTCGCCTCCACTTCCTCGAAGCCCGGCGCAAGCAGCAAGGCGTACATACCATCAACATAGGAGCCCGGCCGGGCTCGGGTCAAGCCTGGGCCGGATGCCGGCCTTCCTCGGCGTGCAGGGCGTCCAGGGCCTGGACCAGGCGGGTGACCGTACGGTTCACGGGCGCTTCCAGGCCGAGGCTCTCCGCCTCGCGCACGATCGCCCCGTTGATGAAGTCGATCTCCGAGGGGCGGCGGCGGTCGAAGTCCTGCAGCATGGAGGAGCGGTTGCGGCCGGTCTTCTCGGCCACCGTATACACCATGGCCAGCGGCTCGGCGTAGGACAGCGGGACGCCCCGGGCCTGGGCCACCCGCACCGCCTCGGCCACCAGGTCGCCCATGAGCGCCCGGGTGTGAGGGAAGTCCAGCAGTCGCCCGTTGGGCAGGCCGGTCAGGGCGGTCAGGGCGTTGATGCCCACGTTGATCACCAGTTTGCTCCAGACCAGGCTGTCGATGCTCTTCTCCAGATGCGTCTCGAAGCCGGCCTTGCTCAAGGCCGCCACCAGCGGGGCCAGCTTCCCGTTGTCGGACAGGCACAGGTGGGTGGGGCCGGTGCCGGCATGGCGCACGCGCCCCGGGCTCAGGAAGGTCGCCCCCTGGGAGGTGACCCCGGCGGCCGTGCGCTCGGCTCCGAAGGCCTCGCGCAGGAGCTGCTCGTTGCCCAGCCCGTTCTGCAAGGTCACGGCTATGGCCCCGGCCTTGGCCAGGGCGGCGAACTGCCGCGCTACGGCGGCGGTGGCGCT
>MIBK01000071.1:7529-7851 GCA_001829505.1 Spirochaetes bacterium RBG_16_67_19 | reverse complement strand
ACAGGTACCAGCCCATGCCCCACAGCTTGCCGTCGTACTCCCGCTCCACGTTGCTGATGAAGTGCTTGTACTCGGAGGCCGGAATGTAGTCGCTGATCGGCACCAGGCTCCCGGCCCAGGCGTCCTCCAGGGTCCAGACCCCGCCCCAGAAGTACTGGATGTCCGGTCCCTGCTTGGCGGCGGCCGCCGTCTTGAAGGCCGGCACCAGGTCTTCGGTGGACTGCAGCACGGTCTGGAAGCTGACCTGCGGGTGGGCGGCCTGGTAGGCCTTCACGGTGTCGGCCATCCACTTCTCCGCCCCCGGCGCTTCCTGCTCGCCCCA
>MIBK01000071.1:7060-7502 GCA_001829505.1 Spirochaetes bacterium RBG_16_67_19 | reverse complement strand
CGTCCCGGCCCCGCTCTGCCCGCCGGCGAAAGCCGCGGCGCCACAGCAAAGGACCAGGAGAGCGATCCACAACAGCCGTACGGTTGCTCTCACGATCTTTCCTCCTTCTAATACATCGTTCATATCGGTCAAAGCCGGAACCCGGCAATGATCTCATCCAGGGCTTTGCGGCGGCCCGCCTCCAGCGGCGGGGCCTTGAGCGCGCCCGCACCGCCGGCGGCTCCGCCGGCAGCCTCCCGCACCCGTTCGCGCGCCAGCTTGTAGGTATCCTTGGCTCCCTGCTCCTGCCAGGTGGCGAAGGGCCCCGAAACCGACAGCCTGGGCTTCAGGTACTCCCCGGAGCGCAGGCGCCGCAGGGTGTGCTCGGCGGTCAGGTAGGTCTCTCCCTGCGGACCGCGCTCCCGGATCAGCTCGGCGGCCACCGTTTCCGGATTCACCTCCA
>MIBK01000071.1:6112-6876 GCA_001829505.1 Spirochaetes bacterium RBG_16_67_19 | reverse complement strand
AGTTGGGCGCGGTGGTGTGGCTGGGCACCCCGTAGTGCCGGGCCAGCTGCGTGCCGGCGATGCGGCAGACCGAGGTCTCCACCGAGCCGACCAGGGCCGCGCCGCTCTGCATGTTGCTGGCGGTCCAGGAGCTGCCGTACATCACCCGGGCCCCGGGGCGCAGGAGCTGGATCATGGCCAGCCCGGACAGGCACTCCGCGTTGTGCACGGTCAGCAGGCCCGCCAGGCTGTACGGGGCGGACACCCCGGCGATGGGCACGCCCGTGTCCAGGGTGTCCAGGATGGCCTCCAGCACTCCCCCTTCCCAGTATAGGGGGCTGGTGGAGGACAGCTGGCTGATCCCGTACACCTGTTCCTGCAAGTCGCCCCGGAAGGCGGCCCGGCACAGCTCGATGACCGCGCGGTTGACCGCCCGGTTGTCCGTGGAGAAGTAGAGCGGCTTGCGGGAGTTCTGGATGACCGCCCGCACCCCGTACAGCAGGGTGGCCCGGGGGTCGGGCACGTCCTGGGGCATGACCGGGATGCCGATCATGTCGATGTGCTCCAGGCCCTCGCACAGGCGGGCGAACAGCTCCACGTCCGCCACCCGGGAGAAGCGCGTCTGGCCGGTCTGGGAATCCACCCAGTTCACCGCGTTGTGCCCGGCGGCGATGCGCGGCGTGCCGTCCCCCAGGCTGTACAGGTGCCGCCCGTCGCGGTCGAAGACCTCCAGCCTTCGGGGCACCCGGGCCAGGGCCTCCTCGATCGCCGCGCGGCTGAAGAAG
>MIBK01000071.1:5402-6090 GCA_001829505.1 Spirochaetes bacterium RBG_16_67_19 | reverse complement strand
TTGGCCTTCAGGGCTTCCAGCATGCGGGAGCTCAACACCTTCACCCCGCAGCCGTCCAGGATATCCAGGGTGGCCTGGTGGATGATGCGGATTTCCTCAGCGGAAAGTACCTGGAGAGCCGCCAACCTCATGCTGTTCCTCCCGATGCTGCCGAACAAGCTGCCTGATGAGTATAAAGCACTCCACCGGGGAGTCAAGCCGCATCGCGGGAGCGACCCCAGGCCCGCGCCTGCCTCCCCTTGCCGCGCCGGCTGGAATCCGCTACGGTTCATCGTGTTGTCCGGGCTGCTTTCCATCATCCTGCCCCTCCTGGTGCTGATCGCCGGAGGGTATTTTTTTGGCCGCCTGGCCCGGCTTTCCGAGGAAACCCTGGTGCGGACCGTCATGGATTTCTTCCTGCCCATGCTGGTCTTCGCCTCCTTGTACGGCATGGACTCCAAGCCGTCGGAGATAGGCCTGGTGGCCGCCGCCTGCGCGGCGATCCTGGCGGTGCTGCTGGCGGCCTCAGCGCTGTACGCCCGCCTGGCCGGTGCCGAACCCCGCAGCTTCATCCCGGCGGTGATCTTCATGAACTCCGGCTTCCTGGGCATCCCGGTGATGAAGCTGTGGGGCGGCCTGACGGCGGTGAACCTGATCGTGGTCTACGACCAGGTCCAGACCCTGTTCATCTTCACCGTGGGAATCATGG
>MIBK01000071.1:4796-5335 GCA_001829505.1 Spirochaetes bacterium RBG_16_67_19 | reverse complement strand
CGGGTTTCCTGTTCCACTTCCTGCGCATTCCGCTGCCCACCGTCCTGTTGAGCGCCCTGGAGTTCGGAGGGGCCGCGAGCCCGGCGCTGGCGGCCTTCGCGCTGGGCTGTTCGCTCAACAACACCCGGCTCACTTTCAATGTCCACCTGGTCGTCGGAGTCCTGCTGCGGACCGTATTGGGTTTCCTGGCCGGGCTGGGGGCGGTCCGGCTTTTCCACCTGACGGGCGCCGCCCGCACCGTGGTCATCGTGGCCTCCAGCCTGCCCTCGGCGGTCCTCAGCTCGGTCCTCCCCGCCCGTTACGGCGTGAAGCCCAACCTCGCCGCCCCGATCGTCCTGCTGACCACTGTGCTCGGCCTGCTCACGATCCCGGCGGCGCTCTACCTGGCGGAGCTGCTGGGGCCGTAGTCGAATTCCAGCCTCGCCGAACGACTACTTGCTGGAGGTGATGCCGTGAAGTACCTGTGCCTGGCCTACGAAGAGGAAAGCATCCTGAACTCGCTGTCCCGCGGCGAATGGGATCTGCTGCGGCGCGAGACC
>MIBK01000071.1:4581-4707 GCA_001829505.1 Spirochaetes bacterium RBG_16_67_19 | reverse complement strand
GCGGGACGGCAAGGTTTCCATCGTGGATGGTCCGTTTGCCGAAACCAAGGAAACCCTGGGCGGCTTCTTCCTGATCGACGTCCGGGACATGAACGAGGCCATCCGGATCGCCTCCCGGTGGCCCTC
>MIBK01000071.1:3684-4483 GCA_001829505.1 Spirochaetes bacterium RBG_16_67_19 | reverse complement strand
CCTCCTCGGCCGCTTCTTCGGCCATGATCTGCACGCTCCAGCGGGCCACGTCGCCCACCACCCGCGGGCACTTGTCCACGTGGGCCCCCGCGCGCTCGAACTGCTCCCGATCCTGCGGGCTGCGCAGGTCAAAGGAGCGGCCGAAGATCCGCTCCTGCGCCCCCCGGCACAGCAGGCTGCCGTACTTCCAGAGGTAGCGCTCCCGCAACTGCTGGGCCATGGCGAAGGTGGAGTACTTCAGCTCCCGGTCGCCGTCGAAATGGCTTCTCCTGCGCCCCCTGGCCAGCCCGAAACAGGCCCCGCCTCCGATCAGCGCGCCGCACACCGCGTCGCCGCTCAGTCCGAACCCGCCCGCGAAGGCGGTCAGGGCCTGGAACGCTCGCTCCTCTTCCCGGCCCAGCGCCTGCTGCACGGCGGCGAAGGTGCACTGCCCGCAGCCCTTGAAGGTGCGCTCGAACTCGAACCCCGGGGCCGAGGCCTCCTTCTCCCGCGCAACCCAGCGCCAGGCCCGGCCGATCAGCCGCTCCAGCTCCGCGCCCCCGGGCTCGAGCTGGCAGGCCTGCCGGGCCTGCTCCGCACCCAGCCCCAGGGAGTGCAGGACGTACGATGACCCGGGCCAGCGCCCGCGGCTGCTTGCCGTGTTTCAGGGCGAGCAGGGCCGCCCCGGTGAGCCGTTCGTCCCGGGCCAGCTTGCGCAGCGGGTCCCGCACCAGGCGTCCGACGCGGTCGGCGATGTGCGGGTTGGACATGAGGCGGCGGACCCCTGCGTTCCACTCCGACATCTCTTCCGCACTGAAGC
>MIBK01000071.1:1531-3449 GCA_001829505.1 Spirochaetes bacterium RBG_16_67_19 | reverse complement strand
GGTATAGCTCCCGGCAGTCATTGGCCAGCAGATCCAGCGGGTTTTCCGCCCGAAGCTCGGCGGGCGGATCGGGGATGGCCCGGATGACGATCGTCTCCAGGATCCCCAGCTTTTTCAGAGCGCCGCGGTCCGGGCCGCCCCAGGCGCGTTCCAGACTGCGGCGCAGGTCCGAAGCGGCGCCGCTGGCATTGGCGCAGAGGATCAGGTTCAATCCCGCGGGCCGCTCGGTAAGTCGCCGGCGCAGTCCGGGCGCCAGCAGCCCGGCCGCGCTCGCCAGGTCGGGGGGCTGCACCGCCACGGCCAGCAGGTCGGCCCGGCCCACCTCCTCGGTGACTGCATCCTTGCTGTCGGCCGCCAACACGGTGAAATCGGAAACGACTGTCCGCTCGACGAGGCCTTCCTCGCCGGCCAGATGAACGGTGTACGACCCCCGCTGCCGCAGCTCCCCGGCCAGCGACTCGGAACGCTCGACGAAGACCACCGACCAGCCCGCGCTGGTGAACAGCTGACCGAGGAGGCCGCGGCCGATTTTCCCCGCTCCTACAATCAGGATCCTCATCGCCGCACTCAGCGCACTCAGCGCACTCAGCGCACGCTCAGGACATACACGTAGAAGTCGCCGATAAAGCCGAAGTACTCGCGCCGGTACACCAGGCACAGCTCCAGCCGCTGCTTCTTGCCCGCTTTCAGCAGGGCGTAGTCCCCGCCCGCGATGCCGGCCAGGTGATAGAAGGGACCCGACCGGCTTCCCCCCTCCACCTCAAGCAGATCGCCCTCCGCGACCGGACCGTCCAGCTTGGCGGTGACCTCCCGGATCACCGGCGGGAGAACCGGACCGAAGCCGCCGGCGGCTTCCAGTACGGAGCCCGGCTCGGGAGACTGCCTCACCAGCGCGGGATACTCCTCGGGACTCAAGGCCTCCAACCGGGCCTGCTCCGCTTCCAGCTCCCCGGTGCTCTTTTGCTTCCGCCGCGCCGCCTCCAGCTCCAGCTCACCGGCCCGGACCGTCGCGGCCAGGAGACTCGCCAACACCGGATTGGTGACAGAGGCGGTGTACCTGCCCTTGAGCCCCAGGTCCTTGGCCAGGTCCATCTCGATCACCACGCCCTCCCAGAGCATGGCCTTGCACTCGTCGCTCCGGACCCTCTCGATCGTGAGCTGATAGTGGGCGGTCTTCGGGGCCGTGCCGTCGGACCTGCGGACCCGGACCTTGAAGCTCCCGGCGTCGGTGCACCCGTTGGAATCCACGCGGAAGCTGAGCTGGCCATCCTGGATGGCGACCTCGCGCAGCACCGCCGTGCCGAGCTCCCGCGGGCTGCGGGAAATCTCCGGCGTCTGGGCGGAAACCGGCAGGCCGGCAAGGCGCAGCAGGAAAAGCGCCGAACAAAGCACAGACCCAAAACGCATGCGGAACCTCCGAAATAATGATTCTTCATCATAGCCCGATCCGGCCGGAGCTGATAGATTGGGCCCCATGAAAACCGAAGCAGCACAACCTTGGTGGTCTCATCTGATCTGGGTCGCAGCAGCAATGGTCCTCGGGGCTTTCATCCCGGCCTTCTTCGCCGGGTACCTCAACCTTCCGCGCTCCGTTTATCTACTGCCGTACGTCCTCGCGCTCGCCGCCTTCCTGTACGCTTATTCGCGTTGGAGCGGCGTCCGCCTGGGGGACCTGATCCGCAGGAACTGGTACTGGGGCCTGGCAGCGGCAGTGGTGGTGGGGTTCTTCTCCGTCCGCACGGTACTCTGGCAGCCCGCGTCCGCCCGGTCGGAGGGCCTGGCCCTGGCGTTCAACCTCTTCTGGCCAGGAGTGGTCTACGGCTCCGCGGACGCGCTCTTTCTATCGGTGTTCCCGATCACTGCGACCTGGCGGGCCTTCCAGGGGCTTGGCTGGACGGACCGCTGGCCGGGACGCCTG
>MIBK01000071.1:182-1518 GCA_001829505.1 Spirochaetes bacterium RBG_16_67_19 | reverse complement strand
TGTCCCTGCTGGCCAGCCTGATCCTGATCGGCGCCTATCACCTCGGCTACCCGGAGTTTCGGGGAGCGCAGGTGCTGATCATCATCGCCGGGGTCGGCGTGCAGAGCCTGGCCTGCCTGCTGGCGGGCAACCCACTTCCGGCGATACTCGCCCATATGGCCATGCACCTGACCGCGGTCCTGCACGGCATGGAGAGCGTGGTGCAGCTGCCGCCGCACCAGGGGTAGACATCGAACTACCCCCATTCCTCCGGAATGGCCTCCAGCGGCAAAGCCTGCACTGACTTGGAGAGAGGGAACGGGTTGCGGGTACGGCAGATCACCGCGGCCCTTTTGACTTTTCCCAGCTCCGCCGCCACGCGTTCCAGGGTTTCGGCATCACGCCGGGTGGGATATTCGGTCCACTTGGCGTCCGCCAGATCGAAGACTCCACCCCGGTGAAACAGGAAGTCGGCTTCTTTGGAACGGTCACGCCAGAAATGAAGATCCCACCCTCCGCGCCTGTTCACCTGAAGACGCCGCAGCTCTCCGAAGACGAGGGTTTCCCACAGCGCACCAGCCAGAGGGGATTCGCGCAGATCCGCTACCGAGCGGATCCCCGATAGAAAGGCGCACAACCCTACGTCGAACAGGTACAACTTGGGAGTTTTCACCAGGGACTTGGTCCGGTTGGAGAACCAGGGTTCCAGCAGCGCGATCTGTCCCGAGGCCTGAAGCGCCCCGAGCCAGGCGGAGGCCGTAGAACCGCTGATGCCGACGTCGCGGGCCAGGTCGGCCCGGTTGAGAAGCTGGGCGCTGCGCAGTGCACAGGCCCGAACGAAACGCTCGAAATCGCGAAGGCTCGACACCTGGAGCAGCCGGCGAAGATCGCGCTCGAGGTAGGTGGCCAGGTAGGACCTGAGAAAGCCCTGCACGTCGAGTTCGGGCTTCTCATGAAGCTCAGGAAACCCTCCCTTGATCAGGAACTCCTCGATGCTGATGCCAGGCGATGCGGTGCGGGCCTCCGCCCAAGAAAGCGTCTCCAGCTCGAGGACCTCCGCTCGCCCGGCAAGCGACTCGGAAACCGATTTCATCAAGACCAGTTTCTGCGAGCCGGTCAGAATGAATTGGCCATTCAGAGCCCGCCGCTTGTCCGCCGCCGCCTTCAGGTGCCGGAACAAGGCCGGAGCGTACTGCACCTCGTCCACCACCAAGGGAGCCGGATGGCGGGCAAGAAACGAGGCGGGATCATGCTCCGCCTGCTCCGCCTCGCTGGGCAGGTCCAGGGACACATATTCGTATGATTCAAAAAGCCTTCGCACCAGGCTGGTCTTGCCGCTCTGGCGTGCCCCAGTCAA
>MIBK01000071.1:0-161 GCA_001829505.1 Spirochaetes bacterium RBG_16_67_19 | reverse complement strand
GGCACGGTCGCGCAGCAAAGGCTCGATTTGCCGAGGAATCCACATGCTGCAAATTCTACGATGCTATCGAAGAATTTGCAAGACAGAACTGACGGTTAAAGGGTTGGTTGAAGACGGGCACGGCCTGCGATAGGCTTTAAGTATGACCAAAAAAGTGCTTC
>MIBK01000070.1:4264-6096 GCA_001829505.1 Spirochaetes bacterium RBG_16_67_19 | reverse complement strand
GGCACCTTCAACGGGGCCACCAACGCCCGTTCCGTCACCTTCACCACCGGCACGGTCACGCAAAGCACAGGCACTTTGAGCGGCGCCGGGCTCACCCTCAACGGGGCCGGGGCCTCCTACACGATCAGCGGGGCGGGGGCCGTCAACTCCTCCGGCAACGTGGCGGTCACCGCCGGCACCTTCGATGCGGGCACCTCCACCCTCACCCTGAGTGGGGCGGCCACCACGGTGCGCTTCGCCCCCGGCTACCAGCCCTACAACCTGAGCATCGCCCCGGGGGCCGGCAACACGGTGAGCGTGCTCACCGACGATCTGACCGTGGGCAACACCCTCACGGTCACCAGCGGCATTCTCGCCACCAACTCCACCTCCCTGACCGTCACCGGGGCCGCCTCGGTGGCCGGCACGCTCACCGGCTCCACCGCCCCGGACTCCATCACCGCCAACGGCGGGCTGACGGCCAGCGGCACGGTGAACCTCAACGGCGGGAACCTGTCCACCACCACCCTCACCGTCAGCGGCACCCTGGTGGCCTCCGGCACCGAGACGGTCACCGTCACCGGCAACGTGGACTTCTCCAACCCCGGAGACAATTTCACCCAGGCCTCCTCCACCCTGTTGCTCACCGGGACCGACACCACGATCGATGCCACCGGAGACAATGGGCTGTTCAACCTGACGCTGAACAAGACAGGCGCGGCCAACACCCTCAGCTTGCTTTCGGCTCTAACGGTTCAGGGCACCCTGACCGTCACTCAGGGGGTGCTGACCGTGGGGGCCAACACCCTCACGGTGAACACCAGCACGGACCTGGCGTCGGCCAATGGCACATTGCGGCTGGATGCCGCCGGCTCCGCCCTGGTGCTCAGCGGCGGCAGCTTCCTGACGGTGAGCGCGGGCACGCTGCTGCACGAGCAGGGCTCCGTAAGCGCTGGCAGCCTCACGGTCAGCGGCACCGGCAGCTACGACGCCTCGGCCGCCCTGGCCGGCTCGCTCGCTTTCACCCCGGCGGGCATCACCGTGAGCGGAGGCACGCTAACCCTGGGGCAGAAGTCGGTGAGCGCGGTGGGCCTGAGCCAGAGCGGAGGCACGATCAACGCCGACACCGCGGCCATCAACTCTTCGGGCAGCGTGGCGGTCACCGCCGGCACCTTCAACCAAGGCACCTCCACCCTGAGCATGAGCGGGGCGGCCACCACCATCCGCTTCACCGGCCCCCGCCAACCCTACGACCTGGTGATCGCCCCGGGGGCCGGCAACACGGTGAGCGTGCTCACCGACGATCTGACCGTGGGCAACACCCTCACGGTCACCAACGGCACCTTCGCCACCAACTCCACCTCCCTGACCGTCACCGGGGCCACCACGGTGGCCGGTACCCTCACCGGCTCCACCGCCCCGGACACCATCTCCGCCAACGGCGGGCTGACGGCCAGCGGCACGGTGAACCTCAACGGCGGGAACCTGTCCACCACCACCCTCACCGTCAGCGGCACCCTGGTGGCCACCGCCGCGGCCCCCGCGGAAACCATCACCGTCACGGGCAACATCGACTTCTCCAACCCCGGAGACAACTTCACCCAGGCCGACAGCACCATCCTCATGTCCGGCGCCTCCACCCCGGCCACCATNAACGCCGCCGGGGAGAACGGCTTCCATCACCTGACCCTGGCCAAGAGCGCCGGGGCCGACGTGGTGCGCCTGCTGACCAACCTGGCCCTGGACAACGGCAGCGGGGTGCTCACCCTCTCCACCGGCAGCCTGGAGCTCAACGGCTTCACCCTGACCCTGGGCACCGACTTCACCCTGAACTCGGCGGCCGGCAGCCTGCT
>MIBK01000070.1:2993-4249 GCA_001829505.1 Spirochaetes bacterium RBG_16_67_19 | reverse complement strand
CTCGGCGGCCGGCAGCCTGCTCATCGGAACGGGCACCTTCAACGGGGCCACCAACGCCCGCTCCATCACCCTGACCACCGGCACGGTCACTCAATCCACCGGCCGTCTGGACAGCGTCAACCTCTCCCTCAACGGGGCCGGGGCCTCCTACACCATCTCCGGCGCCGGAGCCCCCAACAGCGTCGCGCTTACCGGGGCTCTGTCGGTCAGCGACGGCATCCTCACGCAGTCAGCCGGAACAGTCAGCGCCGCCTCGTTCACCATGAGCGGAACGGGCGTTTATGACGGGACCGGCGCCGGCGCGGTTACCTTGAGCGCAAACTTGACCATCACCGGCGGTCTCTTCTCCCTGGGCGGCAAGACCCTTAGCTGTGTGGACTTCAGCCAGACCGCAGGCACGTTCAACGGTAATACGGGTACCATCACCGCCAGCGGCAACGTGGCGGTGACCGGCGGAACACACAACTTCAACACTTACAACCTGGTCATGACGGGGAACGGCACGACGGTCCGCTTCGACGGCCGCTCGCCCTACAACCTGAACGTGCGTGTCCCGGGCGGGACGGTGAGCATCAGCACGTCCCCGTTGGCCGTGGCCGGAAACCTGACCATCGATGACCTGAGCGGCGTGACCGGCGGAAGCTTCAGCCTGAACGCTCAGCCCCTGACCATAGCTGGAAATCTCTCCACCGGAGCCAATGACCTGCTGTCGGCCACTGCCGCCGGCGAAGCCATCACCGTCAGCGGCAACATCGACTTCTCCGCCGCCGGCGACAACTTCGCGGAGTTCACCTCCACCTTCACCACCTCCGGAGCCAACACCGCGCTGAACGCTCCGCAGGAGACCTTCTACACCCTGGTGGTGAACAAGGCGGGGGCCGCCAACACGACCACCCTCGCCTCCAGCTTGACAATCAGCAAGGAGCTGCGCTTCGACGTACAGGGCATCCTGTACGCCGGGGCTTTCACCATTAACTTCCAGGGCGATACCTGGCGGAACAACGTCGGGGCCACGGCGTTCGACGGCGGCACCGGCCTGGTGGACTTCGTCCCGCCGGTGGCCATCACGATTTCGATCTTCGGCAGCACGACCTTCCAGAACTTCCAATGCCTGGTGCCCGGCGTGGTCTTCCTGTTCGAAAAGCTCCAGACCCAGACGATCAACGGCACGCTGCTGTTGCAGGGGGCGGCCGGCAACTTCATCGACCTGGACGCCGTCGGGGCCAACCCCGCAGCGGCCTACGGCTATCCTCCCC
>MIBK01000070.1:2435-2969 GCA_001829505.1 Spirochaetes bacterium RBG_16_67_19 | reverse complement strand
ACGGCACGGCCACGCTGTCATTCGTCCGTGTGCAACAGAGCTACGCCACCATCGCCATCACCCCGGATCCGACCTGCGACCTCCTTCCCTCCATCGACCCGTTCGGCTGGAACTGGAACTGGTTCTTCTTCATCCCCATCGAGACCAGCTGGACCGTTGACGCGGACAACAACGGCCGCATCGACCGCATCCGCGTCCTGGTGCTGCCAGGCACCCGCCTGAGCGACAACTTCGGCAAGCTGGTGGCCAACGTCGAGGGCTACCAGCTGCGCGCGGTCGTGCCGCCTTTCAGCACCGGCGCCCAGGCCGGGGATTCCGTGTTCGACATCCTGCTGCAGGAAAGCCCTTACCTGGACTCGGAGGCAAAACCGCGCTGGCAGCTATTGAGCAACAACCCGCTGGATCCTCCCGGGCTGTTCGGCATCGTGGGCGGGGCATACGTGCGGGCTGGAACGGACTGGTACAACCCGGACGACGGCGCCCGCCCGGTAATCGCTTACACCCTGGCCGTGGCCAACCAGAGCAGGGCCTACC
>MIBK01000070.1:1594-2424 GCA_001829505.1 Spirochaetes bacterium RBG_16_67_19 | reverse complement strand
CCGGTCTACACGGACAACACGGCCACCCCGGGCATAATCTCTGACGCAGATTTCGACGACTCCGGCGGGCGCACCTTCAGCCTCGAGGCTCTGGAGCTGATAGGCAACGGCGCGCATGCGGCCATGCTGACCTTCAACGCCCCCGTATTGAGCGAGGCCGAGATTCTGCCCGGCGGTCTGAGCGTATTCGCGCGCAGCGGCGAAGTCTGGGATCCGCCCTACGCCGTGGACCCGGGCGCCTACCACAATCCGGTGGCCTTCGTGAACCTGACAGGAGACAACCTGCTGGCGGCGGCCGGCTCGCCCAACGAGTCCATGCTCAACAGCACCTCTACGCCGCTGGTCGGCAACCACCCGGTGTCAGACGTAGGCCTGGGCCTGGCCGAGCCGGTGTTCGCCCTCACCATCGGTCCTACCACCGACATCGACCCGGTGCGCGGCGGCGCCGGGCGCATCACCCGCTTCGACGGCTCCGCCTGGCTGCAGGACCGCAACACCCAGCTGCAGGCCAATATCCAGGGCCTTCTGGATGGCGGCCTGCCCTCCCCGACCGTGGACCTGTACTTCGACGTGAACCCGGGCGTCGGCCTGGCCCCGGGAGACCCGACCTTCCTGCAGCGGCTGTGGATCCCCGATGCGGCCTCCACCCTGTTCGCCTTGGGAGGCGACGACCGCCTGAACAACGGAAAGCCGGCCCGCCAAAGCCCGCAGCTCGGGACCTCCGTGGATCCGCCGCGCGACTACGAGATCGACGCCAGCGACTCCGAAATCCGCGACGGAGCCGCGCTGGAGTTCCTGTTCCTGGTGGACACCGGGGCCGGGTATCTGTT
>MIBK01000070.1:673-1530 GCA_001829505.1 Spirochaetes bacterium RBG_16_67_19 | reverse complement strand
CGCGACCTCAAGGCTCAGCGCGGGGAAATCACGATCCTGAACAACGTGATCAACCCGCTGCGCGGCGAGAAGACGGGCCTGTACTACAGCTTGAGCAACGCGGGGTACGTGACCATCACCGTGTTCGACCTGAAGGGCGACATCGTGAACGTGCTGTACCGCGGGCAGCGCGCCGCCGGGGAGTACTCCACCACCTGGGACGGGCGCAACCGGGGCGGGCGGGTGGTGGCCCGCGGCCTGTACTTCATCAAGGTGGTCGGGCCGGACGTGAATGAGATCCGCAAGGTGCTGGTGGTCAAGTAAGGTGACCCGTACCGCCCGCCCGCCGGCCCGCGTGGCCCTGATCGGCTTCATGGGCTGCGGCAAGACGACCGTGGGGCGCCTGCTGGCCGCCAGGCTGGGCTACGCCTTCCTGGACCTGGACCAGTGGCTGGAGCGCCGCCGCGGCAAAGCCATCCGGCAGATCTTTCAGGAATCGGGAGAAGAGGCTTTCCGCGACCTGGAGAGCTCCGCGCTGCGGGACCTCGCCTCCCGCCCCAGGGTGGTGATCGCCGCGGGCGGCGGAGCGCCGGTGCGGGAAGCCAACCGCCCCTTCTTCCGCGAAGCCTCGACCTTTTACCTGGAAATCTCCTTCGAGGAGTTCCTGCGGCGCACCGCCGCCAGCCAGGACCGGCCGCTGCTCGGACGCCCGCCGGAGGAGCTGGCCGCGTTGTTCGCCGGGCGCCTGCCGGTCTACCGGGAGATCGGGGAGAGAGTCTTGAGCGAGGGGCGCACCCCCGCCCAGGTCACGGAAGAGATCCTGGAGAGGCTGCGGGCCCGCGGCGAGCTCAAGGGAAGCGGCGGATGAGCTGTTCCAG
>MIBK01000070.1:247-619 GCA_001829505.1 Spirochaetes bacterium RBG_16_67_19 | reverse complement strand
CCCCCTCGACCCGCTCCCGGGCCACCCTGTCCACATCGTCCAGGCAGCCGATCCCGCCGGAGAGGATCACCGGCAGGCCCCCGGCCTCGGCCACCCGGTTGGTGCGCTCGATATCCGGACCGGCCAGCGTGCCGTCCCGGGCGATGCTGGTGTAGATGATCCCGCCCAGGCCCAACTCGCGGGCGCGGCGGGCCAGCTCCAGATCCCCCAGGCCGCCCTCCTCCTCCCAGCCGGAGACCCGCACCCGGCCGTCGCGGGCGTCAATGCCGGCCCACAGCTCAGGACCCGCGGCGGCCGCCTCGCGTGCGCTGCGCGCGCTGACCCAGGCGGCCACCTCGGACGGCGCGCGCAACAGCACTGTGCCCAGGACCA
>MIBK01000069.1:58342-59465 GCA_001829505.1 Spirochaetes bacterium RBG_16_67_19 | reverse complement strand
AGCGGCGGCTTTGAACTCACAATCATAGCACCCGTACTTTCGCAGCGTCAAGGCGAACCCTTTCCTCGCCCTAGCCGGGCGTACCGGCCGGGCGGCTTGCGCGCGCACCCGGCCTGCGCTACGATCCCTCATGCTGGTCTGCGGCATCGACGAAGCCGGACGCGGCCCGATCGCCGGGCCGGTCACCGCGGCCGCGGTGATCCTTCCCGAGGGCTTTCCTATGGACATGCTGGCCGATTCCAAGGCTCTCAGCGCCTGCCAGCGGGAACGGGCCGAGACACTGATCCGCGAGCTGGCAATAGCCTGGGCCACGGGCTGGGCCTCCAGCCAGGAGATCGACCGCTGGAACATCCACCAGGCCACCCTGCGGGCCATGGCCCGGGCGCTGGAGCGCCTGGCGGTGCGCCCGGAAGTAGTGCTGGTGGACGGTCGGTTCGCTCCACCCACGGCGCTGCTCTGCCGCACGATCGTGGGAGGGGACGCGATCGAGCCGGCGATCATGGCCGCTTCCATCCTGGCCAAGACCGCCCGGGACCGCTGGATGCGCATCTATGGCCGCCGCCGCCCGGAGTACGAGTTCGAACGGCACAAGGGCTATCCTACCCGGCAACACCGCCGGCTGGTGTTAGAACATGGGCCGTCCCCGATCCACCGGCTCAGTTTCCGGGTTTCCCCTCCCGGATGAAGCGCACGGCCCGGTTCAGGCCGTCCATGAAGACGTCCAGGTCATCCTTGAAAACGACGATGGAGTGACGGTCGAAGTCGGTTTCGGTGTTTTTCTTGCTTTCCACCAGGTTCAGGAAGACGTCGCCGGTGCGGTTTTCTTTGACATTGAAGAAATATGTCCTGCGGCCGATCGTGTTGCGCCAGGAAAAAACTTCGCCTCTGGAACCCATAACACCTTATAATGCATTTTGCCGGGCTTCTACAACCACTTGATTCCGCCCGTCGCCCGGGGCTATATTGGCAGGCGAACGGGCAAGCCGCGCGACCGTCGTATAATGGCTATTACCCCAGCCTTCCAAGCTGGAGATGTGGGTTCGATTCCCATCGGTCGCTGACAGTCCCGCCTATTCCCGGATTTGCGCCGCCAGCCATTCGAAAAGCGCCGGATCCGCGTAAG
>MIBK01000069.1:57769-57945 GCA_001829505.1 Spirochaetes bacterium RBG_16_67_19 | reverse complement strand
CGGTCCGTTGCGCCAGCATTTGCGGAAGGGGATGTTTTTTCAACAGCTCCAGGTCGTTGCCGCGTTCGCCATAGCCGTGCAGGAACAGGATCAAAGGCCATTTGTAGCTTCGATCTTTTGCGTACGTGTCAGGCAGATAGAGCAGGTACTTGACTTCTACGCTTTCTTTCCCGACC
>MIBK01000069.1:55988-57553 GCA_001829505.1 Spirochaetes bacterium RBG_16_67_19 | reverse complement strand
GCGCAGCAGATGGATGTGGGGAAAGGGCAGGTAGGCGGAAGCCGGGGTCATTCCGAAGGATTGGGCATCGAAGGGCAGGCCGATGCCGCGCAGCGCGGCGATGCCCTGTTCCAGGTCCCGGAAGACCAGCCCGGCCAACTCGCCGAGCCCCTCCCGTTCCCGCTGGAAGGCGGAAAGCCGCCGCTCCCAGGCCGCGGGGCCCAGCTCCGCCGCGCTAAGCTCCGAACGCATGTGCTCGGCGAACCGGGCCATGCCCGGGTCCAGGCCGCGCTCCCAGGAAGGTTCCGCCTCTAACGCGCGCACCCGGGCGGGGACGTCCACCGCCAGCTCCGGCAGGAGGCGGTAGAACTCCCGATAGATTTCCAGCACGAACCGGCTGGCCAGGGCCACCAGCAGGCCGTGCAGGTTCAACTCCTCGTTCCCGACCAGCTCCGCGATCTCCCATATAAAAGAAGAGGTATGCTCCGCCGAGGAGGCCGGCCGCGAGCTGCCCATGGACTGCATGAGAAAGCCGGTGGTCAGCAGCGCGTCCGTCAGGCTGGCCAGCAGCTGCGGGGAAGCCAGGGAATCCGGACCGGCCAGCAGCCCCAGCGGCCGCAGCGCCGATTCCCGTGCCGTGCGCACCGCCTCGGGACAGAGGTACTCCCCTGAAATCCGGGCGGAAAGTTGCCAGTCCAGGTGCACGAGGAACTTGGCCAGCAGGTCCCCCAGGCCGGACAGGAACATCGGGCGCGGGGCGGTGGCCATGACCGATAAGTCGCAGATCACCACCTCCGACGGGCTCACCCAGAGCGTCTGGTGCCGGGAGTGGCCCTTGAACACGGAGTTGCCCGAGGTGTAAGCGTCCACGGAAGGCGCGGTGGCCACGCACCAGCTGGGGATGCCCAGCTCGTGGGCCACTTTCTTGCCCAGGTCGCTGATCACCCCCGAGCCGACGGACAGCACCAGTCCGGGAGAGCGGTCCGCCGCCTCCCTGGCCAGCTCGCCGGCCAGCTCCAGGGTCGGGCGGGGCTTGGGTTTGCCGGGGAGCACCTTGCCGCTCAGCGGCCAGCTCGCCAGCAGCTCCTTGCAGCGGGCCCCGGCGGCCGCTTCGGTGTTCCGGTCGCTCAGCACCCACAGGCGCAGGCCGCTTCCGTGCCGCTCGCGCAGCAGGGCCGGCAGCTCCCCCAGCACCCCCTCCCCCGCCAGGACCTGCCGGGTGCCGATGCTGTGCCTGCGGCCGCAGGCGCAGTCGAAGCCGCCGTCAGGCTCCAGCCGATCGAGGTAGCGGCGATAGAAATCCATGCGCGGCTACGGCCGGAAAAGGAAGTCGATCAGGCGGTTGATGTAGCGCAGGAAGAGCTCGACCTTGCGGGCTTCGGTGAGGGTATACTCCGCGGCCCGTGCCGAGAGTGCCGGGGTTGCGGGCGCGCCGGGAGCTGCGGGAGCTGTACCTGGAGCGGCAGGCGCCGCAACGGGCGCCGCGCCGGCGGGCACGGGCAGTGCGGCCACGATCAGCTCGATGTCCCGGCTGGTCAGCACGGAAGCCGCGGGCTCCAGCAGCGTGCGGAAGCTCAGGCGGGCGT
>MIBK01000069.1:55045-55968 GCA_001829505.1 Spirochaetes bacterium RBG_16_67_19 | reverse complement strand
ACCTCCCGTCCGGATACCAGGTCCGCCGGATCCAGCCACCCGGACAGGGCCAGGCTCTCCTGCTTTCCTTCCAGGGTGACGCTGCGTGTGCCTTCGATCCTGGCCTTGCCGGTAGCGTCCACCTGGGCGACGCGCGCGGCGAAGCGGGACTCTATCGTGTACTGCTGCCGGCCGCGGCTGGAGAACTCCCCGCCGCTGCGCGTTTGGGGCAGGAAGGAGAACAGGCTGCCGAACTGCCCTCCGGAAAACTCCAGGGTCAGACTCTTCGCGTCGCTGGCCGCCGCCTGGAAGCTTAAGGAAGTGGCGCCGTCGATCTGCACGTAGACTATATCCCCGGCGCCCAGAGCCGAGCGGGCGCTGAGGTACCCGTCGAAGGACGGGGTCCACAGCGTGTCCGCCCAGCTCCCCACGCCGGCCGCCAGGATCAGGGAAAACAGGATGCGTATCACCTTCATTGCGCTCTCCTACATGTATTATCTGTAGGAAGCCGGAGTGGGTAAACTACTTCTTCTTGTGGCGGTTCTTCCGCAGCTTCTTCTTCCGCTTGTGCGTGGCTATCTTGTGTCGTTTTCTCTTTCTACCGCACGGCACTGATTTGGGCCCCTTTCAATGATTTCAGTAAGACGGCTCATTATGGTGAAGAGGCCCCCCCGAGTCAAGGGGCGGCCAGAAATCCGGCGATCCTCCCGGCAATCCGCTCCGGCTCGCCTGCCGGCAGCCATTCCACCCCCGGCAGGGACTTGAAAAAGGTGATCTGGCGCTTGGCGTAGTGCCGCGAATGGCGCTGTATGGCCTCGCGCAGCTCCGCCAGGGTCCAGCAGCCGCGCTGCAGCAGGAAGAACTCCCGGTAGCCGATGCCGCGCAGCCCGGGGTCCCCCGGTCCATAGCCCCGGGCCAGCAGCCCGGCCACTTCGCGGCACAGG
>MIBK01000069.1:52350-55022 GCA_001829505.1 Spirochaetes bacterium RBG_16_67_19 | reverse complement strand
ACCCGGGCGTCGATCCGGCTGTAGAGCTCGGGGCGCTCGCGGGTCAGGCCCAGCATCAGGAAGGCGTAGTCCGCGCGGGGCCGCCCCGGATTGCTGAAGGAGGATAGAGGGCGGCCGGAAGCGCGGTACACCTCCAGGGCGCGCAGCACGCGGTAGGCGTCGGCTTCGGCCACCGCCGAGCGGGTCGCCGGATCCACGCGGGCCAGCTCCGCCAGCAGCTCCCCCAGCCCGCGGCTGGCCAGCTCTTCCTTGAGCTGCTGACGCACCCGCGGATCGGAAGCCGGCGCCTCCGGCAGGCCGCAGATGAAGCTGCGCAGGTAGTAGGCCGTTCCCCCGCACAGCAGGGGCAGGCTGCCGCGGGCGAATATATCCGCGACGGCCTGTTCGGCCCGGCGCACGAACTGCCCGGCGTCGAACTGCACGTCCGGGTCCACGATGTCGATCAGGTGGTGGGGAATGGCCCTGCGGAGGGCGGCGGAGGGCTTGGCCGTGCCGATGTCCAGGCGGCGGTACACCTGCATGGAATCGGCGTTCACGATCTCCATTCCGGGGAAGCTTCGCGCCAGGCGTTCGACCAGCTCCGTCTTGCCGACGCCGGTGGGACCGAAAAGGATGGGAAGCGGCCTGCTCAACTCTCCAGGCGGTAGTGGACCTTTTCCGTGAGAATCTGCTTGGTCGCAGTGGAAACCACTTTGCCGCGGTTGGTGACCAGCTCCGGGTCGCCGGCCAGGTGAATCTGCAGGGCCCGTTTGATGGTGGCGCAGGTGAGGATGTACATGTTGCCGCTGTACCTGATCAGCTTGTCCAAAGGGATAATCATGCTGTTTGCCCCCGGTAGCTCTATATAGCCATTAATCGATAAAAGATCAAGCCCCGCCCTGACGGGCCCGCAGGGCAGCCAGTATGGTTTCCACGATGTACGGCGGCTCTCCGGTTTCCGTGTCCACCACCAGGTCGGCCAGCCGGTAGTCGTCGATGTCGATCTTGTACAGGCGCAGGTAGCGTTTGCGGTCCCGGTTGTCCCGCTCCTCCACCGCCTTCCGGGACAGGGCGGGGTCCGACCCTTCCCGGCGGGCGATGCGCCGGGCCCGTTCCTCCAGGGAGGCGGTGAGATAGATCCGAAGGGTCGCGGCGGGCAGCAGCCAGATGGCCAGCCGGGAGCCCAGCACGCAGCCGCCGGCGGAGGCCAGCTCCACCTGGTGGCGGTCCAGGTACAGGTCGTACTGGTCGTCCTGCTCCACCAGGCGGACGAACTGCTCGAAGGGCAGGCCCCGTTCTTCGGCCATGTTGTGGAAGGTGTAGTTGATCAGGCGCAGCCCCAGGCGCTGGGCCAGCAGGGTGGAAACGGTGGTGTTCCCGCAGCCGCTCTTGCCCGAGACGGCGATGGTCAGCTCACTCGACATTGCGCGCCTGCTCGCGGATCTTTTCCAGCGCGTCCTTGAGAGCCACCACCGCGGCGTCCACCTCCGGAAGGGCGTTCTTGGCGCCGATGGTGTTGACCTCCCGGCCCAGCTCCTGGCAGAGGAAATCCAGCTTCTTGCCTACTGCCCCTCCCGCCAGGACGGAGGCGCGGAAGCTCCCCAAATGGGAGCGCACGCGCATCAGCTCCTCGTGGATGTCGGAGCGGGACAGCAGCACGGCCGTCTCGGTGAGCAGGCGGGCCTCCTCCACCGTGTCGCCCAGCACCTCCCGGAAACGCGCGCGCAGGTCGTTCTTCAGCCGCTCCTCCAGCAGCGGGGCCAGGCCCTCGATGAGGGTGATCTGCTGCTCGAAGGCGGCCAGGATGGCCAGCACGTCCTTCTGGGTGGCCTCCCCCTCCCGCGCGCGCGCCTCGTCGAACCCCGCGAAGGTCCGGGCCAGCAGCCCCTCCAGCACCGGCCACAGCTCCTGGGGATCGGAGCCCGGCTCCGTGCGGATCACGCCCTCCAACCTCAAGAGATCCGAAAGCCGCAGGCGTCCCCGGATGCCGGCCTCCCGCGCCAGCTCACGCAGCAGCTGGGCGTAGGCGCGCACCGCGCTGCGGTCCAGGCTGGCCCGCGGGGCCTCCTGCAGCTCCACGTACTTGAGGGACAGCTCCACCCGGCCGCGCAGCACGCGCTCGGACAGGTAGCGGCGGATCTGCGGCTCCAGCACCGATAGGGCCGGCGGCAGGTACACGAACAGGTCCAGGAAGCGGTTGTTGTACGATTTCAGGGTCATGGAGAGCTGGCGCTTCTCGTCGCGGTGCTCTCCGATGCCGAAGCCGGTCATGCTCTTCAAGTAGTTCCTCCCAGCCTGGCCAGCAATGCGCGGCCGAGCTTCCAATTGTCCCCCGCGCCCATGGTCACGAACAGGTCGCCGGTCCGCAGCTTCCCGGCCACCTCCTCCACCGCCTCCAGCGGCTCCTCGTAATACAGCACCGCGGGGTGGCGGGAAGCGACCTCCCGGTACAGGGTGCGCCCGTCCACGCGGGCGCCGCCTTCCTGCGCCGCGGACTCGCGGGCCGAGGCGTAGACCCGGTGCAGGATCACCAGGTCCGCGGGGGCGAAGCATTCCGCGAACTGCGGCAGCAGGGCCCGCGTGCGGGAGTAGGTGTGCGGCATGAAATCCACCACCAGGCGTCTGCCGTAGAAGCTCTTGTATCCTTCCAGGGTGGTACGTATCTCCGTAGGGTGGTGGCCGTAGTCGTCCAG
>MIBK01000069.1:52164-52228 GCA_001829505.1 Spirochaetes bacterium RBG_16_67_19 | reverse complement strand
GCAGCTCCGCCGCCAGGGCCAGCGCCGCCGCGGCGTTCCAGGACATGTGCCTGCCGGGCAGCGG
>MIBK01000069.1:47067-52144 GCA_001829505.1 Spirochaetes bacterium RBG_16_67_19 | reverse complement strand
GTCCGGCCAGCCGGAAGCTCGTCCTGCCCCGGGCGCTTTCCACCTCCCGCAGGCCGAAGGCCCCTGGGGCCGTCTCCCCGTACGGAAGCAGGCGCAGGTCCGGGCGGAGGGAGCCGGAACGCTCCGCCACTACGCGGGCCCCGCCGTCGTCCGCGGCGTAGATCAGGGTGCCTTCCGGCGGTAGGAGCAGGACATAGCTCACGAAGGCATCCAGCACGTCCTCCAGGTCGCGGAAGTAGTCCAGGTGGTCCGCTTCCACGTTGGTGAGGACCAGGCGGCGCGGGCGGAAGTTCAGGAAATGGCGCCGGTACTCGCAGGTCTCGGCCACCAGGTAGCGCTCGCCGCGCACCAGGGTCGAGCGCCCGCCGAAGCCGGCCACCTCGGATCCCACGATCACCGTCACCGGTAGCTCCAGGGCCTGCGCCAGCGTGCCGGCCAGCGCGGTGGTGCTGGTCTTGCCATGGGTCCCAGCCACCCCGGAGGAATCGGCGCCCGCGGACAGCCGGCCCAGGGCTTCCGGGTAGGAGAGCACCGGCAGACCCCGGGCCAGGGCCTCCCGCAGCTCCACGTGCTCCTCGCGCGAGTAGGCCGGCGAATGGACCACCAGCTGCACACCCTGCTCCACGTTGGCGGCGGAGAAGGACTCGCGGTAGGGCACGCCCAGCCGGGTGAGCAGCGCGTCGGTGTAGAATTTTTCCGGTCCGTCCGAGCCGCTTACCACCGCCCCCCTGCTCACCAGGATTTCCGCCAGCGCGGCCATGCCGGTGCCCTTGATGCCCACCAAATGCATCCGGTATCCGGCCAGCGCGGCCGGCCAGGCCGACGAGGCCGGCAAGGGGTTCTCGCCCATTGGGTGACTATAGCCAAAGGCCCGGCATTGTGGAAGCAGGCCGGTACGCCGGGCCGCGGCCGGAGCTAGCGGATCAGGATGGTGAAGCCGATGAAGCCCTGCCACTCGGGGAAGGCGGTGAGGGCGGGCAGGAAGCCCACGGTCGGGGCCACCTCCAGGAACAGCTCCACCACGTTGTCGATCAGGAATATCTGCAGCCCCAGGGGGATGCGCGCGCCCAGGCTGAACTCGGTTGGCTCGAAATAGATGTTGGTGTAAGCGCCCAGGCCGAGGAAAAAGTGCAGGATGTCGACGACCTGGTAGGCGTTCACGATCCGGTAGTCGGCGCTGAAGAACAGGTAGCCGGGAGCGGCGAAGTTGTAGCCGATCTTGAAATCGAAGGGCGCCGGGCGGATGATGAGCACGGCATTCGGGTTGCCGAACTCCAGACCCAGCCGGAGGTTGCTCCTGCCCTTGGCCGAGGCGCCCACGGCGCCGAGGGCCAGCAGAACCATGACGATAATGCAAAGCTTCAAGCCGCGCTTCATGGTCCACCTCTCCTTGTTGGTATCTTCCATCTCCTACGGGAGTCGAACCCGTGCTGCCGGGATGAAAACCCGGTGTCCTAACCACTAGACGAAGGAGACACTTAGCGAAGCGAAATATACGGCGATTGCGCCGCGACTGTCAAGATTTGAGCCGCGCAGGACTCGAACCTAAGCAGAAGTTATTGCCATCTGTAGCTGCGCGTGACTACTTGTAGAATATTGTGCTGCGGGACAAAGAGATAGTCGATATTCTTCCGTATTGCGAGGGCATGTCTTAGCAGGTCTTTTCACGGCATATCGGCTGCACAGCCGAGGAGACTACTTGGATAAGCTGGGCGGGCAGATCGGCGCCTACTTCTATGGTTGCTCCTCGCGTTTGGACGACCGTGCTTGCCGACGGCCTGCCCGGAAACCTCGGGCCCGGGTGGAGCTAGAAGACTGCCGTTTCGTTGGGCGGTTGAGCCGATGCTCCCCGACCAGGAGCAGGCGGTATACAGACTTGCCCCTGGCACCGAGTTCGTGGGCTTGGGCCAGCTTCCGGCGCATAGCTTGTATGGCGCCCGGCGTGCGGCGGATCGCTCTGGCAATATCCTTGGCGGTTCGGCCCTCGCGGTTCAGCTCAAGGAACCGCCTCACCTCCGTTTCGCTCCACGACTTCCTAACTCTCGGCATTGCCCACCTCCCCACGGTGCGGCTTGTCGTTTCGCTTCTTCAATCGTCGTAGCATCGTTTCCATACGTTTGCAAGGATTTGTTTCCATGATTTTTCCATACCCGCGACGCCTCGTCTCTTGATCAGCAAAATGAACCCGTCGCCTGCGCCAGCGAGTATCAGCCAGAAAGAGACCATCTACCGGGGGCCGGCAGGCGCCGCAGGTCAGAGAACACCCCGGGGCTGCCCCGTGCGGCCGCGATCGAAGGTGCTATCTTTTTGCATCCGCCACGGCTACATTGTGTCATAGAAGCAAAAAAGGAAGGTACCAAGATGCCCGAATATCGAATGAAAGTCGCCCCCGAAACAGTGGCGTATGCTGACGCGGAGAACCGCAAGCTCATAGTGGAGTTCGCCATTCCAGGAGCGCCAGCGGATACCATCGATGTAAAAATCCTCCAAGACAGCGTCCACCTGGCAGCACCAGCGAGGGACGTCGAGTATGTTGCCTCATTAGCATTGGGCTGGCCGGTGAAACCTGACAAAGCCGAAGCGACCTACGAACTCGGCCTGCTTCGAATCGAGGTGCCCTTCAAAGATCCGATGGAAGATGCGGTGAAAGTTGTCATTAAAAAGGGTAGCGCAGAAACCAAGGCGAAAAAAACCGCAAGCTCATAACTCGATAGTGCCGCGACAGTCAGAGATCTGAATAAGGCTTAGCTTGCTCAGGGAAGGAGAAACGGCATGAAAGCAAAGGTGTTTGAGGCTCGCGGGGGCATCGTTCTGGATAGCAAAACGCCCGCTAGCGGATCAGTTTCTCACCGAAGTAAAGAAAGTGCACTTCCTTACTCAGAGCGAGTGTGCGGTGAGTCATAGCTTTGGCTCGGCGACTCGCTACACCACGGTGACCATTATTTACGAGTAGAAGCGGAAATCCCTGCCCGCCAAGCTACCCCTCGCCACCGAGCCTTCGGGAATGAATGCCCTTGCACACCCTGCCCTTCTTACGGATTCTAGAAATGCTATTATCTTGCTGCTTGTGTCTGCATCTTGAGTTGGATCGATACGAGACAGGACCCAGCAGCGGCACCAGCTCCAAGACGCTACAGTTGCTAAGGTTCCCGGTATCGCATCCTGCCCCCTATCGGCTACGAAACTGGCGGCAGGCGATGCTGATTCCTTATACTGTAAGTGAGCCGCGCAGGACTCGAACCTGCGACCCACAGCTTAAAAGGCTGTTGCTCTACCACCTGAGCTAGCGGCCCTCGGAAGCACGGGCACTATAACACCCGCCCTCCGCGAGTGTCAATTCGAGGCCTGCCGGCGGTCGGGAAAGTGGGCACTACAAGCGAAACGCGGCCTCCAGGGCCATGCCGGAGCTGGGCTGGTCGCCGAGGCGCCGGCCCATCTCCCGGGTGAAGAAGGCGGCGTTGAGCTCCAGCATGGGCACCCGCAGGCCTCCGCCGAAGGTCAGGTACCCCTGGTTCAGTCCCGCGCGCAGGGCCAGAAAGCGCAGGAGGCGGATCTCGGTGCCCAGGTGCAGCGCCGTCCAGGGCGAGCGCTCGCCGCGGAGCACCGTGACCAAGTCGCTGAAGGCCAGGTGCAGGATCGGGTCGAAGGTGCGGGGCGCGAAGTCGAAGCGGTAGGAGAGCCCCACGCTGAGCTCCATGGGCACGATCGGATCCTCGGCCAGGGCCGACCCGCCGCTCGGAAAACCGCCCGTTTTCTGCAGGCTTTCCAGCACATCACCGAAGGTGCTCTGCCGGTAGATGATGCTGGTTCCCAGGAAATCCCGCACGGACAGCCCGATGCGCAGTCCGCCCAGCACCAGCAGGGCGCCGAGGTCGACGCCGAAGCCGTAGCCGTAGAGGGCCGGAGCAGATTCCAGCGCAGCCAGCGGGTCGCCGCCGGACTGCAGGGCGTCGAAGAAGCCGAACATGGAGTCGTAGTCCACGGGGACGGCCAGGCGGATGAGGGGGCGCACGTCCGCTCCCAGCCAGAGCCGTTCCCCCAGGGTCTTCAACGCGAAACCGGCCACGAACTGCAGATCGGCGGTCAGGCGGCCCGTGGCCCCCAGGGTGGTAGGTCCCCAGAGGTAGGAATCCACGTTCAGCACGGCACCCAGGCCAAGGCCACGGCCCACGTAGCCCAGGCCCACCCCGGAGCCCATCCCGAAGCCGCCGGTGGTGATTTCCTCTTCCATGAAATCCGCCAGCGCCTGTGCATCCCCGCCCATCGGCAGGCTCGCGAAAAGCCGGGCCGGATTGGCGTAGACCCAGCTGGAGGCGGTCAGAAAGGTCAGGGACTTGCGCTCGGAGGCAAGGGCCGCCGGGTTGTGGAACAAGGCCTGAAAGCCTTCGGCGTTGGCCGTGAACGATCCGCCCTGGGCCAGCACCTCCGGGCTCACGGGCACCGCTGCCGGTTCCCAACTCTGGGCGCCCAAGCGGTCCGGAGGCGCCCAGGTGAGGAGCGTCAGGAGCAGTGCGGTCACGGCCAGGGTTCCGCGCATCGTCGCCTCCATCAGAAGCTGATCCCCGCCGCGTCCAGGATGTTCTGCAGCGGCGTGCCGTCCTGGAACGGATCCTCGAAGCCGGAGGCGGTCGGGTCGGCGGGCTGCCCGCCCTGGAGGATGGCCCACAGCGCGTCGCGGGCTTCCGCCTCCGTCCCATACAGGCCACCGTCCGCCAGGGCCTCGGCCACCAGGCAGCTGAACAGGGCCTTCTGGGTCACATCGCCCAGGTTCACGGCCTCCGGAACGGCCGGGTCTTCGCCAAGCATCTCGCCGAAGACGGCATAGCCCTGCCAGGCTTCCTGAAAGCCGGTCAGCAGGCCGTCAAAAACCTCCCGGGACTCCAGCGCCTCCCCGGGCATGATCTGCGGAATCAGGTCCTCCAGGAAAGCCAGGACCTCCTCGGAGGTGGAGAAGCTCAGGCTCTCCAGGTCCTGGCCCAGCAGCTGCGTAAGGTTGTTGACCACCTCCACGGCTCCAGAGGCCTCCAGCTGCAGGTCCGCGTACAGCACCGCGGCCCGTTTGCGGCTTTCGGCGTCA
>MIBK01000069.1:46959-47054 GCA_001829505.1 Spirochaetes bacterium RBG_16_67_19 | reverse complement strand
TGGCGCCGTACAGAATTCCCTCCACCGCTCCGTAGACGGCCGAATCCTCCACCAGCTTCTCCACGAAGGCGGGCGAGCCAAGCTCTTCCTCCAGG
>MIBK01000069.1:46809-46951 GCA_001829505.1 Spirochaetes bacterium RBG_16_67_19 | reverse complement strand
GGCTTGCCCCTCGGGCATGGCGGCCAGCTCCTCCAGCGATGGCAGCGACACCGGGTCCAGGGATTTCAGCAGGTTGAACGTGAAAAACTCGGCGCAGCCGCCCAGTAGAGTCAGCAGGAGCAGGCACAGGAACGCGCCCATC
>MIBK01000069.1:46592-46699 GCA_001829505.1 Spirochaetes bacterium RBG_16_67_19 | reverse complement strand
CAGGGGTCCCCGTCGTCCTCGATCCTGGCCCGCACCAGCCGGCCCGCGGGCCCCTCGGGCACGCCGCGCACGGCGCACGGCAGGTAGTTGCCGCTGAATCCCCGCCA
>MIBK01000069.1:42748-46397 GCA_001829505.1 Spirochaetes bacterium RBG_16_67_19 | reverse complement strand
CACATGCAGCTTGGCGAAGCCCAGGCTCTCGGCCAGGTCGTAGCTGGCCTGGAAATCCTCTTCCGTCTCCCCGGGGAATCCCGCGATCAGGTCGGCGGCCAGGAACGGCTCGGGGCGGACGGCGCGCAGCAGCCCGACGGCCCGCCGGACCTGCTCCGCGCGATAACGCCGGCGCATCCGCAGGAGCACCCGGTCGGAGCCGGACTGCACCGGCAGGTGGAAGTGCGGGCAGACCCGGGGGTGGCGTAAAGCCTGCACAAGTGCGGGCTTGATGGTTTCCGGCTCCAGGGAGGACAGCCGCAGCCGGATCCCGACGGTGGAAATCAAGAGACGCTCCAGGAGCTCCCCCAACCCTTCCCCGCCGTGCCTCCAGGCGCTGAGGTTCACCCCGGTGAGGACCACCTCGCGGTATCCCGCCTGCTCCAGCAGCCCGGCACGCCGGACGGCCAGTTCCGGGTCCAGGCTGACCGAGCCGCCCCGCGCCAGGGGCACGCGGCAGTAGGCGCAGCGGTGATCGCAGCCGTCCTGGATTTTCAGGAAGGCCCGGGAGTGGAAGCTGTAGCGCTGGACCTGGAAGGCGAACGGGTCGGGGCTTCCCCCGCCCTTCGGAATCCGCGCTCCGGTCCCCTGCTCCTGCAGGCGCCGCGGCAGGTCCAGCAGGAGGCTCTTGTCCGCCTGCGAGACCACGGTCACGTTGGGGCCCAGTCTCTCAATCGCCGCGCCTTCCAACTGGGCGTAGCAGCCGGTCACTACCAGCAGCGCCGCGGGGCGCCGGCGGGCCAGGCCGCGAATGAAGCGCCGGGCCTTCTGCTCGCTTTTGCCGGTCACCGTGCAGGTGTTGATCAGGTAGACTTCGGCCTCCTCCCCAGACTCCACCAGCGAAAAGCCCCGGCTCCGGAAGGCGGAAGCCAGGGCTTCGGTTTCGAACTGGTTCAGCTTGCAGCCGAAGGTGTGGAAGGAAGCCCTCATCCCTTGGGGGCCCTAGCCCCCCCCTTGGCCCTCCACGCGCGCCTTGCCGCGCTGCGCGTCCACCAGGTTGGGATTCAAGGCCAGCGCCTTGTTGTAGGCCTCCAGGGCGAATCGCGCTTCCCCCGCCTTCTCGCGGGCGTATCCCAGCCGGGACCACCAGTCGGCGATGTTCGGGGAGTGGTACAGGGCGGTGGACAGGGCGATGTCGGCGTTGGCGAACTTGCCCTGCTGGATGTAGATCTCCCCCATCAGGTAATACACGATGTCGATGCGCCCGCCGGTCGGGGCGATGGCGGCGTACTCCTCGAGGTACTTCATTGCTTCCTGCCGCCGGCCCAGGAAGTACTGGGCCTCCCCGGCGATCTGGATGATGCGCGGGTCGTAGCGGGAAACGGCGAAGGCCTTCTGGCTGGCCTCCATGGCTTCCTGGTAGCGCTTGAGCTTGAGCAGGCTCCAGCCCAGGATGGCGTGGGCGTCCAGGCGGGCGGGCATTTCCTCCAGCTCCCGGCGGCAGATGTCCACGGCCGCCTGGAAGTTGCCGGAGCGGTACAGCTCCAGGGCGTCCTGCTTTTCCTGGGCGGCCGCCGGCACCGGGGCGCCCGCCGTCGCGGCCAGCAGCAGGGCGGCCAGCAGCACGGTCGGGAACAACTTTCTCATTTCTGCGCCTCGGCCTTGGGCGCGGCGGCCTTGTCGCGCCGCATGGTGCAGCGGCCGTTGTACTGGCAGCCGCTCTCCATGACCAGGTCCGGGGTGGCCAGGTCGCCGATCATGGAGGCGGTGGAGAAGAACTCCACGCGCGAGTGGGCCAACACGTCCCCCTCGATGCGCCCCTTGGAGGACACGGTGCCCGCCTCGATCTTCGCTTTCACCACCGCCTTCTCGCCGATGAACAGGTCCGAGGAGGCCTTGATCTCGCCCTGGAAGGTTCCCTTGATCATCAGCGGCTTCTGGAAGGTGAGCACTCCGGAAAAATTGATGTCCTCCGCCAGGATCGTGTCGATGTCGGTCTCCTCGACCTGCTCGATCCTGACCTCCCTCATGTCTCTCATGGCGGGAATCGTAGCGTAGCCCCTAGAGCATGTCAAGCTTGGCCTTGAGGGCCTCCAGCGCCCGGTCCAGGGCCTGCCGCATGGCGGGAGTGTGGGGGTTGTAGCGCTGCAGGTCCAGGAACAGCCTCCAGGTGTCGTTGCAGGTTTGCTCCACGATGTTCAGCAGGCGGCGATAGCCCAGGGAGCCGATGGCCGAAGGCTGGAGGTCGAGCTCCGCCAGGACGCGGCCCAGGTAATGGGTCAATCCCTGGGTGTAGGCGGCCTGGCGGTCGTGGTCCTCCGGGGCCAAGCGGTGGACTTCCAGGCCGAAGGAGGAGAAGAAGCCCTCCCACTCCCGGTAGCGCGCCTCCTGGAGGCGCACCGGGCAGAGGATCATGGGCAGGCCTTCCACGCCCCGGGCTCCCGAGTCGGGCCCGAACATGGGGTGGCTGGCCAGGATTTCGACTCCCGGCGGAAGCAGCTCGCGCATCCAGCGCACGGGCAGCTCCTTGACCGAGCAGGTGTCCAGAACCAGGGTACCGGGGCCCAACCGCGGGGCAATGCGGGCCAGCACCTCCGGCATGGCGCCGATGTCCACGCACAGACACACGGCCGGCATGGCCAGCAGCTCCTCCTCGCCCACCCGCCGCACTCCCGCAGGCGCGGGCCGGTCCGGATTGCGGGAGTAGGCCTGGACCTCGGCCTTGCTGCTCAACAAGCCGGCGAAGAAGGCGCCGAAACGGCCCAGGCCGTAGATCCCGATGCGCATGGCCGGCCTACAGCTGGAAAGCTTCCTTTATGGCGGCCACGGCCAGGCCCTGGGCGGCACGATCGATGACACAGGCGATCTTCGTCTCGGAGGTGGTCACCGAGTGGATGCGCGCGCCAACGCCGGCCATGGCCTGGAAGAAGCGGGCCGCCACGCCGGACTGCACTTCCATGCCCGGGCCCTCCACGGCCAGTTTCACCGCCTCGGTGAGCACCTCCGTGCGCAGGCCTCCCAGCAGGCGCCGGGCCCGGTCCAGGTCCGCCCGCGCCAAAGTGAAGGAGATCTCCACCCGGCCGTCCACGGGCGCGGTCTGGCTGATCATGTCCACGCTGATGTTCTCGCGGGCGATGCCCTGGAACACCTCGGCGATGCGGGCGGTGTCGTAAGGCACCTCCAGCAGGGTCAGCATGGCCTGCTCCTCGCCCACGTACAGGCGGGTGACGGCGCTGCCCGCCGTGATCATCTCCTTCATGCCGTACAGCCCGGGCGGCTTGCCGATCAGATATCGGGCCGCCTGCAGCGCCCCGCTGGCGAAGACCTGCCGCGAGTAGGCGGTGTGCCGGAACTCCACGACCTCGTCCTTGCCGGCGAACAGCACCTCGTGCTCCCCGACGATCGAGCCCGCGCGCACCGCGTGGATGCCGATCTCCTTGGCGTCCCGCAGCTCGCTGCGGGTGTGCCGGCCGTACACGTACTGGCGGCTGCCCAGGAACACCTCGTTCATGGCGTCGGCCAGCAGCAGGGCCGTGCCCGACGGGGAGTCCTTCTTCTGGTTGTGGTGCTTCTCCACGATCTCGATGTCGAAGCTGCCCCCCAGCACGGCCGCGGCCTGCTGGATCAGCTCGCGGATCAGGTTGATGCCCAGGGACATGTTGGCGGACAC
>MIBK01000069.1:42647-42731 GCA_001829505.1 Spirochaetes bacterium RBG_16_67_19 | reverse complement strand
GCGCGTGCCCGCTCAAGAGGCCCTTGTCCTCGGCGGACAGGCCGGTGGTGGCCACGATCAGCGGCAGCTTCCGCGCGGCCGCCG
>MIBK01000069.1:40640-42537 GCA_001829505.1 Spirochaetes bacterium RBG_16_67_19 | reverse complement strand
CTGTCCACCCCCGCCACGATCTGGATGTCCGGGCTGGCCGAGGCCACGGCCACCACCGCCTGGCCCATCTTGCCGAAACAGCCGTGCAGGATTATACGCACCATAGGGCGATGGTAGCAGAAGCCTCGCGCCGCGGCAACCGCCACTTGATCATCGGGCCGCCCATCATTAAACTGTGCCCATGTACGAAGGAGTCTTCACGGCCCTGGTGACCCCGTTCACTCAGGAGGGCAAGCTGGACGAGCAGGCCCTGCGGCGCCTGATTGATTTCCAGATCGCGGAGGGCATCGACGGGCTGGTCCCGGTGGGGACCACCGGCGAGAGCCCCACCCTCGAGGCGGAGGAGAGCGAGGCGGTGATCCGCATCACCGTCGAGCAGGCCCGCGGGAGGGTGCCGGTCATCGCCGGCGCCGGCTCCAACAGCACCGACAAGGCCATCCACCTGAGCCAGGCAGCCAAGAAGCTCGGGGCCAATGCCACCTTGCAGGTGGCCCCCTACTACAACAAGCCCACCCCCGAAGGCTTCTACCGCCACTTCGCCGCCATCGCCGATGCCGTGGACCTGCCCATGGTGATCTACAACATCGCCGGCCGGACCGGCAAGAACATCGAGAACCCCACCATGCTCAAGCTGGCAGCCCACCGCAACGTGGTGGCGGTGAAGGAAGCCAGCGGGGACATCAACCAGATGATGAACCTCATCGCCCAGAAGCCGGCGGACTTCGACGTGCTTTCGGGCGACGACAACCTGGCCTTCCCCCTGATCGCCCTGGGCGGCAAGGGGGTGATTTCGGTGGCCTCCAACCTGGTGCCCGGGCGGATGAAAGAGTTCATCGGCGCGGCGCTGAAGGGCCAGTGGGACAAGGCGCGGGAGCTGCACTACAAGCTACTGCCGCTGTTCAAGGCCATCTTCATCGAGACCAACCCCATCCCCATCAAGGCGGCGTTGGCCATGAAGGGGATGATGCAGGAGGTCTACCGCCTGCCGATGTGTCCCCTGGGCGCGGAGAACCGCAAGACCCTGGCCGCCGCGCTGCGCGAGCTAAAGATCCTCTGAGGCCAGGCGGCGCGCCAGGGCGGCCAGGCGCTCGGGCCCCAGCTGCTCGGCGCGGCAGCCCGGATCGATGCCCTCGGCGGCCAGCGCCGCGGCCAGGCGCCCTTCCGTAAAGCCGGAGGACCAGGCCTGCAGGTTGTTCCACAGGGTCTTGCGCCGGCTGCGGAAGGCCGCCTGGACCAGCCTCTGGAACAGCGCCGTGACCGGCGGGCTGTCCGGCTGGTTCCGCGGCTCAAGGTCCACCACCGTGGAGGTGACCTGCGGCGCCGGGTAGAAGGAGCCGGGGCGGATGCTGAAGGCCTCCCTCACCCGGTAGGCCCGCTGGCACAGGACGGAAAATGAGGAGTAGTTCTTCCCGCCGGGCGCGGCCGCCAGGCGCGCCGCCAGCTCGCGCTGCACGGTGAAGACCAGCCGCTTCGGTGAGAAGCCATTTTCGGCGAAGGAGCTGATCACCGCCGAGGCGGCGCTGTACGGCAGGTTGCCGACCACCTTGTCGGGCACCCCTCGGCGCTCGCGGACTTCGCTCCACCGCTCCACGGCATCCCCGGCCTCCAGCGCGAAATCCTCCCGTCCGGCGAAGCTGCTCTGCAGAAAGCGCATCAACCCATGGTCGATCTCGAAGCCCACCAGCAGGCGGCAGCGCCCCAGCAGCGCGGAGGTCAGGCAGCCCAGGCCGGGCCCGATCTCCCAGACCGTTTCGTCGGGCCTTGGGTCGACCAGCTCCAGGATCTTGTCCCGGACCCCGGGGTTGATCAGGAAATTCTGCCCCCAGCGCTTCTTCAGGGTCAGGCCCAGCTCGGCCAGCGTTCGTCGGATCTCGGCCGGCGAGTCATGGTTCATTCG
>MIBK01000069.1:39707-40580 GCA_001829505.1 Spirochaetes bacterium RBG_16_67_19 | reverse complement strand
AGAGCCGCGGCCACGGGGATCCAGTAAACAGGGCGCCAGGCCGCGCGCAGCGGCGGGAAGCGGGCGAAGAAGCCCAGGGTGCCCAGGATCCCCCGGTGCAGCAGGTCCAGCGGCACCGACAGCAGCGGCGGCACGGGCAGCAGCGACAGCAGCAGCGCGGCCAGGCCGGCCCAGATATACACCGTGACCAGCGGGATCAGCGGCAGGGCCGCCAGCGCTCCGGCCGGATAGGCGGCCCCGAAGACCGCCAGCAGAAGCGGGGTGGTGGCCGCCTGGGCCCCCAGCGACATGGCCACGGCCGACCCCAGGAAGCGCGGCAGCGGAGGCGTGAGCCGGCGGCGCAGCGCCGGGGCCAGCAGCAGGATGCCCAGCAGCGAAAGAAAGGAGAGCTGGAAGGATAGCTCGGAGGCCGCTCCCGGATCGGCCAGGAGAATCGCCGACCCGGCCAGGGACAGCAGGTTCAAGGTGCGCGTGTCACGGTCCAGGATGAACCCCAGCGCGCCGGCTCCCAGCATGAGCACCGCGCGCGCCAGCGAGGGACTGGACCCGGCCAGCAGGAGGTAGGCGAACAGCAGGGCGGAGCCGGCCGCGGCCCGCCAGCGGCGAGCGGGCAGCCAGAAGAGCAGGAACGAGGCCGCGGCGAACAGGATCCCGGCGTGCAGCCCGGACAGGGCCAGCAGGTGCAGGCTGCCGCTCTCCTGGAAAAGGGCCCGCTCCGCCGCGGGCACCTCCGCCCGGTTGCCGAGCAGCAGCGCGGACAGCAGCCCCGCTGAGGACTGGCCGGAAGCCGCAAGGCGGCGCTCCAGTTCCCGGTGCAGCTCCGCCCGGCCTTCCCGCAGCCGGGAGGAGTAATCCAGCACGCTCAACTGGCCG
>MIBK01000069.1:36620-39674 GCA_001829505.1 Spirochaetes bacterium RBG_16_67_19 | reverse complement strand
TCCGCCTCAATCCTGCGCACCGTGCTTTGGACCCGTATACGCCGGCCCCAGTGCAGGCGCTCCCCGTCCCGCACGACCAGCTCCACCAGGCCCGCACCAGAGGCTTCCACGTCCTGCGTCCAGGCCCGCCGCAGCCGCACCCGGTAGAGCACGCCCCCGCCGGGGACCGGCGAGCTGTCCGCGACCAGGGTGCCCTCGAAGCCGTGGATCCTTTCGGCCGGAAGTCCCGCCAGCCTCTGGCCGGCCGCCAGGGGCGTCAGGCTCAGGGCCGCCAGGGCGAGGCCCGCCCCGCAGGCGGCCAGCCAGGCTCCGGCCCGTCTTAAACGGATCGGCTGCAGGCCCAGCAGGGCCAATCCGGCCGCGACCGTCGTTCCGCCGATAAACACGAGCAGGCCCTGCAGGGAAAGAAGAGGCGCGAAATACAGCCCGGTCCAGAGGGCCAGGGCGAATGCCGTCAGGTGGGTGGCCCGGCAGCGCATCAGGTGAGCAGCGCTTCCAGCGCTCACCACTTGAGCTTGGCGCGCACCTTGCGCGCCGCGGCCAGCACCTCCGGCGAATAGGACTTGAGGTATTCCACGTACTGCAGGTCGTCGAAGGCCACCTTGTCGCCCAGCCTGCCCAGGTTCTCGATGACCGCCAGCACGATCGTGCTGTCGAACTCCCGCACCCTCTCCGTATAGGCGTTGAGCAGCACCAGGTACTGGGTCAGCCGCACCGCAGCCTCGTGGCTGCCCATGTCCCCCAGCAGGTTGATCGCCTCGACCAGGAACCGGCGATCGGCCAGGCCGCGCTCGTATTCCTGCAGCACGGCGTCGAAATGCTCGATGGCCAGCGGGCTGGCCTTGGACCAGCGGCGCCCGGTCAGGGCCTTGGCCGCCTGGAAGCGCAAATCGCGGGCCAGGGACTTGGACTGGTTGTCTGACGCGGCCGAGTGCAGGCCCACGTCCAGCGCGAACTCGGCCAGGGCGCTCTTGTCCGCATCGGACAGCCGGGGGAATTCCATGGCCATGCCCAGGGCCAGCTGCTTCTCCGGCAGCGGGCTGTCGCGCAGGATGCCAATGAACTGGGCCCGATAGTCCCCCGGAATGGCCAGCAAGGACTGGCGGGCCTGCCGGCTGACATCCTCGGTATAGCCCTGGTTCATGGTGGCGAACAGCACGGGGAAGGAGACCGGATCGCCCAGGGCGCCCAGCGCCCGGACGGCGGCCAGGATCACCCCCAGCTCCGGCACCTTGCCGGTCTGGAACACGGAGTTCTGCGACTCCAGCCAGAGGGTCAGGCTGCGGGCGATCTCCGGGTCGCCCTTGCCGATCACCGCCAGGGCGTCCAGCGCGCCCTGGCGCACCTCCTGGGAGGAGTCGGTCTGGAACAGCTTCCACACCGAATGGCGTGCCTCGCCAAAGCCCGAAGCGCGGATCTGGGCCAGGGCGGCCAGGGCCAGGGTACGGAAGCGCTGGTCTGTCTCCAGCAAGGAGAAGTTGGTCAGGACGTAGTCCACGGCCCGCAGGTACAAGGGGCCCAGCTCCTTCAGGCCCCGCTGGCCCGCGTCCTGCACGATCTGCAACTTGACGTCCAGGCTGGCGATGGCGAAGTTGCGCAGGTAGCTCTTCAACACATCGTCGGGGGTCTGGGCCCAGGCGGCTCCCGCCGCCAGCAGCAGGAACAGCGCCAGGCAGAGTCCGGATTTCCGCGCCGATTTGATCTTCATGGACCGTTTGCTCCTCGGGGGCAGTGTGACTAGATTATCGGCGATTGCGCGCTTATTCCGCGCGCTCGATGGGCAACCGCCCCGCCAATACCTATAATATAACCCTCATGGAGACGAAAACAAAAGTCGTCTGCACCCTGGGCCCGGCCTGCGAGAGCCCCGAGCTACTGGCCGCCCTGGTGGCGGCCGGAATGGACGTGGCGCGCGTGAACTTCTCCCACGGCACCCCGGAGTCCAACCGCCGCCTGATCCGCGAGGCGCGCCGGGCTGCCCGGCGGGCGGGGCGAAACCTGGCCGTCCTGCAGGACCTGGCCGGGCCCAAGATCCGCATTGGGGAGCTGCCCCCGGAGGGAGTCCATCTGGAGGCCGGACAATCCGTGCGGCTGGCGGCGGAGGGCTTCGATCCGCGCGGTCCCCTGCTGCCGCTTCCCCACCCCGGGGTGCTCGCCGAGGTCCCGGAGGGCGCGCGCCTGCGCCTGGACGACGGTAAGCTGGAGCTCGCCGTGGAGCGGCGCTCCGGGCAGGGGTTGGAATGCCGCGTGCTGACCGGAGGCCGGCTGTACTCCAGAAAGGGGGTGAGCTTTCCGGGCTTGCGCCTCTCGGAGCGCGCCCCCACGGCCAGGGACCTGGCCGACCTGGCGCTGGGGCTGGAGGAAGAGGTGGATTACGCGGCCCTGTCCTTCGTACAGGACGGCGAGGACATGAGAAGGCTGCGCCGGGCCGCGGGCGGCTCCGGGGTGCGGCTGGTGGCCAAGCTGGAGCGGGGCGTGGCTCTGGACAACCTGGCGGACATACTGGAGGCCAGCGACGCGGTGATGGTGGCCCGGGGAGACCTGGGCGTGGAGACCGACCTGGCCATGATCCCGGTCCACCAGAAGCTGATCATCCGCGAGGCCAACCGGCGGGGCAAGCCCGTGATCACCGCCACCCAGATGCTGGAAAGCATGATGCACCAGCCGCTGCCCACGCGCGCCGAGGTCAGCGACGTGGCCAACGCCATCTACGACGGAACCGACGCGGTCATGCTGTCCGGCGAGACCGCGGTGGGAGAGCGACCCGTGGAGACCCTGGCGATGATGCGCCGCATCGCCGAAGCGGTGGAGGCCAACCTCGGCATGGATCGGGGCTGGCTGCCCGTGGAGACGGAGGCCGACGGCCCCGCCGAGGCCGTGGCCCGTGCCGCCTGCGCGACCGCCGAGCGCCTGGACGCCCGCCTGATCCTGGCCCAGACCCTTACCGGGCGCACGGCCCGCCTCATCAGCCGCTACCGCCCGCGCACTCCGGTCGTGGCGGTCACGCCGCGCGAGTCCACCCGCCGGTCCCTGGCGCTGGTATGGGGCGTGCAG
>MIBK01000069.1:35912-36578 GCA_001829505.1 Spirochaetes bacterium RBG_16_67_19 | reverse complement strand
ACCGCCGCGGCCCGGCGCCTCCTCTCCGAGCAGGGGCTGATCCGTACCGGGGACCTGCTGGTGGTCCTGGCCGGCATGCCGGCGGGAGGGGGCACGAACGTGCTGAAGGTGGAGGAAATCGGGGCCGCTATTCCTTGACCTCGGCCTGCTCGCCGAACAGGTTGTAGACGTAGGTCAGGATGTGGTTGCGCGTCCGGGCCGAGGGAGGCACGGCCTGCAGGTGCAGCAGGGAAACGTTCTTGGCGTTGTCGAAGTTCACGCCCTTCACCACCCCGCACAACACCACCCGGTTGGAGGCCAGGTCGAACTGGACCTTGATCGGCAGCCCCGCCTTGGTCCTTCCCCCCACCATGAGCGCCGCCCCATCCTCCGACACGTCCTTCAGCCGGCAGCGCAGCCCCGCGGAGCTTTCCTCGATCTCGTTGGCGCCCTGGATGCTCTTCAGCGGGAACACGTGGCCGGGCAGGTTCAGCTTGATCCGGATGGATTGGCGCTTCTGGGCTCGCACCACCTCTTCGGTATGGGCCACGTGGATGATGGGGTACTTCTGGCCCAGGAAATCGTCCTGCACGCGGGTCTTCACGAAGTAGCCCGCGTCCTCGGCGCGCCAGAAGTGCATGCCGATCTGCTGGCCCTTCCAGGTGAACCCTTCCGGCGTCTTGGGTC
>MIBK01000069.1:28408-35854 GCA_001829505.1 Spirochaetes bacterium RBG_16_67_19 | reverse complement strand
CGGCCCCAGCCCCGGGAGGGTGATCTTGACGCGCTGGCGGGGCTGGATCTCGCGCGTGGACTTCAATCCCAGCCGGTACTTGGGCAGGTCGAACTCCACCCGCTTGCGCAGCTCGAACATCTTGCCCAGCAAGCGGTTGGAATCCTCGTCGTCAACCAGGTCCCGGGCCCGCAGCTTGACGATGATCTCCTTGATCGAGCGGTCCAGCTGCTTGATGGACCAGAACAGGGAGGTGGGGTTCTCCAGCTTGGTTTCGACGGCGATCTTGCGCAGCAGGTGGATCTCGTGCAGGCCGAACCCGGATTCCTTGCCCTTGGCGTAGAACTGCATCCAGGGGAACCGGCCGCGGCCGACCACGCGCAGCAGCAGGAACGCCGCCGCGACCACGGCCGCCACGACGAGGAAGATTACCCACATAGTACAATTATCGATAGCAACCTGATATACTTGACGCCGGATTTCTACGTTTCGCCATTTTATCACGCCCATGGGAAAGTACCGCCAAGGCGGGCAAAACCTGCTGGAGCTGGCGCTGGTGTTCGCCGGCTTCTACCTGCCCGGCCTGCTGTGGCCGCTCACGGCCCCCACGGGGGGAGCCGGGGAGCTGGCCCTGTATATGGCCCGGTTCCTGGGCGCCGCCGCCCCCCAGGTGCTTCTCCTGGGCTACCTGATCTGGCTGCGCGGACCGCAGCAGCCGGGGCGCAGCGTCTGGTCCGAATTCGGCATTGGCCGGCCGCGGGCGGCGGACCTGGGCTGGGCGATCGTCCTGCTGGTCGGGGCTTTCCTCCTGCTGGCCTCCGCCGGGCTTCTGCTGGGCTTGCTGCCGGAGGAGGCCCGGCGACGGCTCACCGGCGGCTTCCGCTGGCGCCTGGAGGACGTCCGTCTCCTGCCCCTGGCGGCCTGTTTCAGCCTGCTCACAGGATACCGGGAGGAGCTCTTTTTCCGCTCCTACCTGCTCACCCGCCTCCGGCAGGCGGGATTGCCCCTGGCCGCAGCGGTGGCGGCCAGCGCCCTGCTTTTCGCCGGAGGGCACGCCTACCAGGGACCCATCGGACTGGCCGTGGCCCTGGCCTTGGGCCTGTACTTCGCCCTGGCCTTCGCCCGGCAGGGCAACCTGCACCGCGTGGCCTGGGCTCACGGCCTGTACAACCTGGCGGTGCTGGCGGCCACCCTGCTGGCCGACCGGTTCCCCTTGCCCGGAGCCTGGCTGGGCGCTATTCTTCTGCTTAGATGATGGCCCAGAACCTGAACCTGCTGCTGGCCTTCCTGGCCGGACTGCTGTCCTTTCTTTCCCCCTGCGTGCTGCCGCTCATCCCCTCCTATCTTTCGCTGATCGGCGGGGCCGCCTTCGACGAGCAGCGACGCGACGGCCGGTCGGGGCGCTGGCCGGTATTCCTGCGCACAATGCTGTTCGTGGCCGGCTTTTCCGTGGTGTTCATCATCCTGGGCATTCTGTTCAGCGGCGCGGGCGGCTTCCTCACCGGCGCCTCGCGGGTGGTGAACCTGGTGGCGGGAGGCCTGGTGGTGCTGCTGGGCCTGAATTTCATCTTCAATTTCTGGAAATTCCTCAATTTCGAAAAAAAGGTGCATATGAGCTCCGCGCCCCGCGGACTGCTGGGGTCCCTGGCCCTGGGCATGGCCTTCGGCGCCGGCTGGACTCCCTGCATAGGGCCCATCCTGGCTTCCATCCTGTTCCTGGCCGGCTCCGGCGGGCAGGTGCTGCAGGGCAGCGCGCTGCTGGCGGTGTATTCCCTGGGCCTGGGGCTGCCGTTCCTGCTGGCCGGGTTGTTTTTCTCCCAATTCATGCGCCAGAGGGACCGTTTCAAGGCCCATTTCCGCGCGCTGCGCATCGCCAGCGGCTCCTTCCTGGTCTTCATCGGCCTGCTGATCCTTTCCGGCCGGCTGCAGCTGCTGAACATCACCCTATACCGGCTGGCGGCGGGGCTGGCCTCCTGGCAGCAGGCCCATCCCGGGCAGGTGCGCCTCCTGTTCGCCGGGCTGCTGGCCGTGCCCGGGCTCCTGTTCCTGGCCTTCTTCCTGGCCGAGCTGTTCCGGCCAGCCCCTGCCGGGCCGGCCCGGCGGAGGCGAATAATGCTGCGCCCGAGCCTGGCGCTGCTTTTCCTGGCCCTCGCCGGCCTGACCTTCGCCGGAACGCTCAATCCCGCCGGCTTCCTGGCCTTCTGGCTGGCTTACCAGGGCATCTAGCCGGGGAAAAAAACAGGCCTATCTCTTTACACGGCCCGGCCTGAGTGCAATAATGGCGCTTCAATACGCTATGGACATATTCAGCAAGTGCTACGACTTCAAGGATGCGGAAACTGTCCGAAAAAGCGGTTTTTACCCTTACTTCATCCCGATAGAAGAGAACCGCGGCAGCCGGGTGGTGATGAACGGCCGCGAAGTCATCATGATCGGCTCCAACAACTACCTGGGCCTGTCCATGGACCCTCGCGTGCAGGAAGCGGCCAAGAAGGCGGTGGAGCGCTTCGGCACCAGCTGCTCCGGCTCCCGCCTGATCAACGGCACTTTCACCCAGCACGTGGAGTTGGAAAACCGCCTGGCCCGTTTCGTGGGACGCGAGGCCGCCCTGGTTTTCACGGCCGGCTACCTGGCCAACCTGGGGGCCATCTCGGCCGTGCTGGGGCGCAAGGAACACGTGCTCAGCGACCGCTACAACCACGCCTCGATCGTGGACGGCATCATGCTGGCCGTGGGCCTCACCGGCGGCCAGGTGAGGATGCACCGCTTCCACCATAACAACCCCGAGCATTTGGAAAAGACCCTGGCCGGCCTCCCGGCCGACGAGCCAAAGCTCATCGTGACCGACGGGGTGTTCAGCATGGAAGGGGACATTGCCCGTCTACCCGAGCTGAAAAAGGTCGCCGACCGCTACCAGGCGCGCATCTACCTGGATGAGGCGCACTCGCTGGGGGTGCTCGGGGCCACAGGGCGCGGCATCGAGGAGCATTACGGCGGGGGCAGATACGCGGATCTGCTGATGGGCACCTTTTCCAAGTCCTTCGGCGGGATCGGCGGTTTCGTGGCCGGCGACCACACGGTCATCGACTACATCAAGCACATGTCCCGGCCGCTGATCTTCACGGCTTCCATGCCACCGGCCATGCTCGGCGCGGTCATGGCCACGCTGGAAATCATCGAAAATGAGCCGGAGCACACCCGCCGCCTGCAGCAGATCGCCCGCTACATGATCAAGGAGTTCAAGGCCCTGGGCTTCAAGGTGGGCGTGGCCGAGACGCCGATCATCCCCCTGTTGATCGGGAACAACGACAAGACCTTCATGTTCTGGAAAGCCCTCTTCGAGAACGGAGTCTACGCCAACCCCATCGTCAGCCCGGCGGTGCCTCCCGACCGCTCGCTGCTGCGCACCTCCTACATGTCCATCCACACCGACGCGGAGCTGGACCAGGTCTTGAGCACCTGCCAGCGCGAAGGCGCCAAGCTGGGGATCATATGAGCGACCACCTGGCCGACGTCCAGCGCTGGCTGCCGCACCGCACGCCCTTCCTGTTCGTAGACCGCATCGAGGAAGCCACCGACGAGCGGATCGTGGGCTACCGCCTGTTCACCGCGGAGGACTTCTTCTTCCAGGGGCATTTCCCCGGCTACCCGGTGGTGCCGGGGGTGATCCTGGTGGAGACCATGGCCCAGGTCGGCGGGGCCGGGATCAAGAAGCTGGGCAAGGTAAAGGCGGACGGCCTGTTCTTCCTGGCCTCCGTGGACAAGGTCAAGTTCCGCCGCCAGGTGCGCCCGGGGGACGAAGTGCGGGTGGTGATCCAGAACCTGCGCGTGAGCAACAAGATGGTGAAACAGTCCGGCCAGGCCCTGGTCGGCGAGGAGCTGGCCGCCGAGGCGGAGTGGCTCTGCCTGATCGGGTGACCAGCTAATCCGGTGTGAAAACCGGCCTCCCGCCGGTCTAGTCCTCTAGAACTTCCAGCTCTTCCAGCTCCTCGACAGCTTCGACGACCGCGGCTTTCCCAGCCCCCTCGGGCTCCGCGGTCCGAGCCGCGCCGCGCGCCGGGGCAGGAGGTGACACGGGTTCCGGCTCCAGGGGTTCCAGCTCGCCGATCTCCTCGGCTTCCTCCGCATCCTCCGCGTCCACCACGCTTTCCGCGGCGGGCGTCTCCGCCCCGTGGGTTTCCAGAAGAGGCTGGTGCTGCGGCAGGCCTTCGGGCTCCAGCATTTCGCTCCGGCCCAGGGTCAGCTCCGCCCCCTGGCCCTTTTCCTCGCGGCGGGCGGCGTCGGTGATCCGCAGCGCCTCGTCAAACCAGGAAAAGGCCGTGCCCAGGCTGCCGGTCATCTGGCGCAGGTCCCGGGAGACCTCCAGGATGGTCTTGATGGTCCGGTCCACGTCGGCCACGCTGTCCTTCACCGAGGAATGGGCCCGGGTCACTTCCTCCAGCGCCCCCGCGTTGTGCTCGATCATGGCCCGGATGCGGTCGCTCTGCTTCATGATCTCGGCGTAGCCCTGCATCAGGCCCTGCGAGGTGTCCACGTTCTTCACGATCGCCAGGTTGGACTCGCGGATCAGGGCGCTGACCTGGTCGGAAACGGTGCGGGTCACGTCGGCCAGCTTGCGGATCTGCTGGGCCACCACCGCGAAGCCCCTCCCCGCCTCCCCGGCCTTGGAGGCCTCGATGGAGGCGTTCAGGGAGAGCATGTGGGTCTTGTCGGCAATGCCGATGATCTGGGCCACCGCCTGGGTGATGCTGCGCGATTTGACTTCCAGGTCCTGCAGCTCCTGCAGTGCGCTGCCCAGCTCGCGGCTGAAGCCGCTGATCTGCGAGTCCACCTGGGTGGTCATGTTGAGGATGTCCCTCTCCCTGGCCACCACGTCGCCCTCGGCCGTGGCGCTCTGCTCGATGGAGATCATGATCTGGGCGATGGTGAAGGCCTGCTTCTGGGCGGACTCCAGCAGGCGGCTGGCCAGGATCATGGACTCCAAATTCCGGTTCTCCAGCCGTCCCTTGCCTTCCCGGATCTTGGCCAGCAGCTCCTGGTCGGCGTCCAGTTTGGACTCCAGACGCCGGCTGGAGTCCCGGAAGCTGCGGCTCACCCGGAAGCGCTCCCAGCCGCTGATCACCGCCACCAGCAGGGCCAGCACGAACTCCAGCCCGTAGTTGGCCTGCATGAGCCGCACCCGGCCCAGCGGATCCAGCAGGGGCAGCAGCAGGCTGCCGCAGGCCAGCAGGAACAGCACCAGCAGGGGGATGCCGATGCGCTTCCCGCGGGCGATGCTCGCGGCGGCGATCGCCGCGGAGGCCAGGAAGCCCAGGCCCAGCACGGCGTACTGGGCGCCGCGCAGTGCCAGGAGGGCGGGGAACTGCCGTACCACCAGGCCCGCCGCGCCGGCGCCCACCAGGAACACGACGAAGGGAATCAGTTTGGAGCTGCGCCTCTCCAGCAGGTACCCCCAGGCGGCCAGCAGCAGGAAGGAGGCCGCCAGCAGCTCGAACACCGGGAAGATGCGCAGCGCGGTCACGAAGGGCAGCAGCAGGGTCAGCAGTACGGAGAAGGTGCCGGCCAGCGCCGCGCAAAGGCTGGCCAGCGCCAGGTGCAGCAGAAAGATCCTCCGCTCCAGGGAAAAGATGTACACGGTGTAAACGAACAGGAAGACCATCAGCAGCAGGAGCACGGAGCGGGCCCCCAGGTACCGGAGGTTCAGCAGGAAGAGCCTCAGGTTCAGGGTCTGCAGGCGGACCAGCTCCACCCCCTTTTCCAGCCAGGAGTGCGAACGGTGGTAGAGCCGCAGGTGCAGGACCTGCCGTGGCAGGCTGTGGTCGGGAAGCAGGGTGTAGCCGCGGAACAGGGCCACGGGGGAAACGAAATCCTGCCCCGTGCTGCCGGTGGCTCCGATCTGCACCCCGTTCAGGAAGATCCTCTCGGAAAAGCCCAGGGGACCCAGAATCACCGCCGCCGGCTCCACCAGGGAAAGCGAGCTGCGCAGCCACAGGTAGCCCTCCTCGGCGCTGGCGTATGAATCCAGGCTGCCGGGCAGAAAGCAGGGTTTCCAGGGACCCAGCGGAGGAGTCGTGGCGGCCGACAGGGTGAAGGAGCTTTCCCAGTCCAGGGCCCCGCCAATCGGGGCGGCCCAGGCCAGGAGGATCAGGATGCCCGCGGCGAGCGCCAGCCAGCGCTTCGGCATGCCCCTACATTAGCAGGTATCGCGCCGGTCGCACAACGCCGCCGGCGAAAAAAAACCACCCCCGTCTTGACAATGGCGGCGGAATTCTGTAAATCAGGGTACATGACCGGCAGAATCGCGACCGGCGCCATCCTTCCGCCCGCGGAGCTCGTTATTATCCTCATTCTTAGGAGTTATCCGCGAACCCGGGGGGGGTAAGGCGAAAGCCAAGCCTGAAAAGGCCGCTTCCCTTCCTGGGAAGCGGCCTTTTTTTTTACGAGAGGAGCAAGAGTGGAGCAAAGCGTTCAGATCAACGGGGCCCAGCTGCTGGTCAAGGCGCTGCGGGAAGAGGGGGTTCAGCATCTGTTCGGCTTCCCCGGCGGGGTGGTCATCCCGATCTTCGACGCCCTGTATTCGGCCCCCGACATCAAGGTCATCCTGGCTCGCCACGAGCAGGGGGCGGTGCACGCGGCCGACGGCTACGCCCGTTCCACGGGCCGGACCGGGGTCTGCCTGGTCACCAGCGGTCCGGGCGCCACCAATACCGTCACGGGCCTGGCCACCGCCAACTTCGACTCCGTGCCCATCGTCTGCTTCACCGGACAGGTGGCCCGGCACATGATCGGCAACGACGCCTTCCAGGAGGCGGACATCGTGGGCATCACCCGCCCGATCACCAAGCACAACTACCTGGTGCTGGACCGCCGGGACCTGGGCAGGATCATCAAGGAGGCCTTCACCCTGGCTTCCACCGGCCGGCCCGGACCGGTGCTGGTGGACCTGCCGGTGGACGTGGTCCGGGAGCTGGGCGACCCGGAGTACCCGGCCTCGGCGAGCATCCGCGGCTACAACCCGATCTACCGGGGACACTCGGGCCAGATCCGCAAAGCCGCCCAGGCGCTGAAGCGCGCCAGCCGCCCGCTGTTCTACGTGGGCGGGGGGATCCACATCTCCGGGGCCGCGGAAGTCCTCCGCCGCATCGTGGGCAAAAGCGGGGTTCCGGTGGTGAGCTCGCTCATGGGCATCGGCAGCCTTCCCGGTGCCGACCCCCTGGACCTGGGCATGCTGGGCATGCACGGCACCTACCAGGCCAACATGGCGGTGAGCCACTGCGATCTGCTGTTCGCCGTGGGCACGCGTTTCGACGACCGGGCCACGGGGGACTTGAGCAAGTTCGCCACCGGGGCGGAAATCGTGCACGTCGACATCGACCCGATCTCCATCTCGCGCAACGTGCCAGTGGCCATCCCCATCGTGGGGGACGCGCGCACCGTGCTGGAGCAGCTGGAGCCGCTGGTGGAGCC
>MIBK01000069.1:26151-28360 GCA_001829505.1 Spirochaetes bacterium RBG_16_67_19 | reverse complement strand
GCACCCGCCCCAGGCCCGCAGCGCCGGCCCGGGACTGTCGCCGGTGGAGGTCATCGAGGCGGTCTGCGAGCTGTTCCCGGAGGCGATCGTCAGCACCGAGGTCGGCCAGAACCAGATGTGGACGGCCCTGTTCTACAAGTTCCGCCAGAGCCGCAGCCTGCTCACCTCCGGAGGCCTCGGGACCATGGGCTACGGCTTCCCGGCGGCCATCGGCGCCCAGCTGGGCAACCCGGGGCGGAAGGTGATCGACATCGCCGGCGACGGCTCCATCCAGATGAACATCCAGGAGCTGGCCACGGCGGTGCAGAACGGCCTGCCGGTGATCGTGGCCATCCTGAACAACGGCTTCCTGGGCATGGTCCGCCAGTGGCAGGAGTTGTTCTACCAGCACCGCTACTCCTCCACCTGCCTGCGCACCGGGCTGGATTGCCCGCCCGGCTGTCCCGGCCCAGGCCCCGGCGTTGACTGCCCGGCATACACGCCGGACTTCGTGAAGCTGGCCGAAGCCTACGGGGCCCTGGGCCTGCGGGTCACCCGCAGCGAGGAGGTGCGCCCCGCCCTGCTGGAGGCCGGCCGGTCCACGCGCCGGCCGGTGCTCATCGATTTCATCGTCCAGCGGGAGTTCAACGTCTACCCGATGGTGGCACCTGGGGCGGGGATCATGGAGATGATGCTATGAAGCGCGTGCTGACCCTGCTGGTGGAAAACCACCAGGGGGTGCTTTCCCGCATCGCCGGGCTGTTTTCCGGCCGCGGCTACAACCTGGAGACCATCACCGCCGGGGTCACGGTGGACCCGCAGGTCACCCGCATCACCCTGGTCTGCCAGGGGGACGACAACGTCTTCGCCCAGATCAAGAAGCAGCTGCACAAGCTGATCGACGTGATCAAGCTCACCGACCTGTCGGAGATGCCGGCCCTGCACCGCGAGCTGGCCCTGATCCGGGTGCGGGCGCAGGGCCCCGACCGGGGGGAGATCTTCCAGGTGGCCGACGTGTTCCGGGCGCGCGTGCTGGACGTGGGCCTGGAGTCCATGGTCATGGAGTTGACCGGCGCCTCGGAGAAGATCGACGACTTCCTCTCCGTGCTGCTGCCCTACGGCGTGCTGGAAGTCGCCAGGAGCGGCCTGATCTCGATGGAAAAGAGCAAGAAGAAATGAAGGGAGGGTCAGCCATGGAGCGCATCATCATCTTCGACACCACCCTGCGGGACGGGGAGCAGTCCCCCGGCGCCTCGATGAGCACGGAGCAGAAGTACGAGGTGGCCGCCCAGTTGGCCCGCCTGGGGGTGGACGTCATCGAGGCCGGCTTCCCGGTCTCCTCCCCCCACCAGTTCGAGGCCTGCCGGCTGATCGCCCAGAAGGTCAAGGGCCCGACCATCGCCGCGCTGGCCCGCTGCGTGGAGAAGGACCTGGAGGCGGCGGCCGAGTCCCTCCGCCCGGCCGAGCGGCGGCGCATCCACACCTTCCTGGCCAGCTCGCCGATCCACATGCAGCACAAGCTCAAGAAGAATCCCGACGAGGTGGTGGAGATGGCCGTGCGCGCGGTGCGCTTCGCCCGCGGGCGGGCCGACGAGGTGGAGTTCTCCCCCGAGGACGCCAGCCGCAGCGAGCTGCCCTTCCTCTGCCGCCTGATCGAGGAGGTCATCCGGGCCGGGGCCACCACGATCAACATCCCCGACACGGTGGGCTACGCCGTGCCCTCGGAGTTCGGCCAGTTCATCCAACGCATCCGGGAAGGGGTGCCCAGCATGGACAAGGCGGTGCTGTCCGTGCACTGCCACAATGACCTGGGGCTGGCCGTGGCCAACTCCCTGGCCGCGGTTCAGCACGGGGCCCGCCAGGTGGAGGTCACCATCAACGGCATCGGGGAGCGGGCCGGCAATGCCGCGCTGGAGGAGCTGGTCATGGCCCTCAACGTGCGCCGCGACCAGCTGCCCTTCACCACCGGAATCGACAGCCGCCAGATCTACAAAAGCTCGCGCCTGCTGGCCACGATCATCGGCTTCCCCATTCCGCGCAACAAGCCGATCGTGGGGGAGAACGCCTTCGCCCACGAGTCGGGCATCCACCAGGACGGGATGCTCAAACACCGGTCCACCTACGAGATCATGACCCCCGCCGACGTGGGCCGCGAGGCCAGCACCCTGGTGCTGGGCCGGCATTCCGGACTGCACGGCTTTTCCCAGCGCCTGGGCGAGCTGGGCCTGGA
>MIBK01000069.1:24011-26145 GCA_001829505.1 Spirochaetes bacterium RBG_16_67_19 | reverse complement strand
CGAGGAGGAGCGCAAGAACGCCTACCAGCGCTTCCTGGAGCTGGCCGACCGGAAAAAAGAGGTCTACGACGACGACCTGTACGTGCTGGTCATGGAGCAGATGGGAGAGCACCTGAACTCCTTCGGCCTGGAGTACTTCAACATCCAGTCGGGAAACATGGCGGTGCCCACGGCCACCGTGCGCCTGACGGCGGGAGCCGAGCGCCTGGAGGAGGCGGCCACCGGGGACGGCCCGGTGGACGCGGTTTTCAACGCCATCGACCGGGCCACGGGCATCAGCGTGACCCTGCTGGAGTTCAACGTGCACGCGGTGACCCCGGGCCGCAAGGCCATGGGCGAGGTATCGGTGGGCGTGGAGATCAAGGGACGGCGCTTCGTCGGCCGCGGGGCCTCCACCGACATCCTGGAGGCCAGCGCCCGGGCCTACCTGAACGCCATCAACCGCTTCAAGGCGACGCACAAATGAGCGGAGGGAGGGCCCCGTGCAACGGGTGATCATCTACGATACGACGCTGCGGGACGGCATGCAGGGCACCGGCATCAGCTACACCCTGGAGGACAAGCTGGCCATCGCCAGGCAGCTGGACGCCTTCGGCATCGACTACATCGAGGGAGGCTTCCCGCTTTCCAACAAGAAGGAGGCCGAGTTCTTCCGGCAGGTCCGGGAGCAGGGGCTCACCCGTTCCCGGGTGGCGGCCTTCGGCTCCACCCGCCGCCCGCACCAGCAGGCGGCCGGCGACCCGCACATCCGCGCCCTGCTGGAGGCCGGAACCCCGACCGTGACCCTGGTCGGCAAGACCTGGACCGAGCACGTGCAGCATGTGCTGCGCACCACCCCCGAGGAGAACCTGCGCATGATCCGCGATTCCATCGAGGTGCTCAAGGGCGAGGGGCGCGAGGTGTTCTTCGACCTGGAGCACTTCTTCGACGGCTACAAGCATGACCCGGGCTACGCCCTGGCCGTGCTGCGCACGGCCAGCGAGGCCGGCGCGGACTGCCTGGCGCTCTGCGACACCAACGGGGGCACCCTGCCCGCCGAGGTCAGCCGCATCATCGGCGAGCTGCCCCGCGGTGAGTTGAGTTGCCTGGGCATCCACTGCCACAATGACACGGAGAACGCGGTGGCCAACTCCCTGGCGGCGGTGGACGCGGGGGCGGTGCACGTGCAGGGGACCATCAACGGCTGGGGCGAACGCTGCGGCAACGCCAACCTGTGCGCCGTGGTCCCCAACCTGGCCCTCAAGATGGGACGGGAGCTGGCCTGCGCGCCCAACCTCCGGCACCTGACCTCGCTGGCCCGCTTCGTGGCCGAGAAGGCCAACCTCATCCCGGACAAGCGCCAGCCCTATGTCGGCGAGGCGGCCTTCAGCCACAAGGCCGGGCAGCACGCCGACGTGGTGGCCAAGGCCCCGCGCCTGATGGAGCACATCCCCGGGGAGCTGGTGGGCAACGAGCGCCGCCTGATCCTCTCGGAGCTGGCCGGCAAGTCCACCGTGGTCCGACGGCTGGACAAGTACGGCAGTTTCGACAAGAACTCGGAGGTGGTGCAGCTGCTCACCGGCCGCCTGAAGGAGCTGGAGGAGACCGGCTTCGAGTACGAGGCCGCGGAGGCCTCCTTCGACCTGATCGTCCGCCGGGCCCTGGATCGCTACCGCCCCCTGTTCGAGCTGCGCAACTACCACCTGGAGAGCTTCAAGGCCACCGACTCGCCGGCCCGCACCGTCGGGCGGATCTTCCTGACCACCGACGGAAGCAAGGAGCTGATGGGCGCCGCCGTCGGAGTGGGCCCCGTGGAGACCCTGGACTACTGCCTTCGTGACGCCCTGGCCACGCGCCACCCCTTTTTATCGAAGATCAAGCTGGTGGACTTCGCCGTGCGCGTGCTCAATCCGGAGCGGGCCACGGCCGCCCGGGTGCGGGTGTTCGTCACCTCCTCCGACGGGGAGAAGACCTGGTCCACGGTGGGGGTCTCCGAAAACATCGTGGAGGCCTCCTGGCAGGCCCTGGTGGACTCCATGGAGTACTACTACAACAACTACGTGCTGGAGAGCGGCGAGCCGGGGCAATAAGCAGTAGATTACTGGCCTGCCGCTACCGCGGCCCCCCAGCAGGCTACTGCCTACTGGCCTGCCGC
>MIBK01000069.1:23606-23997 GCA_001829505.1 Spirochaetes bacterium RBG_16_67_19 | reverse complement strand
GCCGCTACCGCGGCCCCCCAGCAATCTACCGCTTACTTCTCGACCAGGATGTGGGCGTCCTTGGGCAGGGCCAGCCCCGCGGCCACTTCAATCGCCTTGAAGAAGCCGGAGTACAGCGGGCAGGCGACGTGCGGCAGGTGCGGCGAAAGAGCCTGATAAACCCGGGTCTCGTGCGGCTTGCGGAAGATCTCGCTGTAAGCGTCCACGACGAGCAGCTCCGGCCGGGCCTTGACCACGTGCGGGCAGGTGGACTGGAAACCGATCGCCACCGCGCCGCCTTCCGACTGCTCGGCGGTGATCTCCGTGCTGAAACCGCAGATGCCGGCGTCAACCTTCACTTTGGCCATAAAAGACTCCTTATAGTGCCGGCGGTCGGCAGGCCTGCCCGGCG
>MIBK01000069.1:23316-23557 GCA_001829505.1 Spirochaetes bacterium RBG_16_67_19 | reverse complement strand
CCGGGCAGATCAGGAAGAAGGCTCCCCCGCCCCCGGCGCCGCTGAGTTTACCGCCCAGCGCGCCGCAGGACAACCCCTCCCGCAGCAGGCCGTCCAGCTCCGCCGTGCTCAGCCCCTGACCGGCCAGGCGGGCCTGGGCCGCGCTGGCCAGCTCTCCCATCTCTGCCAGGCGCCGCTCCGGCGAACCGGATCCTTCCAGCAGGTCCGCGGCCCGGCGGGCCATCCCCCCCAGCTCCCGCAG
>MIBK01000069.1:20701-23146 GCA_001829505.1 Spirochaetes bacterium RBG_16_67_19 | reverse complement strand
CCGTCCAGCAGTGCCAGGCCCGTGTCGATGCCGGAAGGGGTGCCGTGGAACAGCCGCTCGGCTTGGTGGGCCCAGGCCCAGAGCTCCGCGGTCGAGGCCCGGCCCGCCCCCAGCGCCGCGGCCGTGGCCGCGCACAGGGCCGCGGAGGAACCGAAACCCAGACCCGGCGGGATGGCGGAGGTGAAGCGCGCCTTCCCGCCCCCCGGCTCGGGCCCGCAGGCCAGCTCGTGCAGCCGGCCAAGCATCCGGCCCAGGAGCTCTGCCTGTTCGCCGCGCTGTCCTGGAAGCCGCCACCGGGGGCGCTCCGATAGAACGAGCTCGGCCACGATCGTCGCGGAAAGGGATAGCCCCACGGCCGGGTAGCCGTGAACGGCGGCGTGCTCCCCGAAGAGCAGCAGCTTGGCGTGCCCTGCCCCCCGCAGGCGGGTCGGACGGCTCACTTCGGGCTCTCCTGCGCCAGCCCCTGGCTGGCCAGCCTGGCCGGCCGCAGGCTTTCAGGCAGGCCGTCCGGCGGCATTTCCGGCGGCAGCTCCGGAAAGGCCAGACCCAGCTCGTTCCCCGCGCCCAGGGCCTTGCAATCCTCGGCCCGGATACCGTCCCAGTCGCCCGCGGGGCGGATGGCGGCCGGCACCCCGATGGACTCCCCCAGCCGCAGGCCCAGCTCCCGGCAGCGGCGCAGGCTGCCCAGCGCCTCGAGCCGGGAAGCGGCCCGGCTGAAGCTCCACACCAGGCGATTGGACTTCTCCAGGAAGCTCCCGGCCTCCTCGGGGCGGCGCAGGCGCCACTCGCGATATTTGCCGATGGCCACGGGTGTGGAAAGACTGCGCTCCCCGTGGAACAGGTAGAGAGGCTCCAGCCAGGGCAGGTCCAGCGGCTGCCAGGAGGGTCGCGCGCCGCCGGCGAACAGCCCCGCGCCGCCGTGAAAGGAGGCGAACACGTCGTAGCCGCTGCCGTGGCCGCCCTGCGCCCGGCGATGCGCGGCCAGCGCGGCCTCCAGCACCGCGGCCGGCTGCGGCGGGAAGCCCGCGGCCAGGGCCAGCAGCGCCCAGCACAGCCCGACCGCCGCGGCGGCGCTGGAGCCGAGGCCGCCCTTGCGCCCGCCGAAAAAGAAGTCCGAGGAGTCCACCTCAATGCTCCCGGGCGGCGGGCCCGCCGGGCAGCACACCTCCACCGCCGCCGCCAGCAGCGCGGTCCGGGAGTCGCCGCGCGGGTCCCGGGGCTCGCGGGGCTCGCGGGGGGTCCAGCGCAGCTCCGTGTCCATCCGCGCCGCCACCTCCAGGCCGGCGCCGGGCCGTCCGGGCGCGGCGCTGATCCGCACCCGCGGATCCACGGCCACGGCCAGACCCAGGCCGCCCTCCTCCAGCACGGCGTACTCCCCCAGCAGCAGGAGGTTGGCCGGCACGCTGGCGCGCATGCCCTATGGCCCCTCGACCCGCACCTCGGGAGCGGGCCCCGGCCTGCACTCGATGATCCGCGCTCCAGCTGCCTCCCGCAGGCTGTCGGCGATCCTCCCCGCCTCGCCGGCCAGGCACAGGACCTTGACCTGGGGCCCGGCGTCGATGGTTTCCCAGGCCCCCAGGCCCTGCTGCCGCAGCTCCGCGCAGGCCCGGATGATGGCCACGGTGTCCGGCAGCCAGTACAGCACGGGCGGATCGCAGGCCAGCAGGGCGGCGTGCATCCGCGAATAGCTCAAGCGGGCCAGCTCCCCGAGCTTCTGCAGATCGCGCTCCCGCAGGGCGGCGATCGCCTCCGCCAGCAGGCTGCCGGCGGTGCCGATCCAGGCGCGGTAGAAAGGCGAGCTCCGGCGGGTGGCCTCCATGGCCTGGCGGGAGCTGAAGGCCTTGGCCTGGCCGCTGACCACGGCCACCAGCACGCGCAGCTCCGGCCAGTGCTGTTCGGGCAGCAGCTGGCGGGCGGCGCGCGCTCCGGCCGGCAGCAGCGTGAAACCGCCGAACAGGGACCGCGCGGCCGAGGCCGAGCCCAGGCGCGCCAGCGCCGAGAGCTCACGGGCCGGCAGCTCGCGCCCCGCGGCCCGCGCGCAGGCCGCCGCCAGGGCGGCGAAGCCCGAGGAGGAGGAGGCCAGGCCGGCGGCGGTGGGGAAGCTGTTCGCGCTGTCCGCCCGGAAGCGCAGGTCCGTGCGCAGGCGCCGTCGCAGGGCCTGGAAAAACAGGTCGTAGCGCTCGGGAGGCTGCTCCACCCCGTCCACCGTCACCGCGTCCACGGCGGCGGTCCCGTCGGCCGTCCGGACGAGGGTTTCCGTGTGCACCCCCGCCAGGGTCACGGCCAGGCTCGGTGTGGCCGGCAGGTTGCGGCGGATATCGCTTTTGCCCCAGTACTTGATCAGGGCCAGGCTGGGGTGCGCCCGGCAAAAAACCGCCGGGCTCATGCCCGTCTCCCCCGCAGCTCGGCCAGGGCCCGGGCCGCCGCCTCCCGCGTGTATCGGCC
>MIBK01000069.1:20041-20609 GCA_001829505.1 Spirochaetes bacterium RBG_16_67_19 | reverse complement strand
CCTCGCTGGATGCCGCCGGTGACCAGGGCCAGCAGGGCCGCGAAGTTCTGGGCCAGGCCCACGGCCGCGGCGATGCGGGACAGGCCCTGGCCGTCGGGGTGCCCGAGCACGGACAAGGCCAGGCGGCTGGCCGGGTGGAAACCCACCGCCCCGCCCACCACGGCGAAGCTCAGGGGAAGCTCCAGGCTGCCCTCCAGGGTCTGCCCGTCGAAGGAATAGCGCGAGAGCCCGCGGTAGCGGCCGTCCCGGGCGGCCCAGGCGTGGGCCGCGGCCTCGATGGCCCGGGTGTCGTTCATGGTGGCCAGGGCCAGAGCGCTGATCCCGTTCATGATGCCCTTGTTGTGCGTCACGGCCCGGCTCGGATCCTCCGCGGCCAGCTCGGCGGCCAGAACGATGCGGCGCGCCGCTTCGCCCGAGGCCCCGCCGGCCCCCTGCCCCACGGCCCCGCCCTCATTGGAGCCGGCCACGCGCAGGTGTTCCAGCGGCAGGGCGAAGCGCGCCCCGGCGCGGCGCTCGCGGGCCGCATTGCTCAATATGCCCATCAGGACCCTTCCCCCGGTGAGCTCCT
>MIBK01000069.1:18576-20032 GCA_001829505.1 Spirochaetes bacterium RBG_16_67_19 | reverse complement strand
GGCGCAGGTGCTCGGCGGCCGTGTTGAGGATGTTGGCCCCCATGGCGTCCCGCACGTCGATCAGCAGGTTGACCCGGACCAACCCGGTTTCCGGCAGGCGGGTCACCTCCAGCCCGCAGAAGCCGCCGCCGCGGGCCCGCAGCGAGGCCTGCAGCACGTCCAGCCGCTCCCGCAGCTCCGCCTCCCGGGGCGCCACCCGCAGCTCCCCGCCGGGCGGCACCTTTTCCAGGAAGACCTGGGCGCGCATGACCGGCTCGGAAGCCCAGGTGGTGAAGCCACCGCCGCGGCGGATCAGGCGGGCGGCGAAGGAGGCGGCGGCAATCACGGAGGGCTCCTCCACGGCCATGGGCACAGCCAGCTCCCGGCCGTCCACCAGAAACCCTGCCGCCAGCCCCAGCGGCACGGGCAGGCAGCCGACCGCCGCCTCCACCATGACGTCGGCCAGCGCGGTGAGCGCGGGACTGGAGCTCACCGCCTCCCAATCCTCCGCGATCGACTGCTCCTCGAGCAGGCGCCGCCTCTCCTCCAGGCCCAGGCGGCTGAAGCGCTCCGGAATCTGCACCGTGCCCAACGAGACCTCCTTCAGCGCGTCCTCTCGGACGTGTAGCGCAGCAGATCGAGCAGAACGCTCCGCTCTTCCGCGCGGGTACGCGGCAGACCCTCGATCAGCCGCCGGGCCTCGGCCTCGTATCCGGCGGACAGCTCCCGCACTTCCGCCAGCACCCCGAGTCCCTCGCACTGCTGCCGGACGAAGTCCAGCTCCCTGCCGCCTGCAGCGGGGTTGCCGAAAATGGCCCCGAGACGCGCGGCCTCGGCCTCGGGGGCCCGGGCCAGGAGCCGGGCGTGCAGCAGGGTCTTCTTGCCCTCCCGCACGTCGGAGCCCACGGGCTTGCCCAGCTCCTTCTCGTCGCCGAAAAGGTCCAGCAGGTCGTCCCGGAGCTGGAACAGGATGCCCAGGCACTCCCCCAACCTCTCCAGCGCCGAAAGGGCTTCCGTCCCGCAGCCGGCCAGCATCGCTCCGGCGGCCAGCGGCATGGAAAAGGTATAGCGGGCCGTCTTGTACGTGTACAGGCGCAAGATCGCTTCGGCTGCAGGATCCGGATCGCCGCCGCCGAAAGCGGGCTGCCCCCCCCAGCTCACGTCCTGCATCTGGGCTGCGGCCACCCAGGACAGCTCGCGGGCGCACAGGCCCAGAAGGCCGGACCGGGTTGATTCGGGCACAGGCGGCGAGGCCAGGACCTCGAAGCCCAGGAAGAAGGCCGCATCCCCCGCGCAGATGGCGAGGGACTGGCCCAGGTGTTCGGCGTCGCGCACCCCCCGCAGCTCGGCCTCGCCGGCGTACTGGCGGTGGATCGTGGGCTGGCCGCGCCGCGTGGCGTCCCGGTCCATGATGTCGTCGTGCACCAGCAGCCCGGACTGGAACAGCTCCATGGCTGCGGCCACCGCCAGAACGGCC
>MIBK01000069.1:14224-18480 GCA_001829505.1 Spirochaetes bacterium RBG_16_67_19 | reverse complement strand
CTCTCGCCAAGCTCCCGCCCCAGCGGGTTGACCCGCGCCAGTTGGGCCGCCCGGGAGCGCAGAATCTCCTCCAGGCAGCGGGTGATCCGCCGCCGGCACTGCTGGAAATACTCCATTTCTTCGCTCAGGCGCAGTATATCAGGAAATGTTTTTCAACTTAATGGACTCTTTGAACGTTTCGGGTTAGAATCGTAACATGCACGACAGCAGCAACAGGCGGGTGGGGATCAGCGACATCAGCCTCTATCTGCCCCGCCCGGTGATCGATCTGCAGGATATCATCCGCAAACGCGTGGCCCAGCACCCCCGGCTGGCACGCCATATGGAACGCGCCCTGGCCACCACCGGACAGAAGTCCATCCGCTTCCCGGAGCCCTGGGAAGACACCGCGACCATGGCCGCCCAGGCCGCCTACGAGCTGGTGCGGCGCAACCCGGGCCTGGACCGGGACGCCATCCGGCACCTGGCGGTGGGCACCGAGACCACGGTGGACCACTCCAAGCCGGTCTCGGCATACGTGCAGGGCATGCTGAAGAGGGCCGGGATCAGCCTCCCGGACAGCCTGTCCAGCTTCCAGGTCCAGCACGCCTGCGCCGGGGCGACCATGGCCCTGCTCAGCGTGGCCAGCATGCTGCAGACCTCCAACCTGCCGGGGGAGTCGGGCATCGTGATGGCCAGCGACATCGCCCGCTACGACACGGAAAGCACGGCCGAGATCACCCAGGGGGCGGGAGCGGTGGCCATGCTCGTGGAGAGCTCGCCGAAGCTGATCGACCTGGACCTCTCCACCGTGGGCTACCACTCGCAGGACGTGGACGACTTCTTCCGGCCGCTGGGCTCCAAGACCGCCCGGGTCAAGGGCCGCTACTCCATGGACTGCTACCTGGAGAGCCTGGAAGGCGCGTTCCTGGACCATTGCCGCCGCGCGGGCCTGAGCCCCCAGCAGGCGCTTACCGACAGCGAGCTGGTCATGCTGCACACCCCCTTCCGGAACATGCCCGAAAGCGCCATGCAGCACCTGCTGGAGCGGCACCTGGGCTTCACCAACGGGCACACCGAGAGCTATCTCCGCGACCGGGGCTTCTACCAGGGAGTGGATCCCCTGTCCTACATCGGCAACACCTACGCCGGCTCGCTGTACCTGGCCCTGGCCTTCCTGCTCTACCATCGCTTCCGTGAGCTGGGCGAGCGCATCGTGGGCAAGCGGGTCCTGCTGGCCTCCTACGGCTCCGGCAACACCATGATCATCCAGGCCGGCCGGGTGATGCCGCAGGCTCCTGAGGTGCTCTCGACCTGGGACCTGGACCAGACCCTGGCGGCGCACCGCCCGGCCTCCATCGAGGACTATGACCTGTGGACTGAAGGCCCGTACGAGGCCGCGGAGCACGAGCGCCTCAACCTGGGGCGGCAGGTTCCGGCGGACTGCTTCTATCTGGCCAGCATCCGGGAGGATGGATACCGTGACTACCGACACGCCGCCGAGCTCCACGATTGGCTTCCGCAAGGAGAAGCATCTAGCGATCTGCACCGATCCCGCCCGGTTCACAGTTGAGGGAGCGGACAGCGGCTTCTCCGGCCTGCGCTTCCTGCACCGCGCCCTGCCCGAGCTGGCCGCCGGCCAGATAGATCCTTCCTGCCGCTTCCTGGAGCACCGGCTCCGCCTGCCCCTGTTCATTTCCTGCATGACCGGCGGTTCGGAAGCGGGCCTGTCGGTCAACCAGGAGCTGGCCCGGGCCGCCCAGACCGCGGGGCTGCCGGTGGGCCTGGGCTCCTTCCGGGTTCTCTTCGAGCATCCTGAGCTGGCCGGGCAGTTCCAGCTGAAGAAACTGGCCCCGGACGTCCCGGTGCTGGCCAATCTGGGCGCCGTGCAGGTGCGCGACCGCCCGCAGGCCGAGATCTTCGAGTGGCTGCGGCGCCTGGAGGTGCAGGCCCTGGTCGTGCACCTGAACCCGGGGCAGGAGCTGTTCCAGCCCGAAGGGGACAGCGACTTCCGCGGCCTGAAGCAGGCCATCGCCCGGCTCTGCGAGGGTTCGCCGGTGCCGGTGATAGTCAAGGAGACCGGCTTCGGCCTGCTGCCTTCCCTGGTCCGGGAGCTGCTGGACGCCGGGGCGGCCTACGTGGACCTGGCGGGCGCCGGCGGGACCAACTGGATCCGGGTGGAAGCCTACCGGCTCACCGGCGAGGCGCGCGCCTCCGCCGAGGAGTTCGCCGACTGGGGGCTGCCCACAGCCGTGCTCCTGGGGGCGCTGCGGGGCGGCGACGGCGGGATGGACCGCGTTCTGGCTTCCGGAGGCCTGCGCAGCGGCCTGGACGCGGCCAAGGCCGTGGCCCTGGGCGCGCGCCTGGCCGGGATGGCCCTGCCGTTCATCCGGGAGGTCTGCGCGGGAGGAGCCGAGGCGGTGGGCGCGCTGATCCGCCGCCTGGAGCTTTCCTTCCGCACCGCCATGCTGCTCACCGGCTCCCGTACCCTGGAGGACCTGCGCCGCGGCGTGCTCTGGGCCGAACCCGGCTTCACCGCCGCCGTGGAAGCGCTGCGGGCCGCCGACCTGCAGGAGCGCCCATGAACCGCCCGACCAGGAGTTCAGCGGCGGCGCCCAGGCGGTGGCCTTTTGGCGCGGGGGTTTCCCTTTGCTGGCCAACAACCTCACGCTGTGTCTGGAGGACCGCTGCGTCATCTTCAGCCCGGAACCGCTGGTAAAGAACCGGGGCGGCGAAACAGTAAGTGTGCTGGCCCTGCTGGACCCGCGGGTATTCGCCCTGTACCCCGAGGAGCTCCGGCGCAGCCTGAAGCTCGAGGAGCCCGTCCAGACCGCCGTGCCGCTGGTTTCCGCCCTGCGGGCACGGCCGGTGGATTGGGTGGTGGTCCTCTATCACGGCCCCCTGGAGGAGGCCGAGCGGCTGGCCGCCCTGGTGCCGGGCATCGACCTGATCGTGGTCGGGCACGAGCAGCGCCTGGTTCCGCCGCTCAATGGAACGCTGCTGGTCTCCCCCGGGGAAGAGGGCAACCGAGTCGGGATGCTCACCCTGCGCAAAGACGCCCGAGGGCGCACGCGCAGCACCCACCAGTTCCGGCTGTTGCGCTTCGAGGACCCTCGCGACCCGCTGACCCTGGCGCGCCTGGAGCGCTACAGGCGCAAGCTTCGGGAGGCCCTCAAAGAGGGGAACGCCGCAGCCGGTCGATGAGCAGGAATGCCAGTGCCGCCCGCTCGTTGCGGTCCAGGCCGGCCTCCAGCTCGGCGAGCTTGACGGCCAGCCGGGGCCCGCTGCGCGGGTCCTCCCGGGCCAGCTCCAGCGCCTTGCGCATCTGCATCTCGTTGATGCAGTAGACCGATTCCCCGCCCGAGAGCGCCGGCAGGCTCAACCGGCGGCCTCCTCCTGGGCGGAGAAGCTGGACCCGCAGCCGCAGGAAGCGGCCGCGTTGGGATTCAGGAAGCGGAAACCGGCCTTCACCAGGTCCGCGCTGTAGTCGATCGAAAGCCCCTTCAGGTAACGGAAGCTGGAGCCGTCGGTCACCACGTGCAGCTCCTCGTCCTTGTACAGCAGGCGGTCGAACGGGGTCTGCACCGAGTCGATCCCCATTTCATACGTCAGCCCCGTGCAGCCTCCCGGCACGACCACCAGCCGCAGGAAACCCGCGGAGCGCAGCTCGGCCCCCCCCAGGCGCAGCAGCTCCTGACGGGCGGCCGCGCTCACCTGTATGAGATTGTCCACTTGCATACCCATATATTACTGATTTTGTTATATTCAAGAATAGCCATGCAAACAATAACCAACGAGCAGGTGCTGAAGGCCCTGGGCACGGTGATGGAGCCGGAGCTGCACCAGGACCTGGTTACTCTCAATTTCGTCCGGGACATCCGCATCGAGGAAAACGCGGTGAGCTTCACGATCATGCTCACCACCCCGGCCTGCCCCCTGAAGCACGTGCTGCAGAGAGACAGCGAGAGCGCCCTGCGCCGCGATCTGCCGGGCATCGGCCAGATCCGCATCCACTTCGACTCCGAGGTGCGGGCCGACAAGCGCATCCGGGAAAAGCTCGACGTGCCGATCAAGACCATCCTGGCCGTGGGCAGCGGCAAGGGCGGGGTGGGCAAGACCACCGTGGCCGTGAACCTGGCCGTGGGGCTGGCGCGCGACGGGGCCTCGGTGGGCCTGCTGGACGCCGACATCTACGGGCCCAACGTCCCGCTGATGATGGGCGTGCGCGAGCTGCCGCCGGCGCGCGGGGACAAGCTGGCCCCGGCCCTGGCCCACGG
>MIBK01000069.1:13894-14188 GCA_001829505.1 Spirochaetes bacterium RBG_16_67_19 | reverse complement strand
GGACGAAGCCCTGGTCTGGCGGGGTCCGATGATCCACGGGGCCCTGCGGCAGCTTTTCGCCGACGTGGCCTGGGAAGAGCTGGACTATCTGGTTGTGGACCTGCCCCCGGGCACGGGGGATGCCCAGCTCAGCCTGGCCCAGCTGGTGCCCCTGACCGGCGGCATCGTGGTGACCACCCCCCAGGCGGTCTCGGTGGCCGACGCCCGGCGCGGGGTGCGCGCCTTCCAGCGCCTGGAGGTCCCGGTGCTGGGCATCGTGGAGAACATGGCCGGCGAGACCTTCGGCAGCGGCGG
>MIBK01000069.1:10214-13724 GCA_001829505.1 Spirochaetes bacterium RBG_16_67_19 | reverse complement strand
TGAGCGTAGCCCAGTTCCGGGCCAGCGCCTGAGGGTGAAGCGGTGAGCAGCCTGCCCGAGCGCAAGCCGGAGTGGCTGCACATCCGCCTGAACACCAGCCCGAGCTACGTCTTCCTCAAGCGCCTGGTGCGCGAGGAGGGCCTGCACACCGTCTGCGAGGAGGCGCGCTGCCCGAACCTGCAGGAATGCTGGGGCTCACACCGCACCGCCAGCTTCATGATCCTGGGCGACACCTGCACGCGCCGCTGCCGCTTCTGCGCCGTCAAGACGGGGCTGCCGCGCGCCGTGGACCGGCTGGAGCCCGCGCGTGTGGCCCGGGCGGTGCGGCGAATGGACCTGCGGCACGCCCACGTGACCATGGTGAACCGGGACGACCTCCCCGACGGCGGGGCTTCCCTCATGGCCGCCACGGTGCTGGCCATCCGGGGGGAAAACCCGGACTGCTCGATCGAGCTGCTCTGCTCGGACTTCATGGGCGACCCGCGGGCCATCCGCCTGGTCGTGGACAGCCGCCCGGACATCCTGAGCCACAACCTGGAAACGGTGCGCCGGCTCACCCCGCTGGTGCGCTCGCGTTCCGACTACGATCGCTCCCTGGGCTTCCTGCGGCAGGTGCGGAGCCTGGACCCGGCCACGGTCACCAAGTCCAGCCTCATGCTCGGGCTGGGGGAGAGCTACGACGAGGTGGTGCAGGCCATGCACGACCTGCGCGGCGCCGGCACGGACATGCTGAACCTGGGCCAGTACCTGCAGCCCGGCCGCACCCAGTTGCCGGTGGTCCGCTACTGGACGCCGGAGGATTTCGCCCGCCTGCGCGTGCTGGCGCTCCGCCTGGGCTTCCGGCATTGTGAGGCGGGGCCGCTGGTGCGCTCCTCCTATCACGCCGGGCAGCAGTTCCAGGACCTCCGGCAGCAGAGGCGGCACGCGGCGGGGGCCTGAATGCAGGCGGCGCTGCACCAGGTGCTGGCGGTGCGCCCGCTGAGCCCCTTGGCCTATCTTCTCCGCCGGGAACGGGGGGCCTTGGAGTTCCAGCCGGGCCAGTACGTGCGGCTGGCTCTACCTGGATTGCCGGCGCAGCGGGAATATTCTGTCTATTCCGCGCCGGGCGAGCCTTTCCTGGAGCTGCTGATCCGGGAGATGACCGGCGGGCTGCTCTCGCCGCGCTTGCGGCGCTGCCGTCCCGGTGAGGCCCTGGAGGTGGAGGGGCCTTTCGGGGAGTTCCTCCTGCGTGAGGACGACCCGGGCGGCGCCTTTCTTTTCGTGGCCACGGGCACCGGGATAGCCCCGTTCCACTGCTTCGCCCGCAGCTACCCCGGGCTGGACTACCTGCTCCTGCACGGGGTGGCCCGGTCCGCCGAGCTGTATGGGGCCGCGGACTTCGACGCAGGCCGCATCCTGCCCTGCCTCAGCCGGGAGCAGGTCGGCAGGGAGCAAGGCGCGGCTTTCGAGGGACGGGTCACCGACTTCCTGCGCGCTCACCCACCGGCGGCGGAGCGGCTCTTCTATCTGTGCGGTGGCTGCGACATGATCTACGAGATCTTCGCCATCCTGCGCCGCCGGGGCGTGCCCGCGGAACGCATTTTCGCGGAGGTATACTTCTGAGGCGGTTCCCGCTGCGGCCGGTTTAGGATATCCTCACCCCTACACATGCAGGAACCGCTCGAAAACCGCCCCGCCCCGCTTCTGCCGCGCCTGCTGGGCATCGCCCTGCCCATGGTCGTCTCCCAGGCCTCGGACACCATCATGATGTTCACTGACCGACTCTTCCTCTCCCGCCTGGGGGAGGCCTACATCACGGCGGCCATGAGCGGAGGCCTGACCGCCTTCATGGTCAGTTCCTTCTTCGTGGGCACGGTGGGCTACACCAATGCGGTGGTGGCCCAGCTGTTCGGGGCCGGGCGCAGGCAGGACTGCGCGCAGGCCACGGTGCAGGGCCTGATCCTGGCCCTGATCTGCTATCCCCTGATCCTGGCGGTTTCCCCCCTGGCCCGCTGGCTGTTCATCCTGGCCGGCCAGAGCCCTCTTCAAGTCAGCCTGGGCTACGAGTATTTCCGATACATCATCTTCGGTTCCCTGTTCCTGGTGCTGCGCTACGCGCTGTCCGGCTTCTTCCTGGGCATCGGCCGCACCCGGGTGGTCATGCTGGCCAACCTGGCGGGGATGCTCGCCAACCTTCCGGCCAACTACGTGCTGATCTACGGCAAGCTCGGCTTCCCCGCCCTGGGCCTGAAGGGTGCCGCCATCGGCACGGTCCTGGGCAGCGCGCTGTCCTTCCTTGTCCTGCTGGCTGCCTACCTGGCCGAGCCCAACCGCCGCGAGTTCGCCACGCACCGCTCCTTCCGGCTGCGCGGCGAAACAATGCGCACCCTGGTCCGCTTCGGCGCGCCGGCCGGGGTGGAAATGCTGCTCAATGTGGCGGCCTTCAACCTGTTCGTGCAGTTCATGTACTCCTACGGAACCGGCGTGGCCGCGGCCGTCACCATCGCCTTCAACTGGGACATCGTGGCCTTCATCCCGATGCTGGGCATGAGCTTCGCCACGACCTCGCTGGTCGGCCAGTTCGTGGGGGCCCGCGACTTCGTCCAGGCCCGGCGGGCAGCATACCTCTCGCTACGGGTGGCCTGGGTCTACTCGGGCACCATGGTGGTGGTCTTCCTGGCCGCCGCCGGAACTTTGGTCCGGACCTTCGCTTCCGGTTTTCCGGGAGACGCGGCGGAGATCAGCCGCCTGGCCACCGTGCTGATCCGCCTGGCTTCGATCTATACCCTGGCGGACTCCGCCCAGCTGGTCCTCGCCGGGGCCCTGCGCGGAGCCGGGGACACCCGCTGGGTGATGCGCGTTTCGGTGGGCCTGCATTGGCTTTTTTCCGGCGTGGCCATCGTGATGATCCGTTTCCTGCGCATCTCTCCGGTCGCCGCCTGGACGGCCTTCATCGTCTTCATCGTCCTGTTGGGGATTTCCATGTTCCTGCGCTTCCGGGGGAACCGCTGGACGGAATTTCGCATGATCAGCTGAGGGGCGCTGAGGGGCGCCGACCTGGCTCCCTGTCATTCCACCCGGATCAGCAGCTTCCCGGTGGCGTGCCCGCCCATGAGCTCCCGGAAGGCTTCAGGGGCGTCGCCGAGAGGATAGGACCCGCCCACCACCACGCGCAGCGACTCCCGCTCGATCCGCTCGGCCAGCATCCGCCCCCGGCTTCCGCTGGGCAGGATCAGAAAAGTCCATTGCCGGCGCCCCCTGGAAAGCTGGCTGGCCAGGGTCCGCAGAAAGGGCGTCACCCTCCCGCCGGTATCCAGGAAGAGGTACTCCCCGCCCGGGGCAAGCCTCTCCCGCGCCTGGGGGAAAGGGATTCGGGAAGCGCAGTCCAGGATCAGGTCGAAGGGCTCCTGCCCGGCCAGCGGGTCCTCCCGGGCGTAGTCCACCACCCGGGTCGCGCCCAGCTCCAGGCAGAGGGCAGCCTTGCGCTGCCCGCACACCGCCGTCACCTCCGCCCCCGCCCGGGCCGCCAGC
>MIBK01000069.1:9924-10131 GCA_001829505.1 Spirochaetes bacterium RBG_16_67_19 | reverse complement strand
GCTCAGGAAGGCCGTGCCGCAGGCTACCGGAACGCCGGCCGCCTCCGCGAACCCCAGATTGCGGGGCACGCGGCTGAGCGCCCGGCCGGGAACGGTCAGGTACTCGGCCAGCGCCCCCCTCAGGAGCGGATTCAGCATGCCCATCACCCGCTCTCCGGGCCGGAAATTCCCGCTCAAGGAACCGGCCTGCTCGATGGTGCCCGAGAA
>MIBK01000069.1:2895-9915 GCA_001829505.1 Spirochaetes bacterium RBG_16_67_19 | reverse complement strand
GATGCCCCTGGGGAAGCGCCGCCCGGTGACGAAACGCCATTGCCCTGCCATGAGCTTCCAGTCCGCTGGATTGATGGAGGCGGCGTGCACACGCACCAGGCACTCCCAGGGCGCGGGGCGCGGTACGGGCGCTTCCCGCAGGCGCAGCACTTCCGGGCCGCCGTAACTGTCGTACTGCAGTGCCTTCACGCGCGAAATATATTACTTTTCCGATATGAATACCATGGAGTTCTTCGGACAGGTCAACTGGATCGCCGTCGTGCTGGGGGCCGTTTTCAGCATGCTGCTGGGGTTCCTCTGGTATGGCCCGCTGTTCGGCAAGCTCTGGCTGCGGAGCATCGGGAAAAAGGAAGAGGAATTGAGCGGCGGCGGCGCTGGAATGTACATCTTCGCCTTTTTGGGCGCCCTGGTATCGGCCTACGTGCTGGCCGTGCTGGTCGGCGCGCTGGGGATCACCGTCTGGTGGCGCGGCGTCCTGCTGGGGGCCGTGGTCTCGGTGGGCATCGGCTCCACGGCGGCGCTGGTGAACGGCATCTTCCACCGCATCCCCGCGGTCGCCTGGCTGCTGTTCGCCCTGTACCAGCTCGTGCTCAACGCGGTCGAGGGACTGGTATTCGCCGTCTGGAGGCTGTAGGAGGGCTGGCGAGGGCGCCCATGGGGTGCGCCCTCCGCCATGAAAGTCTGGTCTATTCGAACTTCAGGCGCAAAGCGCCCGTTGAAAAGGCGTGTCGAACCTGCGCATTGTCGAACAGGGCCACGCCAAAGGGATACTCCTTTTTCAAGTCGCTGAACTGCACATCGAACTCGCTGCCCGTCACCAGCTTGCGCGCGATTTCCATTGTCCGTAGGCCATTCTGATAGGTTTCGCGGGCCGATATCTCACCCCGGTCTCCGGTGAAGGGGGAGACCAGAATCCCGGGCACTTCGTCCCCGGGCTTGTATTTCGTTGAATCCAAAGGCTGCTTTTCACGGTCCAGGATCCAGAAGGGAGGCGCCGGTTTGTCGCCCGGCAAGGCAAAGCGCGGGCCTTTCTTGTCCTCGGATACGTTGTCAGCGTATCCCCCGCCGGTTTTTGGATCGCTCTTCCTGCCTGCTTCGGGTGCCTTTTCCTTTTCGTAGCGGGTGCTGTCCACGTATTGGTCGTCGACCTGGCCCACTGCCCCCGTGCGTACGCCCTTCCAATGCCAGAGGTCCAGCCGGGCGCCCTCCTCCGGGACGTACTTGTTACCATATGGCTTGCCTTCACCCACATGGCAGGCGACCGCGCAACCCTGCCGGGCGAAGGAGGGAGAGCTGATGTCCCAGATGAAGGCGAACTTGTCCTCGTAGTATAGGTTGTTGTCACCTCCCTTGTCCGCGGGATCGGCGAGCTTCTTCCAGGCTCCATCGCCCTGCTTCTGCCAGGGTGAACGCCGCTGGCTGTCCGTAGGGTCCTTGTACTGCAACAGCAGGTAAAGGGCATCCGAGGTATACATCGCCTTGATCGTGGCTTCCGTGGAGCCATTTGCGAAATTGCGTCCCCCCACCGCCTTGAAGCTCAATGCCGGCAGCGCGTTCCAGGCTGCCTCTATGACCCCGTCCACTGCCGGCGCAGCGCCAACCTTGCGGGCGGATAGAACGCCCGCTTGCTGCGCGGCGGCAGGTATGGCAACACCCAGCGCGAAGCCAAGCAATAGTACAGGAATCGTAATGCGAGCGATCTTCTTCATTCTACCTCCATGCAAAGCCGAGCATTGCATGTCTGACTTCTCTTGTCAAGATTTCGCTTCTTGATTCACGAATCTTTCTTGTCGCCGATAAATGTTCCTGGTATATTATCATATGCCGATATCGAGCAGCGATACTTTAGAAAGAGACCTTTTCCGCAGTTTCATCCCATTCCACATCCTTCACCACGCCGGCCAGGAAGCCGTGTTCGGTCAGGCCCTGCGCCTGGAGCTGGAACGGCACGGCCACCGACTTTCGTATGGAACGCTGTATCCGATCCTGCACCGGCTGGAGAAAGCCGGCCTCCTGCATTCGGCCAGGAGCAACGTGGCCGGCAGGCTGCGCAAATACTACAGGCTGACCCCGGTCGGAGCGTCGCTATTGGAAAAGGCCAAACCGTACATCAGGGAACTGGTCGACGAGGTTCTGGAGGAAAAATGAAGCGATCGAAAAAGAGTTCTTCCGGCAAGCCGGCCCTCACCCGCAAGCTGACCTCGCGCAGCGCCCTGGGCTTCGTCGTGCTGCTGGGCCTCGTCAGCCTGTTCGCGGACATGACCTACGAGGGCGGGCGCAGCCTGGTGGGCCAGTACCTGGGGCTGCTCGGGGCCGGCGCGGCGGTGATCGCCTTGACCGCGGGGGCCGGCGAGTTCCTCGGCTACGCGCTGCGCTTCGTTTCGGGCTGGGCCGCCGACCGCACCAAGCGCTACTGGGCGATCACCATTTTCGGCTACGTCCTGAACCTCCTGGCGGTCCCGGCACTGGCCCTGGCCGGACGCTGGCAGATGGCCATCGTCCTGGTCTTCGCGGAGCGCATCGGCAAGGCCATCCGCAACCCCTCGCGGGACGCCATGCTGGCCTACGCCACGTCGCAGACCGGCCGCGGTTTCGGCTACGGCCTTCACGAAGCCATGGACCAGATCGGCGCGGTGCTCGGCCCGCTGCTGCTCTCGCTTATCCTTTACCTGAAGAGCCGCGCCGGGCAGGCCGCCGGCGATACGACGGGATACAGAACGGGCTTCCTGGTGCTGCTGGTCCCGGCAATCCTGGCCCTGCTGGTACTGCTGATCGCCCGCTCCCTGTTCCCGCGGCCCTCGGAGTTGGAGCTCCCGGACAAGCGCCCGCGGCTGGCCACCCGAGGCTACAGCCGCGCCTACTGGATCTACCTGGCCGCCGCGTCCCTGATGGCCGCCGGGATCACCGACTTCCCGCTCATCGCCTTCCACTTCCAGCGCGCCAGCCTGGTCCCGGAGTACTGGCTGCCGACCCTGTTCGCCCTGGCCATGGCCGTGGACGCCGGCTCGGCGCTGCTGTTCGGCGTGCTGTATGACCGCATCGGCTTCCCGATCCTGATCGTCATGTTCGCCATTGAGGCGGCCACCGCGCCGTTCCTTTTCCTGGGACGACTTCCCGGGGCGATCGCCGGCATGGCCCTGTGGGGCATCAGCATGGGCACCCAGGAATCGATCATGCGCGCGGCCGTGGCCGACCTGATCCCTGCCGATCGGCGGGCCACCGGCTTCGGGCTGTTCCACATGATTTTCGGAGTGGCCTGGTTCTCCGGCAGCGCTTTGCTGGGGCTGCTGTACCAGCGGGATGTGCGCGCCATGGTGGCCTTCGCCGTGGGGATCCAGCTCCTGGCCGTACCCGTGGCCTTCCTGGCCAACTCCGCGCGCAGGCGCGGGCCGGCCATCACGGCCTGAGGCGGGTCAGGCCGGCTTGGCCTTTCCCCCGCCCATGGAGAGGATCGTCTGGAAATGCTCCTTCTCCAGCGGCATGACCGAAAGACGCGGAACCCGGACCAGATGGATGCCGCTCAGCGAGGGCTCGGCCTTGATCTGCGATAGAGACACGGGATTCTTCAGCGTCCACGCCGGGGCCACGTCGATGGCCGACCAGATCTCTTCCTGGGCGGTCCGATCGGTGTAGGCCTCAGACAAGATCGTCATGGCCCCCACCACGGCTTTCTCTTCCCCCGAGTGATAGAACAGAACCTGGTCCCCCGGCTTCATGGCCCGGATATAGTTGCGGGCCTTGTAGTTGCGCACGCCGTCCCAGGAAGTCTTTCCGTCGCGGACCAGATCCGACCAACCGTAGGTTTCAGGATCGCTCTTGGCCAGCCAGTAGCCCATGGCACCTCCTCTAATGGCGCAGCTGGATGAGCCGGGCGTTGAAAAAGCGCCCCGATTGCGTGGAGACAACCCTGAGCATGACCCGGCTTTGCTCGCCGGCCCGTCTATACAGGTCCCTTTCTTCCTGCTGGCGCAAGCCTACGAATCGGAAAACCGCCGGGCTGTCCTGGTCCTCAAGGATGATCTGGTGCTTGTTGTTCACCACGATTCGTCCCCGGATCTCCACCACCTGCCCTTTCTGGTACAAAGGCACACGCCTTTCGGGCCTGCTGCGAACCGCTATAAAAATGGTATCGCAGCCGGCAAGACCGAGGATCAGCGCTATGCCGCCAATCAGCAGGATGCTTCGTTTTAGCTTCTCGTGCATGTCGTACCTCCCTATTCGCAGCCGCGCCCAGCGGGACGGCTCTCCTGACCACCGTATTTAATATAACAATACTCAACACGGTCTGTGCGCTATCCCACGCTGCGTTGCCGTACCAGGTAATTTTACCGGATAAGTCAAGAATATGTGGTATATAGAAAAGCAGGGCATATTTTCCAAGAGGGGGCTGGTATGGAAAAACTGAACTGCTGGCAGGCGAAAAATTGCGGCAGGGAGCTGCATGGCTCAAAGAGCGCCGAATTGGGTGTATGTCCTACCGCCATAGAGGCGACGCTTGACGGCACCCATGGCGGAGAAAACGGCGGACGGGCCTGTTGGGTGGTGGCCAGCACGCTCTGCGGTGGGCAGGAGCAAGGAACCTTTGGGCAAAAGTACCACAACTGCGCGAAGTGCGAGTTCTACCTTCAAGTCAGGGCTGAAGAAGGAGCAAAATTCAAGTATTCGAGTGTTTTGCAAGCCATGATGAAAAAGTGACAACCGCGGCCGATGCCCAGTCGTTGCTGTTCGGGCTTCAGCGCGTCGACCAGAAGAAGATCTCCAGCCCGTCGCGCCGAATGGATACCGCGGCATCGTTTGCGCCCGCCGCATTAAGTTCGCTTACCGGCTGGGCATCTCTCTCTCGGAGCACCGGTATAGGAGCGAAATCGCGAATACGGATGTCGATCCCAATCAGGTTTGCAACCTTTGCTCATAGGTATGAACCGAAGGAGGCCTGATATGAGTGAAGTTGGTGACCGCGGTCGAGTTTTTTTATTTGAGTTCGTTATGGCGGCTGTGTGACTCCCAGCGATCTATATTTCGCTACTCGCAAAATTGGCTGGGAGTAAGCTCCCCCAAGGAGGTGGCCGACGCGGCCACCTCCGCACAATAAACCCCGCGGCGGACTCCAGGCGTCCCCTATCGGTAGGCGGCATCCGCTCCGTGATCCGACAGTTGAGAACTGAACCAACGGTGCAATGCGGTAATCAGGCGAAGGTCATCGGCAGAAAAAACGATTTGTGCCCCATTCGGCAATGGCAGGAACTCGATCCGGATGCGGGCGGCGCCTTCAGCGAGTTCCTTCGCGCCTGGCATGTCGGCACCGTGCAGCGAGGTCGGATCGGAGTAATCGCCATTGCCGAAACTCATGGCCTCATGCCGCAGGTGCTGCTGAATGCCGCCGCTTTCGGTCATCTCGGAAATATGCAGGGTTCTGCCCAAATCAAACGGCATCACCTGCTGGCCCATGCCGTGGATCATGCCCTGCCGTCCATCGGCATAGGAAGGAGCCGGCAGCCCCGCGCCCGCCAGCAAGCCAGCAATCCCCAAGGCCGCCAAGGTCCACCAGCCCCAGGCGGACGAACCAATCCCACTGCCCCTTCCTGTCGTATCCAGTTCTCGCCACGGCTCAGCAGTCGAAAATGCTGTTGCTCCAGCTAACCTTATCGAGCGTCCGCGAAGCGACGAACTTTGGCCGGGTGTTGAGTGCCATGGCAATCTTGTCGGTCGGGTCGGTGGACTTGGGCCAGGAGCCGGCGAAGATTTCATAGGTTTTGCGCCCGAAGAGAAAGGCGCCGGCGCGATCAGTCCACTCGGTCATGATCTCGACGATCTTTTCGTCGAAATAAGGGACTAGCCAGCCGCCGTGCTGGAAACCGCCGTCGCGGTCCTCGGCGGGGCCGCCGGGCGCCTGCATGACGCCGTCCAGGGTCAGGAAGGTGCCTACAACCGGCTTTCTCATGCTCCCTCGCCCCGACCCAGCGCGATCTTCCGCGAACGGTACTCGCGGTAATCGGGTACCAGGCGCTCGTACTCGCTGTCCATGAGCGGAGAAGAAATCATGAAATCCGCGGAGGCTCTGTTGCAGGCGATGGGGATATTCCAGACCACAGCCATGCGCAGGAGGGCTTTGACGTCTGGGTCATGCGGCTGCGGCTCCAGGGGGTCCCAGAAGAAGATCAGGAAATCGATCTCATTGCTGACGATCCTGGCGCCGACCTGCTGGTCTCCTCCCAAAGGTCCGCTCTGCAGCTTGGTGACCTTGAAGCCCAGTTCCTTTTCCAGGATCTCGCCAGTGGTCCCCGTGGCGAATACTTGGTGATGGGCCAGCAGCACCCGGTTGAACCGGGCCCATTCCAGCAGGTCCTGCTTCTTGTTGTCATGAGCGACGAGCGCGATTTTCTTGTCTTCCACCATGATGATTTTGCTATAGGTCATGCAACCTCCATTCCATATCAGGATAATCCTGCAGATGCATCAGCGTATAGACTGCCGAGGCACTCTGCGTGCAGCCCGACGCTATCCCCCATCGGACCGGCACCCGGCAGGCTGACCCTTCCCCGACCCAGGGTGATCTTTCGCGAGCGGTACTCCCGATAATCGGGTACTAGGCGCAAGAGGGCTTTGACGTCGGGGTCATGAGGTTGCGGCTCCAGGGGGTCCCAGAAGAAGATCAGGAAATCGATTCCATTGCTGACAATCCTGGAGCCGATCTGCTGGTCGCCTCCCAAGGGCCCGCTCTGCAGCTTGGTGACCTTAAAGCCCGGTTCCTGTTCCAGGATCTCACCCGTGGTGTCGTGAGCGACGAGCGTACATGATGATTTTGCTGTAGGTCATGAGACCCCCGGCTTGTCCGGGCATTTTCCCTTGCTGCGGGAGGCATACAGGCCGTACCGCCGAATGTACTGGCAGCCTTTCATCCTGAGTTTGTAGGGAGCGAAGGGCGGTTGGAACGGATCACACCGCGGTCACGTCGGGGAGCAGGCGGCGGAACTCCTTTTTGACAACGTCGTAGCACTCGCAAACTCGCGCTTCCAGGCC
>MIBK01000069.1:1539-2757 GCA_001829505.1 Spirochaetes bacterium RBG_16_67_19 | reverse complement strand
GCTCAGCTCATTCGAGGGCAACCGGTCGAGACTGAGCAGCAGCCAGCGACAGAGTTGCTGGTCCACCGAATGGTGCCGATTGCACACAGAGGTCTGCGCCATCTGGGCCATCTGGGCCAGGGTGTAGCGCAGCAGCAGACGCTGGAATGCCCCGGCGCGGTTGAATTCCTGCTTGAGCAACTGTCTCTTCAGCCGATAGGCGTGGCCTGCACTCTGCACCACAGCCCGATTCGGCATGCTTTCGCCACCCATGAACAGGGCGATGCCCACGATGCCCTCGTTGCCGACCACGGCGATTTCGGCGGACGCGCCATTCTCCATGAGGTATAGCAGGGACACGATGGCGGTTGTGGGGAAATAGACGTGATTCAACTGGTCTCCAGACTCGTACAGGGCCTCACCGAGCGGCAACGGGACCGGTTCCAGGAAGGGGAACAACCGCTCGCATTCGAACCTGGGCAGGACGGCGAGCAGGTGGTTTTGTCGTGGGTTCGGTGGGCAAGACAAAATGCTCATGAGCAACCTCCAATGCGTCGAGTTCCCTGCTGCGATGCTTCGCCCAGTTTCGACATCATCGAGAAACTGCATGCGCCAATGAAGGCCGCCAGCATTAGAACCCCAAACCCGCCAAGCACTTTCTTTGTAAATGTTCTCATCTCGTAGACCTCTTGATATTGATATTATATATTATATGGCTAAATTTCAAGTGTTTTAAATAGAAATATTATTTAATAAATAGCCAAACAATAGTCCTCTTCTGTTGATATTATGTGCCTCATGCAATACGCTATGGCCTCCCGGGGAACTGAGCCGCCTCCAGGGAGAGCTTGTCCGGGTCCTGGTTCACCGGAACGGGCATGTCCGGCTCGGCGCACGACGAACGTCTGCAGCACGAATCGTTTCACCAATTCCCAAATTCTTTCAGAAAATGATTTCTTGGAATCACCCCGTTTTGTATTAATGTGGGAGATCAGCTATCCCTTCCACTCGGCCCGATCACGAAGAAGGTTTATCAGCCCAGGGGGATCAACGTCGTCCAGCTTCTGTTCAAAAAGCATTTTCAGAGCTCCGCGGATCAATATGAAGACAAGCACGCGCTCATTTACGGCCGATTTCGAATCAAGCGGATCACCGAGGTGGTGGAGAAGTTCGTTCTCTGCGGCGACTACTCCCAAGGCGTAAGCCCGCATCCGGTGCCCCAATCCAGACTGCAAGTAT
>MIBK01000069.1:0-1474 GCA_001829505.1 Spirochaetes bacterium RBG_16_67_19 | reverse complement strand
TCCGAACGGCTTTTGCTGGCCTTGCCTCACCGCCAATTCGTCTTCACCTTTCCCAAGCTATTGAGGCCCTATTTCCGGCATAACCGGCGGCTGTTTTCGGAGGTCAGCCGGATGATCTTTGCCATCCACCAAGCGGTTCTAAAAAAACAGCTAAAAGGCCGGTCCGGGCCGGAATGGTCCTGGCATACCAGACCAGTGGTGATTTTTTGCGGTGGAATCCGCATTTCCACTGCCTCATGTTGGAGGGCGGTTTCGATGAAAGGGGCAAGTTTGTCCACATCCTCCTTGGCGATATCCACCGAATGTCGGAATCCACCAGCCTCATCAACTGGAAGCTCTCCGGCTTTTCCGTAGACCATTCCATCCGAATCCCGGCCTTTTCGGTTAAAGCCATTCATTTGCCCGAGGACACGCGGCACAAGCACCTTGATTGCCTCGACGGCTACGGACTATGAGGCATTCCCTGTCCAACGCCAGTTTTAATTCTTACTATCATTTTTCGTATATTAATTATGCTTTGAATAGCTAAGGGATAGGGCACTTCTGTTGATATTTTGTGCCTCGTGCACTACTCTATAATTTGGAGGGACCATCATGGGAGAGAAAAGAACGATGACGCTGAACCTTTCGGAAGAGGAGATGAACTCCTTGGACCAGTTGGCTCTCAGGAACGATATGAGCAAAACCGCGGTTATCAGGAAGGCCATTCGAATCTATCTTACTCTCGAGAAGAGAATGCAAAAGGGAGAGCACATATTCGTGGAAGATGACCTTCACCAGATAAGGGCCGAGTTGTTACTGGTGTGAGCCAGACCAGCACTCTGACCGGTTCTTCGGAGCCTTGTTGTAACAGTGCTAGGCGATAGTTTATCTTGTACCCAGGTATTGCCGAAAGCAAGGAGACAAGAAACGTCCCGAAAAAAAACCGTAACAGGATCCCCGGAATACTCAGAGAGCATCATCAACACCGTACGGGAACCTTTGATAGCTCTGGATCAAGACTTACGGGTGGTTTCCGTCAGCCGCTCCTTCTATGAAGTTTTCAAGGTAAAGCCTGAAGAGACCGTGGGACAGCTCATTTATGACCTGGGCAATAAGCAGTGGAATATCCCCAAGCTGCGGGAACTCCTGGAAACCATCCTTCCTCAAAAAACAACCTTTGACAACTATGAGGTGGAACACGATTTTACCACCATTGGCAGGCGCATCATGCTCTTGAATGCCCGGCAAATTCAAAGAGCGTCGGGGAAAGAGCGGATCATCCTGTTGGCCATCGAGGACATCACCGAGCGAAGGGAGATAGAAAACGGGCTGGAAAAAACCCGCAGAGAACTGGAAGCAACGAAAATATCAGAAGATGAAGCCCGCGAATACGCCGAGAGCATGATCAACACGGTGCGCGAGCCCCTACTTGTTCTGGATCAGGATCTAAGGGTAGTCACCGCCAGCCGTTCCTTTTATGGAGTCTTCAAGG
>MIBK01000068.1:8709-17743 GCA_001829505.1 Spirochaetes bacterium RBG_16_67_19 | reverse complement strand
CAGGATCAGGTACAGGCGGTTGGCGTTCTGCATGGCTTCACCCCCAGTAGCGCTTCAGCAGCGGCGCGATCACCAGGGCGATCACGCTCATCATCTTCAATAGAATGTTCAGGGAGGGACCGGCGGTGTCCTTGAAGGGGTCCCCCACGGTGTCCCCGACCACGGCGGCCCGGTGGGCTTCGGAGCCCTTGCCGCCGGTGGGGCTGCCCTCGATCATTTTCTTGGCGTTGTCCCAGGCCCCGCCGGAGTTGGCCATGAAGATGGCCAGGATCACCCCGCTGGCGGTCACCCCGGCCAGCAGGCCGACCAGCATCTGGATCCCCCCCAGGAAGCCCACGGCCAGGGGGGCGGCCACGGCGGTGACCCCCGGCAGGATCATCTCCCGCAGGGCCGAACGGGTGCTGATGTCGATGCAGCGGTCGTAGTCCGGCCGCTCGGTCTCCTTCAGGATCCCGGGCTTTTCCCGGAACTGGCGGCGCACCTCCTGGATCATGGCGAAGGCCGCCCTGCCGATGGCCCCGATGGCCAGGGAGGAGAACAGGTAGGGCAGGCCCGCCCCGATGAACAGCCCGCTCAAGACGCGGATGTCGGTGAGCTCGATGGACGTCACCCCGGTCAGCTGCTTGAAGGCGCTGAACAGGATGATGGCCGTGAGGGCCGCGGAGCCGATGGCGAAGCCCTTGCCCACCGCCGCCGTGGTGTTGCCGACCTGGTCCAGGCTGTCGGTGATCTGGCGCACCTCGTGGGGCAGCTCGGCCATCTCGGCGATGCCCCCGGCGTTGTCGGCGATGGGTCCGTAGGCGTCCACGGCCAGCTGGATGCCCAGGGTGCTCAGCATGCCCAGGGCGGCAATGCCCACGCCGTACAGCCCGGCCAGGGCATGGCTCACCAGGAGGCCCGCGGCCACCAGCAGCACCGCGGGCATGCTGGACAGCATTCCCACTCCGATGCCGGTGATGATGGTGGTGGCCGCCCCGGTCTGGGCGGCCTTGACGATGTCGCGCACCGGGCGGCGGCCCGCGCCCGTGAAGAACTCCGTCAGGATGCCGATCAGCACGCCGGTGGCCAGGCCGGCCAGGAAGCTCAAGGCCACCTGCAGGGCGCCGAAGCCCTGGTCGAAACGCTCCTCCCCGAGCAGCAGGCGGGCCAGGGGGTAGGCCAGCACGGCGGTCAGCCCCGCCGCGGCGAAGGTGCCCGTATTGAGGGCCCGCTGCGGCGAGCCGCCCGGCCGGGCCCGCACCAGGAAGGTGCCCAGCACCGAGGCGACCACCCCCAGCGCGCACAGGGCCAGGGGCAGCCCGAGCAGGCGCAGGCGCACCAGCTCCGGCGCGGCCACCCCCGCCCCCAGGATCATCACCCCCACCAGGGAACCCACGTAGGATTCGAACAGGTCGGAGCCCATGCCGGCCACGTCCCCGACGTTGTCGCCCACGTTGTCGGCGATGGTGGCCGGGTTGCGCGGGTCGTCCTCCGGGATGCCGGCCTCCAGCTTGCCCACCAGGTCGGCGCCCACGTCGGCGGCCTTGGTGAAGATGCCGCCGCCCACGCGCATGAACAGGGCGATGGTTGAGGCGCCCAGGGAGAAGCCGAGGGCCAGGGGCAGCCCGAGCAGGCGCAGGCGCACCAGCTCCGGCGCGGCCACCCCCGCCCCCAGGATCATCACCCCCACCAGGGAACCCACGTAGGATTCGAACAGGTCGGAGCCCATGCCGGCCACGTCCCCGACGTTGTCGCCCACGTTGTCGGCGATGGTGGCCGGGTTGCGCGGGTCGTCCTCCGGGATGCCGGCCTCCAGCTTGCCCACCAGGTCGGCGCCCACGTCGGCGGCCTTGGTGAAGATGCCGCCGCCCACGCGCATGAACAGGGCGATGGTTGAGGCGCCCAGGGAGAAGCCGGACAGCAGGGGCAGCATCAGGGTTGAGAGCGACGGCAGGTCCGCTCCGGCCGCGGCGATGGAGGCGAAGATGACGATCGACACGCCCAGCAGGGAAAAGCCGACCACGCTCATGCCCATGACGCTGCCGCCCATGAAGGCGACGCGCAGCGCCCCGGGCAGCCCGGTCTGGGCGGCCGCGGTGGTCCGCACGTTGGCCGCGGTGGCCACGCGCATGCCCACGAAGCCGGCCAGCGCCGAGCAGCCGGCCCCCAGTGCGAAGGCCAGCCCCTGGAAGCTCAAGGGGCCCCAGTTCAGCGCGGCCAGCACCGCGGCCACGACGACCACGAAGGGCGCCAGGGCCCGGTACTCGCGGCCCAGGAAGGTGCGGGCGCCCTGGGCGATGTAGCCGCTGATCCTGGCGAGCTCCTCCCCGCCGGCGGGCTGGCGGAAGATCCAGCGGGACCGCAGAAAGGCATAGAGCAGGGCCAGGAGGCTGGAGCCGAACACGACCAGCAGGAAGTGGCGGATGTCCATTTCCTCCAATAGTAATGAAGTCCGCCGGTTTCGGCCAACAACGCGCCCCGTCGGGGGCGGAAATTCTTGACCTCCCCGCTAGGGACTAGTATTCATTCTAGCGGATGCGCAAAGCGCAAATTCCGACCGAACAGTCCATGATTCCCGTCATCCAGGAGCTGGAGGACCGCTGCCGGCGGATGCTGGCGCAGGCCCGGGAGCAGGCCGCGGCGGAGGTGCGCGCCGCGGAGCGCGAGGCCGAGGAGGAGCTCCGCCGGGCCCGGGAAGAGCTGCCGCTGGCCATGGAGCGCCGGCACCAGGAGGAGGTCGCCCGGCTCCAGGACGGCCTGCCCGCCGGCGGGCGGGAGCCGGAAGAGCTGGCTCGCAGGGCCGAGGCGAATCTGGAGAAGGCGGCGGCGGCCATCGTAGCGAAGGTCTGGGCGGTGGACGGATGATCACCCCGATGGCCGGCGTGGAGATCGCCGGTCCGCTGCGCCTGTTCGACCGGACCGTGATGGCCATCCAGGAGGCCGGCTCCCTGCACATCGAGGAGATCCCCCTGCTGGAGGAGCAATCCCAGGAGGCCAACCTGCGCCGCATCCGCCTCACGGAGGCCCAGGCCCGCGACCGGCAGTCCCTCGAGGAGGTGCTGCGGCTGCTGGAGGAGGCGGTGGCCCGCCTGCCCTCGGCCAAGGCCCTGGCCGGCTCGCCGCTGTTGGCCGCCGAATACCGCAAGTGGGAGAGCCAGCCGCCGGCGACCCTGGCTTCCGCGGCCCGCATCCTGCACTCCAGGGTGCGCGCCCTGGTGCGCCGGGAGCGCAATCTGGCCGACGACCTGCAGGCCCTGTCGGTATACGAAGAGGTGACCGTGGCCCTGGCGCCCCTGGTGGAAGGCCACCTTCTGCCGCCGGAGCTGGAGTTCGTCGGCGTGGTCTTCGAGAAGCAGCCCCACCTCTCGGCCGCCCTGCTGGAAAAGGAGATGAGCGCCCTGACCGCGGGGCGCTTCCGCTACTTCCAGTCCAGCCTGCGCGGCGAGCGGGTGGCCGCCCTGGTCGGCTTTCCCCGGGAGCGGGACCCCGAGGTGCGCGAGTTCCTGGGCCGCTCCGGCATCAGCCCCATGGCCCTGCCGCGCTACCTGCGCGGCAAGCCCTTCGAGCAGGCCCTGGCCGCGCTGGAAGCGGACCTGTCGGGGCTGCGCAGCAAGCAGGAGGCCCTGGCCGCCCAGTCCCGGCGATTCTTCGAGGAGAACGGCCTGCAGCTGCTGGCCATGCGCGACGCCTGCCGGGACCTGCTGGCCCGCTACGAGGCCTACGGCAAGTTCGCCCGCACCGACTACGCCTTCCTGGTGCGGGGCTGGCTGGTCACCGGCGGGCAGGAAGCGCTGGCGGCCCGGCTGCGGGAGCAGGCTGGGCCGGCGGTGGTGCTGCGCCCGGTGCGCGCCCGCAGCATGGGCCACCCTCCCGTGCTGCTGGACAATCCCCGGCCCATCGGGGCCTTCGAGCCGTTGCTGTCCCTGCTGCCCCTGCCCCAGTACGGCTCCGTGGACCCCACCAAGTTCGTGGCCACCTTCTTTCCGCCCATGTTCGGGCTCATGCTGGGGGACATCGGCTACGGGGCCATCCTGGCCGTGGGGGCCGCGCTGCTCTGGCTGCTGGGTTCGCGGCGAAAGCGCGCCATGGGGGGGAGCAGCCGGCCGGCCAAAGCCCGCCTGGTCCGGCGCCTGGCCGTCGTGCTGGGAGCCTGCGCCTTCTTCACCATCGCCTTCGGCGTGGTGTTCGGGGAGCTGTTCGGCTCGCTGGGCCACGAGCTGGGCCTGCGGCCTCTCTGGCGCGAGCGCTTTCCGGTGGGAAGCGCCCACCTCGCCGGGGCCATCCTGAGCTACCTGGGGCTGGCCGTGGGGGTCGGGGCGCTGCAGATCGTCTTCGGCCTGGTGCTCGGCGTGGTCAATGCCCGCCGGTTCGGGGACCGGGACCTGGCGGTGGGCAACCTGGCCCGCATCGCCGGCATCTTCATGCTGGCTTTTTTCGTGGGACGCCTGGCCGGGGTCCTGCCGCCGGTGTTCACCTGGCTGGGGCTGGGGGCGGCGGCCGCCTTCCTGGCGCTCATGGCCGTGCAGACGGTGCACCATCCGGCCCACGGCCTGATGCTGCCCATCGAGGTCCTGGGCGCGGTCGGCAACATCCTTTCCTACGCCCGGATCATGGCCATCGGCATGGCCTCCGTGGTCCTGGCCCTGCTGGCCAGCATCCTGGCCCGGCTGATGGACAATGCGGTGCTGGCCGTGGTCGTGGTCGTCCTGGTCCACTCCCTGAACCTGGTGCTGGGGACCATCGATCCCACCATCCAGGGCCTGCGCCTGCAGTACGTGGAGTTCTTCTCCAAGTTCCTGCTCACCGGAGGCAAGAGGTTCAAACCGTTCCGCAAAATAGGAGGTGAATTCGCATGAAAGCAAGGTTCGCTCTGGCCCTGCTCGTCGCCGTGCTGCTGTCGGTGCTGGCCGCGGGATTGGCCTCGGCGCAGGAGCCCGCCGTGCCCGCCGAGGGCGCGGCCGGTCAAGCTCCGGCCCGCAATCCCCTGGCTACCGGCCTGATCGCCCTCGGGGCGGGGCTGTCCGTGGGCCTGACGGCGCTGGCCACCGCCCTGGCCCAGGGCCGCATCGGCGCGGCGGGGGCGGGCACCATCGCCGAGAAACCGGAAACCGCCGGCAACATCATTCTGCTGGTGGCCATCCCCGAAACGATGGTCATCCTGGGATTCGTCATCGCCATCGTGATCGTATTCACTCTCTGAGCCGCTGCGGTGGTGGAAGAGGAAACCCGCGTCCTGCTGGACGACATCCAGGCGCAGGCGGAGGCCGAACGGGAGCGCATCCTGGCGGAGGGCCGGGCCCAGGCCGCGGCCGTCCGGGAGCGGGCGCTGGCCGGGATCCGCGGACTGGAGGAGGAGGCCCGCCGCCAACTGGAGCGCAGGCTGGGGGTGGACCAGGACCGCATCCTGGGCGAATCCCGCCTCGAGGCGCGCACCGCTTTGCTGACCGTGCGGCGGGAGTGGATCCAGCGGGCTTTTCAACTGGCCGAGCGGCGGTTGGCCGAGCGCTGTTCCTCCCCCGGCTACGAGGCGCTGCTGGCGGCGCTGCTGCGGGAGGCCGCCAAGGCCCTCGGCGGGGAAGGGGAGCTGCGGGTGGCCGGCCCGGACCTGGCGCTGGCCCGCGCGCTGGTGAGCCGGCTGGGCTTGCCGCAGGCGGTGCACGCCGAGGGCGACCGGCCGGGGACGGTGTTGGCCGTGGCCCGGGACCGGCGGGTGGACAACAGCCTGGCCACCCGGCTGCAGGAGGCTGCGCGCTCCATGGAGCGGGAGGTGGCCCGCCTCCTGTTCGCGCCAGCGGGCCAGGCCGCTGGGCCGGACGCGGAGACGGGCCGTGAGGGCTGAGTACGACTATTTGAACGCCCGGGTCCGGGCCCTCAGCACCCAGCTGCTGCGCCCCCCGGACTACGAGCGCCTCCTGGCAGCCGATGGGGAGGAGGCGGTCCTGGATCTGCTGCACGGCACGGCCTACCGGCGCGAGCTGGCCGAAGCCATGACCGTGGGCCACGGCCTGCCGGCCATCGAGAGCGCGCTGGGCCGGCACTTGAGCGCGACCTTCGCCCGCCTGCGGGCCATGGCACCAGGGCAGGCGCGGCTGCTTCTGGGCGTACAGGCCGGCCAGTGGGACGCGGCCAACCTGCTGGCCGTGCTGCGCGGCAAGCTGACCGCGGCCGAGCCGAGGGAAATCGTGGAGGCCCTGCTGCCCTTCGGGGAGGCCAGCGAGCCCCAGCTGGCGGAGCTGGCCGCGCAGCCGGGCCTGGAGGCGATGGCCGCACTGCTGGCCACCTGGGGCTACCCTTTCACCGCCAGGGTGCGCGTGCTGCTGCGCTCCGCCGGTGCGCACCCCGACCTGCCGGAGCTGGAGATGGCGGTGAACGATGCCTACTTCGGCTGGGCCCTGGAGCAGGCCGGAGGCCGGGACCCCGACTCAGGCCTGGTGCGGGAGATCCTGCGGATGCAGATCGATCTGGCCAATGTGAAGGCGGCCCTGGATGGCGTGCGCCACCGGATGCACGGCGAGTCGGTCCCCGACTTCCGGGCCCTGGCCGGCGGAAAGCTCGCCCCCGCGGTGTTCAAGGCGCTGGGGCAGGCCGCCAGCATGGTCGAGGCTTTCGAGGCGCTGGAGGCCAGTTATTTCGCCGCGGGCATCGAGAAGGGCATCCTGGCCTTCGGCCTGGCCGGCAACCTGGGGGTGATGGAGCGTTTCCTGGAGGTGGTGCTGATCCGGGCCGGCTGCCGCCTCTTCCGCACGGATCCCCTGGGCATCGGGGTGCCGCTGGGCTTCATGTGGCGCAAGTACAGCGAGTACCTGAACCTGCGCCTGTTGCTGCGCGGGCGAAGCTACCGCCAACCGGCCGGGGTGATCCGCGAGGAGCTGCTGTATGCCTAGGGTGCTGGCCGTGCTGGGGGAACAGGCGGCGCTGGGCTTCGCCCTGACCGGCATGGAGGTCCTGCGGGTGCGGGACCCGGCCGCCGCCCGCCTGGCCCTGCGGGAGGCCGCGGAGAACGCGGAGGCCGGCCTGGTGATCGTGGAGGAGGCGCTGCTCGCCCACCTGGAGGGCCCGGAGCGCGAGCGCCTGCTGGCCAGCAACCGCCCGATTTTCATCCCGATCCGCATCGAGCTGGCCTGGGTCCCCGAGGGGCAGGCCCTCGAGGACGATTACGTGGCGAAGCTCATCCGCCACGCCGTCGGCTATCAACTCAACATCCAACTATGAAAACCAAGGAAGCTCAAGCAGGGGTTCGCGGGACCATCTCCCGCATCACCGGACCGATGGTCATCGCCCGCGGCATGCGGGGCGCCCGCATGTACGAGGTCGTGCGGGTGGGCAACGCCGGGCTGACCGGCGAGATCATCCGCCTGGACGGCGAGGCGGCCTACGTGCAGACCTACGAGGACACCTCGGGGCTGTGCGTCGGGGAGCCGGTGGCCGGCACCGGGGAGTCGCTGCTGGTGAGCCTGGGGCCGGGCCTGCTGGGCAGCGTGTTCGACGGCATCCAGCGCCCGCTGGCCGAGTTGCGCCGCACCGGCGGGGACTTCATCGGCCGCGGCCTGAGCGCCGCCCCCCTGCCGCTGGAGCGGCGCTGGGAGTTCCAGCCAGCGGTGGCCCCCGGGCAGGAGGTGGGCCCGGGGGACGTACTGGGCACCGTGCAGGAAACCCCCGGCTTCACCCACCGCATCCTAGCGCCGCCGGGAGCGGGTGGGAGGGTCCGGGAGGTGCGCGGGGGCGCGCACTCCGTGCTGGAACCCGTGGTCCTGCTGGAGGGCGGCGCGGCTTGGAGCATGGCCCAGAAGTGGCCGGCCAAGGTGGCCCGGCCGGTGCGGCGCAAGCTGGGCTTCGCCCAGCCCTTCGTCACCGGGCAGCGCATCCTGGACACCCTCTTCCCCATCGCCCTGGGCGGCACCGCCTGCCTGCCGGGGGGCTTCGGCACCGGCAAGACCGTGCTGGAGCAGTCCCTGGCCAAGTTCTCCACCGCCGACGTGATCGTGTACGTGGGCTGCGGGGAGCGGGGCAATGAGATGACCGACGTCTTGAGCGAGTTCCCCGAGCTGCGCGATCCGCGCACGGGCGGGCCCCTGATGGACCGCACCGTCCTGGTGGTCAACACCTCCAACATGCCCGTGGCCGCCCGGGAGGCCTCCATCTACGTGGGGGCCACGATCGCCGAGTACTTCCGCGACATGGGGTACGCGGCGGCGGTCATGGTGGACTCCTCTTCCCGCTGGGCCGAGGCCCTGCGGGAGATCTCCTCCCGCCTGGAGGAGATGCCGGGGGAAGAGGGCTACCCCACCTACCTGGCCTCCCGCCTGGCTTCCTTCTACGAGCGGGGCGGGGCGGCCGAGTGCCTGGGGCGGGACCTCAGCGGCTCGGTCACGATCATCGGCGCGGTGTCCCCGCCGGGAGGCGACTACTCGGAGCCGGTCACCCAGTCCACCATGCGCTTCACCGGCGCCCTGTGGGCCCTGGATTCCTCCCTGGCCCACCGCCGCCACTACCCGGCCATCAACTGGCACCGCAGCTTCACCCTGTTCCACGAGCCGCTGGCCGCCTGGTACAAGGAGAAGCTCGGTCCCGGCTGGGCCCTGCTGCGCGAACGGCTGGTGGGGCTGCTGGGCCGGGAGGCGGAGCTGCAGGAGGTGGTGCAGCTGGTGGGCCCCGACGCCCTGCAGGCCGGCGACCGCTTCCTGCTGGAGTGCAGCCGCCTGGTGCGCGACGCCTATCTGCAGCAGAACGCCATGAGCGAGGTTGATGCCTCCTGCTCCCTGGCCAAGCAGCAGGGGATGCTGGCGATGATCCTGGACTTCCAGGCCCGGGGCTTGGAGCTGCTGGTCCGCGGGACCAGTCTGGAAAAGCTGCTGGCCCTGCCGGAGCGCGAGGAGCTGGCGCGCCTGCGGGAGATTCCGGAAGAGCGCTTCGCCGAGGAGAGCCAAGCCCTGGGCGAGCGCCTCCGGAATGCGCTGGCCGCGCTGGAGGCGCAGAAAGATGGCGATGCGCCACGAGCAGGCGATGCGCCTGCCGGCGGAACGAAGGCGGCCCCGGTAGCGGTCCAGGAGGCCAT
>MIBK01000068.1:8375-8683 GCA_001829505.1 Spirochaetes bacterium RBG_16_67_19 | reverse complement strand
AGTGCTGCTGCGCAAGGAATACGGGGGGGTGCGCAAGGTGGCCGGCCCGCTGCTTTTCGTGGAGCGGGCCTCCGACCTGCCGTTCAACGCGGTCGTGCGCATCCGCACCCCCGCGGGCGGCGAGCTGCACGGGCAGGTCATCGAAGTCTCCGAGGAGATGGCCGTGGTCCAGGTTTTCGAGGAGACCATCGGCCTGGACGTGGTCAACACCACCATCTCCCTGGTGGATCGGGAGGCGCGCCTGGGAGTGTCGGAGGACCTGATCGGGCGGATCTTCAACGGGGCCGGACGGCCGCTGGACGGCCTGC
>MIBK01000068.1:7027-8334 GCA_001829505.1 Spirochaetes bacterium RBG_16_67_19 | reverse complement strand
CCCATCAACCCGGTGGCCAGGGAGCGGCCGCGGGACTACGTGCACACCGGCCTTTCGGCCATCGACGGCTTCAACACCCTGGTGCGCGGCCAGAAGCTGCCGATCTTCTCGGGCTCCGGCCTGCCGGGCAATCAGATCGCCGCGCGCGTGCTGCGCCAGGCGCGGGCCGGCGGGGACACGAGCCAGTTCGTGGTGGGCTTTGCCGCCATCGGCATCACCCAGCGGGAGCGGGCCTTCTTCATGGGGCAGTTCGAGGAGGCCGGCGCGCGCAGCCGCACCGTGACCTTCCTGAACCTGGCCGACGACCCGACCATCGAGCGCCTGCTCACCCCCCGCTGCGCCCTCACGGCCGCCGAGTACCTGGGCTTCGTCAAGGGCTACGACGTACTGGTGCTGGTCACCGACATGACCAACTACTGCGAGGCCCTGCGGGAAATCGGCACCGCCCGCGAGGAGATCCCCGGGCGCCGCGGCTACCCGGGCTACATGTACACCGACCTGGCCGGGCTGTACGAACGGGCCGGGCGCATCCGGGGTCGCCAGGGCTCGGTGACCCTGCTGCCCATCCTGAGCATGCCCGACGACGACATCACCCATCCCATCCCGGACCTGACCGGCTACATTACCGAGGGGCAGATCGTGCTCTCCCGGGCGCTGCACCGTAAGGGGGTGTTCCCCCCGATCGACGTGCTGCGCTCCCTGTCCCGGCTGATGAACAACGGCATCGGGGCTTCGACCACCCGGGAGGACCACCGCGCCCTGTCCAACCAGCTTTACGCCTGCTACGCGGAAGGCCAGGACATCCGGCGCCTGCTGGCCATCGTCGGCGAGGAGGCCCTGAGCGCGCTTGACCGCAAGTACCTCTCCTTCGCGGAAGCCTTCGAGCGGCGGCTCATCCACCAGGGGCCCGAGGAGCGCAGCATCAAGGAAACCCTGGACCTGGGCTGGCGGACCCTGTCGGTGATCCCGCCCGAGGAGTACCGGCGCATCAACAAGGACCTGGTCAGCCGCTACTTCACGGAGCTGGTGGGGGACGGCGTGAAGACGCCGTATTACTGAGCATGGAGCAGGCCAGCCCGACCCGCACGGAGCTGCTCACCCGCCGCGCCCAGATCCGCCTGGCCCAGCAGGGCGCGGATTTGCTGAAGGGCAAGCGGGAAGCGCTGGTCCGGGAGTTCATCGCCGAGCTCAAGCGCTTCGTGGCCGAGCGGGAGGCCATGTCCCGCACCCTTTCGGCGGCCGTGCAGGCCCTGATGCGCTGCCTGGCCCTGGACGGCCGGGAGGCCGTGGCCTCGGTGGCCCTGGCC
>MIBK01000068.1:5785-6899 GCA_001829505.1 Spirochaetes bacterium RBG_16_67_19 | reverse complement strand
CCGCATCGAGGACGCCACGGAGCGCTTCGAGGAAGCCCTGGAAAGCCTGATCAAGGTCGCCCCCCTGGACCGCAAGATGCGCCGCCTGGCCGAGGAGATCCGCAAGACCACGCGCCGGGTCAACGCCCTGGAGCAGCGCCTGCTGCCGGCCCTGCAGTCCGAAGTGGACTATATCCGGGCGGTGCTCGACCAGCGGGAGCGGGAGGACATCTTCCGCCTGAAACGCCTGAAGAAGAAGCACGCGGGGTGAGGGAGGGCAAGTGCTGCTTTCGGAGCTGATCCAGGAGGACCTCATCCAGCTCGGGATGGAGGCGGCGGACAAATGGGAGGCCATCGAGGTGCTGGTCGACCGGCTGATCGCCGCTCACGAGCTGCGCCTGACCGACCGGGGCGAGGTGCTGGCCGCGGTCACCGCCCGGGAGCGCTCCCTTTCCACCGGCCTGGAGCAGGGGCTGGCCGTGCCGCACGGGGCGGTGGACTGCGTGGGCGACATCATCGCCTGCCTGGGCATCTCCCCGGCCGGCGTGCCCTTCGCCTCCCTGGACGGGAAGCCCGCCCACCTGATCGTGCTGCTGGTGATCCCCAAGGGCGCCTTCCAGCGGCACGTGCGCACCCTGGCGGCCATCGCCCGCCTGGCCTCCACCCCGGAGATGCGCCGCCGGATCATCGAGGCCGCCGGACCGCGCGAGGTGATCGAAGCTATCCACGAGCTGGAGCTGGCGGCCGCCTCCGCGCCGGAGGAGCCGCCCGCATTGGGTTGATGACGGGGAGCTGCGGGGATTAGTACATTAGGATCATGTACCTGTACCTCTCGCTGATCCCCGAAGCGCTGATCGCCTCCATGCTGGCCCCCGAGGAGTTCGGCAGCTACCTGGCGGTCGGCACCAAGAAGCGCACCCTGGGCCAGGCAATGTTCTTCACGGTGGAGGGGCTGGAGGGCTCCGAGGCCTTCGACCTGAAGGAAGCCCAGCGGCGCTGCGTGCCGCACCCCAGCGGCGAGCCGAAGCACTCGGTGTACCTCTCGATCTACCGCGTGCTGGAGCGGGTGCCCGTGGCCGCGCTGCGCGACCTGCACATGGTCACCCCCGACGGCCGGGTGCTGGCCCTGGCCCGG
>MIBK01000068.1:0-5624 GCA_001829505.1 Spirochaetes bacterium RBG_16_67_19 | reverse complement strand
GCGTCTGGGAGAGCTGGCCGCGGACCCTGAAGCCGGCTCCATCCACGACCTGCCTTACCACGCCATCGAGCACCTGCGGGATTGCCTGGTCGAGCTGAAGCGCAGCCCGGGCAAGGGCACCAAGACGGTGGACCGCAACCACCCCCAGTCCTTCCCGTACCGCTCGGTGGAGAGCGGGGTGTACGTGGGCGACGAAAAGGATCTCGGCTTCTACCCCTTCCCCGCGCTGCGGGACCTGCAGAGCAAGTACTACGAGTGGTGGCGGTCGGCCTCGCTGATGGGGGACATGCTCGGACCCGCCTAGGCGGTCTTGCTTCCAGCGCGCAGTTGCCCTATGATCAGGGCACAATCGTGCGTTGGAGGAGGTGCTCACCGTGGCCAAGATGGTGCGCTGCAAGGTCTGCGGGTACGTGATGCCGGAGGGCAAGCTCAGGGACAAGTGCCCCGCCTGCGGGGTGGCCGCCAAGGCCTTCGAGCCCTGGGAGGACCCCCTGTCCGAGCAGCGGCGCCGCGCCCTGACCCTGGACCTGCACCCGATCGCCGTGCACTTTCCGACCGCTTTTGTGGTGTCCCTGATCGTGATCTTCGTCGTCGGCCTGGCCTTCCGCGGCGGGGCCGCGGAGCTGTTCCTGTGCGCCGGCCGGCTCATGAGTCTGTTCCTGCCCCTGGTGGTCATTCTCGCCTTCCTGCTGGGCGTGAAGGACGGCCTCGTCCGCTTCCGCTCCGTGCAGCGCTCGGAGGTATTGAAAAAGAAGGTCCTCTTCGGCCTGCTGTATTTCGTCTTCGCCCTGGCCCTGCCCTTGGTGGTCTGGCTGTGGGGGGTGGCTGGCGCCGCGCCGCTGGCGGTGGCGCTGGCCCTTTCGGCGGCGGGGCTGGCCTGCAACGTGGTGCTGAGCCTGCTGGGCACCTCGGTGCTCTCCTCCGCCATGCCCGGGAAATAAGGCTCCGGGCTTCCGCCTACGCGCCCATGCCGGCCGCTGATGCCGAGGTCCTGATCGTCGGGGCTGGCCCGGTCGGGCTGCTGCTGGCCTGCTTCCTCGGCCGGACGGGCATCCCGACGATCCTATTGGAGAGGCGCTCCAGCCGCGGCCCCGGCTCCAAGGCCATCGGCATCACGCCGACCTCCCTGGAGGTGCTGGCCGAGCTGGGCCTGGTGGACCGCTTCCTGGCCCGAGGGGTCCAGGTGCGCAGTGCCGCCGTGCACGCCGACGAGGACGCACGCCCGCGCCCGTTGGCCCGCCTGGAGCTGGGCGGACCCGGGGCCGCCTTCCCCTTCATCCTGTCGCTCCCGCAAGTCGATACGGAAGCCCTGCTCCGAGAGGCCCTGGGCCGCTGGCCCGCTGTGCGGCTGCGGGAGGGAACGGAGGCGGTGGAGGTGCGGCAGGAGAGCTCCTCGGTCACGGTGCGCGCCCGCGGGCCCTCGGGCGGGGAAACCCTGCTGCGCGCCCCGCTGCTGGCCGCTTGCGACGGCGCCGGCAGCCCGATGGCCGGGTTGCTGGGCCTGCGCCGGCGCGTGCGCCGCTTCCCCGTGGCCTTCCGCATGGGGGACTACCGGGATGAGAGCGGATTGGGCCCGGTGGCCCACCTGTACTTCACGCGGCTGGGTTCAGTGGAATCCTTCCCGATGCCCGGCGGCCTGCGCCGCTGGATCGTGCAGGCCACCGGGGCGGAGGAGCCGGAGCCCTCCTTCGAAAAGGTGGAAGCCCAGGTCCTGGCGCGCACCGGCCAGCGCCTGGATCCCGGGGGGCGGGTCTGGGCCAGCGCCTTCCGCCCGGAGCGCACGGAGCTGGAGCGTTTCCGTGCCGGCCGGGTGGTCTTCTGCGGGGACGCCGCCCATACCATGCCGCCCATTGGGGGGCAGGGCATGAACACAGGTTTCGCCGACGCCCGCCTGCTGGCCCGCGTGCTGGAGCGCTGCCGGCGCGGCGGGGAGAACCTGGAGAACCTGCTGGCCCTCTACGAGCCCTACCGGCGCACGGGTTTCCGGGCCGCCGCCCGCCGCTCGCGCCTGTTCATGGGCGTTGGCACCCTGCGCGCCGCTGCTCCGCGCGCCCTGCGCAACCTGCTCGTGCCCGTGCTGACCCGCCCGCCGCTGTCCCGGACACTGGTGGGGCATTTCACCATGGTGAACGTGCCGTATTCCACACTGAGCGGGGTGCTGGCCCGGGAACGGCGGCTACGGCTTGCCGGCGAAGGTCAGGCTGACGAAGCCTCCGGGGGGTAGGCGCGAGCGCACGCGCCGGAAGCCCAGCTCCCGCAGCAGGGCCTCGAAGCGGGCGCGATCGGGAAACAGGGCCAGGGTCTCGGCGATGTAGGCGTAGACTTCGGGGTTGCCGTGCAGCAGCCGGCCCCACAGCCCGCCCCAGGCGGACAGCAGGCGCACCTGCACCCGGCCCAGCCAGCGCACCGGGGAGCGGTTGAAGTCCAGAAAGGCGGCCGTGCCGCCCGGGGCGAGCACGCGGAACACTTCCCGCAGGCACTGTCGTAGGTCAGGGGCGTTGCGCAGCGCGTAGCCGCCGGTCACCAGGCGGAAGCTCTCCGCCGGATAGGGCAGGCGACCCAGGTCGCCCAGGCGGAAGCGGATGCTGCCGGCGCCGCGCCGGCGCCGGGCCCGGGCCAGCATGGCCGGGCTCAGGTCCAGGCCCTCGACCTGGCCCGCAGGGAAGCGGCGGGCCAGCAGCAGGCTCAAGTCCCCCGTGCCGCAGGCCAGGTCCAGCGCCCGGGGGGCGTCGCCCGCATCACGCGGCAGCCGGGTTACCAGCGCGCGCTTCCACCAGGCGTCCATGCCGAAGGACAGCAGACGGGTGACCACCCCGTAGCGGGGCGCCACGGCCCGGAACACACGCCGGTTGTAGTCGCGCTTGCTGGCCGGCCGGCGCAGGTCGAAGTCCGCCAGGCGCTCGGTGAATATCTTCACGTTTGGTCCCGCCCCCGGTTGCTTTTTACCGGGTACAACGCTAAGTTATTCATGCGTTCTATGTCAATCAACAGCGCCGAGCGGCCCGTTTACCTGCAGGCGATCGCCACCGCCGTGCCGGAGCACGCCTATACCCAGGAGTTCGCCCACCGCTTCCTGCTCAGCCTGCCCTTCTACGACGAGCCCACCCGGCGCTTCCTGGACCGGCTGTACCGGGACACGGGCATCCAGAAGCGGCACACGGTGATCGGGGACTACGGCAAGGACCCTGCCTCGTTCACCTTCTACCCCCCCAGCCCCGACCTGCGGCCGGAGCCGGGGGTGGAACAGCGCAACGACCTGTTCATCCGCGAGGCCGACGCCCTGAGCCTGCGCGTGGCCGGGAAGCTGCTGGCCGGCCTGCCCCGCCTGGACCGCTCGCGCATCAGCCACCTGATCACCGTGAGCTGCACCGGCTTCTCGGCCCCCGGTTTCGACTTTCATCTGCAGAAGAGCCTGGGGCTTTCCCCGGGCCTGCACCGCTTCCACCTGGGCTTCATGGGCTGCTTCGCGGCGCTGCCGGCGCTCAAGCTGGCCGCGGACATCTGCCGCTCGCGGCCCGAGGCGCGGGTGCTGGTGGTAGTACTGGAGCTGTGCAGCGTGCACCTGCAGCTGAAGCCCGACCGGGAGGTCATGGTGGCCAACTCCCTGTTCGCCGACGGGGCTGGCGCGGCGCTGGTTTCCGCGCAGCGCGGGGAGGCGGAGGGCCCCGCCTTCAGCCTGGAGCGCTTCGCCACCCGCACCATCCCCGAAAGCGAGCGGGACATGGCCTGGCGCCTGGGCACGGTGGCCTTCGACATGCGCCTTTCGGCCTACGTGCCGCGCCTGATCCAGCGCAACATCGGGGCCATCCTGGAGGACCTGCTGGCCGAGGCGGGATTGAGGCGGGCGGACGTGGCCCTGTGGGCCATCCATCCCGGGGGACGGGCCATCCTGGACCGGGCCGCCGCCACCCTGGGGCTGAAGCCCGAGGAGCTGTGGGCCTCCTACCAGGTGCTGCGCGACTACGGGAACATGAGCTCGGCCACGCTGCTGTTCGTGCTGGAGCTGCTCTTGGCCGGGCAGGCGCAGGGCCGCACCTTCGCCGCGGCCTTCGGCCCCGGGCTGACCGTGGAGAGCGCGCTGCTCGAGAAGCTGCCTTGAGCCGCCGGCGGCCCTGGCAGCCGGCTCGCTCCCGGGCACTGGAGTGGATGGACCTGCCGGACAGCGACCCGGCGCGCCTGGAGGCCACCCTGCGGCAGTTTTCCTGGATCAACCGCCTGCTCACCGGGGCGCGGCGCCTGCTGGAGCGAACGGTGCTAGAGGACATCCGCCGCCGGCCGGGTCCATGCACCCTGCTGGACGTGGGCGCCGGCGGGGCCGACTTGGCGCTGTGGCTGGCCCGGCGGGCGCCTTCCTTGAGCATTACCTGCCTGGACCACGACCCGCGGGCCGCGGACTACGCCCGCCGGCGATGCGCTGGTGTCGAGCGGATCCGGGTTCGGCTGGGGTCCGCCGCCGAGCTGGAGCGCCTGGACGGCTTCGACTACGTGTTCGCCAACCACTTCCTGCACCACCTGCAGGACGCCCAGGTGGCCCCGACCGTGGCGGCCATGCTGGGCCGCGCCCGGCGCCTGCTGGTCATCACCGACCTGCTGCGCTCGCCCGCCTCCTATTTCTGGTACGCCCTGTTCGCCGGGGTGTTCCTGCACGGCAGCTTCGCCGCCTACGACGGCCTGCTTTCCATCCGCCGCGGCTTCCTGCCGGAGGAGCTGTCCGCGCTGCTGGCCTGCGCAGCGCCGGAGGGCCGGCTGGAAGTGCGCCGGGAGCCTCCCGGGCGGGTGGTGGTGATCGGGCGGCCGGAATAATATTCAACCAAATGGTTGACTATTAACCCGGCTGTCCTTATATTCAACCGTGTAGTTAAATCTTCTCCAGGAGGAGCATATGGATCGGCGAACGATCGATTGCGAGGTGAGCGTGACCGGGGCGGCCGCGGAAGTCTTTTCCCACCTGTGCGAGGCCGGCAAGCTGGAGCGGTGGTTCCCGGCCGAGGCGAAGACCGACCCGGTGCAGGGCGGGAGCTACCGGTTCGGTTTCAAGCGCAGGGATGGCAGCCTGGACCACGAGAGGTCGGGGACCTTCCTGCTGGTCGAGCCCGCGAGGCGGCTGGCCTACGACTGGGACTTCGGTCTGGGCAAGACCCGGGTGGAGTTCGTTCTTTCCCCGAACGGCGGGCAGACCGCGGTCCGCTTGCGGCATGGCGACTTCGAGGAAGGACCGGCCTGGGATGAGGCCTACCGACTGCACGAGGCCGGCTGGAAGATGTTCCTGGCCAACCTGAAGAGCGTCCTGGAGGAAGGACGGGACCAGAGGGCGGCCATGTTCGGCTGAGTCCGCTCATCCGGCGGGGGATGACCCGCAAGGGTTCCCCGCCGGCTTTGCAGCAGACCACCAGGCGCAGTACAATAACAAATCAGCGGCGGCCGGGGGAATGAACAGAGAACAGAAAATGGACCGGGTGTTCCACGCTCTGGCCGACTCCACACGGCGGGCCATCCTGCGTGGCATTGCCCGCGGTCCCCGGAGCGTGGGACAGATCGCCTCCCGGTTTCCGCTTTCCCTGGCGGCGGTCTCCAAGCACCTGCACGTGCTGGAATCAACCGGGCTGATCCGGCGGGATCGCGAC
>MIBK01000067.1:25488-30210 GCA_001829505.1 Spirochaetes bacterium RBG_16_67_19 | reverse complement strand
TTGAAGACTGAAGTCAATGGCATCGTAGAACCCGTAATCGCCCAGCAGTCCCAGGGAAGCAAGACGCTTCAGGTTCTTCACCGCCTGCCTGGGGGCAATATTCATGGCCAGCAGGCTGGCATAGGGGGCGACAACGAGCTCCTCCTCCAGGCCGCGCTTCAGCCCCAGGCCCGGCACGCCGAAGGCCTTGTATTGATAGGTCTTGTTGATATCCAGATCCGCGAAGGCGGACTCCGATATCCCCCACGGCCGGCGGCGCTTGCGGCCATAGGCCATCTGGATTGTCACCGCCTTTTTCGCCGCCCTGGCCAGGAGCGAGTTTTCGTACGAACGCTGGAAGAGCAGCGGCATCAGGTATTCGAACATCGTTCCGGTCCAGCTCAACAGCACCCGGTGCCGGCCGACCGCGCCGTAGGGCCGGCCCATGGAGAACCAGTGCTCGAGCGGCACGTCCCCGCGGGCAATGGCCACGTAGCTTCCTACCCGCGCTTCGCTCGCCAACAGGTCATAGAAGGCGGTGTCCCGCCGGCCGTCGGAAACATTGTAGCCGATGGCGAACAGCCTGCGTTTGGAGTCGTACAGGAAGCGCATGTTGATGGATTCGGACAGCTCACGGACCTTTTGGATAAGCCGCTCAGCCAGACCCAGCATTTCTCCGGCCAGCCATTTGGACTTGTCGAAATCCTGGAGAATTCGATCGAGCCATCCGGCAAGGGGGCCGGGGGCCGAGGCGTATTGCTCCCGAAACGAGCGGAGAAGCGGGATGCCGCCGACCTGTCCCTTGGCCAGGTCACGGAGGGACGGCGCCTGGTTCAACCCCCTACGCAGGGCGATAATGGCCTCCCCCCCGAACTGGGCGATCTGTTCTTCATTCTTTTCATTAAGGATGTCGACCCAGGAAAGGTATCGATCGGCGGTTTCCTTCCAGGACGTTGCCTGCCTCTCCAATTCGGCCGCCCAATAGGCTGCGCCGGTTTCCGCGGAGGAGCTCTCCGACGTCTTGCCGGCCAGAGCCCTGGCAGTCCCCTCCGCCCGCCGCAGCAGGCGCAAGCAGTCAGCAATGCCATCCGGCGGTGTCCGACAAGCGCTCATGAGCCCTTCGAGGGGACCCCGGTCCGCCCCGTTGGTTCTCTCGAGGGCAGAGGCTTCCCGGAAGAGCTTCGCGGCATCCAGCAGACCCTCAAGAGCGCTTCTCTCCAGGAGAGGCCGTTGCAGCAACTCCTCCAGCCCGTGCTCGAGGGTCCACAAGGCGCCGAGCAGGTTTCCGCTGTCCACCGTGGATACATAGCGAGGCTCCAGAGGTTTGCGGGTCTGGATATCGTACCAATTCAGCAGATGACCCGCGTGGCGCTCCAAGGTGCCGATCGTCTCCAGGGAGCGCCCCAGGGTCAGCACGACCTGGTCTGCCGTCAGGTAGCCGAAATCCCGGGCGGCCAGGGCGCTCAACATCCACAGCCCGATGTTGGTCGGACTGGTGCGCATCGCCACCTGGTCCTGATGAGAAACCTGGTAGTTGTCCGGTGGAAGCCACGAGGATTCCTCTCCGACGAAATCCGAGAAGTATCGCCAGGTCTGGCGGGCGATCTTCCTCAAGGACCTCAGCTCCTTGGCGGGAAGCAGGGAAACCTGGGCCCTTGGCTGCGGCCGCAGATTCAGCAGCCAGCCGACCACAGGCGAGAAGAACCATAACAGGAGCCAGGGGCTGGCCATAACAAAATTCAGCGGCATTTGCCGGCAAATCAGCCAGCCCAGGGCTGCGCTAAGCACGCTGGCCAGACCCATGGAAAGCACGAATCCCCGCACCCGCTTCGGGGTGCTGCCTCTCCTTGAGGCGGGGTTCCATTCGAGCATACGCCGGTGCGAAACCAGCCGGCGATACCAAACCCGCAGAATGGCGCTCAGGGCCAGCCAGGCCTGGTGCGGCAGCAGCACGGCCTCGACGATCGTCCGCAGCAGGTCGTGGGTCAGCTTCCCGAGCGAGAGGCTCTTCAAACCTTTGCGGGTGGTAGCCGAGGTGAGGGGCTGGGCCAAGGTCTGGAACAGGAGCTGGGCGACGACGACCAGGGTGGCCATCCACTCCATCCGGGACGAGGCCAGCCAGGCGGCTGCCAGCAGACCCAGGCTCGCCGCTGGGACCAGGCTCCGGCGCAGGTTGTCCAGGACTTTCCAGCGGTTGAACCCGGAGAGCTGGTTGGGCCCTCGCCCGCCTCCCGGTTGGGGAACGCGCGGCAGAACCCAATCCGCGATTTGCCAATCCCCCCGGATCCAGCGCTGCTGCCGCCCGGCGTAGGTCAGATAGTCCGCCGGAAACTGGTCGATAAGCTCGATATCGCTGGCCAGGCCCACTCGAACGTGAGCGCCTTCGAGCAGGTCGTGGCTCAGCAGCAGCTCCTCGGGAAACCGTCCGGAGAGCAGGCGGCTGAAGGCGCGAACATCGTAGATGCCTTTGCCGTGGTAGGAGCCCTCGCCCGTGAGATCCTGGTTGACATCGGAAACCAGCCGGGTGTACGGATCCATCCCGACCGCGTAGGCGAAAAGACGGCTGAAGGGCGAGGCGCTCGTGCTGGGCAGGGACGGGCTCACCCGCGGCTGAATGATCGTGTACGAGCCGGCGAGGATCCTGCCTTCGGCATCGAAGCGAGGCTGATTCAGGGGATGGGCCAGGGTCTCGATCATCCGGCGGGCCGTGCCGGCCGGCAGCTGGGTATCGCTGTCCAGGGTGATCACGAATCTGACATCCGCCAGATGATCCGGGTTGCCCACATATACCAGGCGCTCCGCGTCGCGGGGTCGCGTGCCGTCGATCAGACGATTGAGTTCTTCCAGCTTCCCGCGCTTGCGCTCCCAACCGATATACCTTTGCTCGCTTTCACTCCAGGTCCTTTCCCGATGGAAAAGGAAGAAACGCTCACCGCCGTGGCGCTGATTGAGCATCTCCAGCCTCGCGATCGCCGCCCGGAGCAGCGCCTCGTCTTGTTCATGCTGCGCGTGCCGCCAGTCCGTGTAGTCCGTGAACAGCCCGAAAAGCAGGTTGTCGTCCCTGTTTGCCAGGTAGCGGATCTCCAGCAGGTCGACCTCGGCCCCGATCGCCTGCGGATCTGCGAGCAGCGCGGGCACGACGACCAGGGTGCGAAAGGCGTCCGGAATTCCCGCCGGCTCGAAATCCATTTTTGCCAGGCCCCGCGGAGGGAAAAGGCGAATGACCAGATAGTTCACGACCTCCAGGGAAAGCTGGGTGACGGGGAGCAACGAAAGCAGGCCTATCAGCAACCGGATTCCGGGCATTTGCTCGCGGAGTCCGACCAGAACGATCAGGGAGAGCAGCGCCGCGCAGAAAAAGCCAATTCCGGAAAAATACACCGCGCCATGATGCCGGTAGGCCCATTGGAGCAGGCGGTAGCCGGCGGCCTCACGACAGCCTGCCTGCCGCTCAAGCTCAGGCCGTCCTTCCCCGATCAAATAGGTTCCGACATGCAGCCTTCTCTCATCGCGGAGGATCCCTTCGCCGGCGGCCTGCGCTGCGAGGTCGACGGCGGCTTGGGACACCTCGCCCTCCCCTCGCCCCGAGCGCCGGGCAATCTCCTCCACCGCGCGACGGTACCGATCCCGCGTTTGGAAGTCCATTTTTGCATAGACTCCGGAGGGATCGGTCCGCAGTACCTGCTCCACGCGGCTGGACTGCTCGAATACCTGTCTCCAGTCCAGCAGGGTGATCTGCCGCAAGCTGTTGAAAGCGTTGCCGATCGATATCCCGTCCTTGGTCTGGCGATTCTGCTCCCGCATGCCGAGCTCGGAAAGGGACTTGCGGTACACCCGTTCCAGCCAGCCCTGGACCGGGGCCAGCGCCGCCTCTTCATCATAGAGGTGATCGACCAGCTGTGAGGCGAAATACAGGCTCGGACTGGGCTGGCTCTCGGTCAGCTCCGCCAGGATGGCGAACATGCGGCTGGGGTCTCGCCGATTGGCGGTGATGAGCCTGTTGGCCCAGAAGTCGGCAATCTCGCGATCTCTCAGCTCGGTGAGGCCTCTGGCCGCCAGAGCCATGATGGCCTCGAGCAGCGCAATGCGCAGCATCTGGGGGAGGGCCCACAGCTCGCCGATCGTCAGCGTGCCGGCGGTTTGATACGCCTCGACAAAGCCGGCGATGTTCTCCCGATCCAGGCGCAGGCCCGAGTGGGAGATGAGCTCCTTGGCCAGCCCGTAGATGCGCGGCAGCTCCTGGTAGGGCTTGCCTTTGAGGACCGGCAGAACCCGGTAATGCCGCCTGGAGAGGTTCTGCCGGATGTCGCGGATGGTGCCGTCGATGAGGTACTCGTTGTCCAGGATCCATTCGGCGACGGGAGTGCTGCGCTGCTCCAGGCGGGCGGCCGCGGTGAGGTCCGAGCAGACCAAGTGGATCCATTGCTCAGCCTGCCCCAGGTTCTCCAGCAGCCGGTAGTTTCGCCGCGCTCCGGCCTCAACCTGGCTTTTCGCCGCCAGACTCCTGGCCTGCTCCTGGATTTGCACCGAAGGCAGCGGCACGTCCAGGCCCTGTCCGTCCTCGCTCAGGTTGGCGCGCTTGGGATTCAGCACGAAGACCATCGGCGGTATCTCGCCGCTCTGGCGAAGTACGGCCACCGGAGCCTGCATGAGAGCGATGGGCGCCTGGAGAACGAGGACCGTCTCCTCGGCGGTCAGCCAGCGCGAATGATTCTCAAGAAGCCGTCGTTCGACTCCGTACGA
>MIBK01000067.1:19006-25455 GCA_001829505.1 Spirochaetes bacterium RBG_16_67_19 | reverse complement strand
CCCCAGCGAGCCGACCGCCAGGATCGCGGTCAGCGTCGAGAGTCGCTCGCTCAGACCCGGTGCTGTCCAATGGAAGAGCAGGGAGACGGCCGCGGCCAGCCCACCAAACAGGACGGCGGCCAGGATTACACCGAGGCAGCGACGCCGGAGGAAAGGGTCCAGCGTATGCACGCCTCCGTTCGTGCCCTGGTGGATCAAGGCGGCGCGGTGGAACCCCTTTCTCCCCAGCAGGCGGAGGGCTGCCCGAGCTTCATCGCGTCTCGCGAAATAGGCGGTTAGGATACCTGCTTTCAAGTCCGACCTTCCGCCGTCAGTATAGCTTACCTGCCTGCAGAAAGTCCGGGAGGCCAGGAAAGCCATCCGGCATTACTGACAGCCAATAATGCAAAGAATGCTTGACATTCTTTGCTGCCAAGCCTATACTTCATGGCAACAGATGAACGACACCACCGTCTTCACGCTCAAGAATGTTCCGACTGAGTTGGCAAACGCCTTCAGGGCCGCCTGCCATCTGGATGGCAAACGCTACCGCGAAGTGCTCCTGGAGTGCATGACGGGCTACGTGAAGAAGGCGGAAGAACGCATAAAAAAAGAAGGTATCGCGGCCTTGAAGCGCTCCGTTTAGGATCAAGTTAAGCTGATCCGCCCGGGTCCGGTCAGCCGGACCGGAGCCTAGCCAGGCATCTTCCCGAGAGGAACTCCCCTTGATCCGAATGTACTGTTTCTGCGGCTACAGCGTCTGGATGCATTTCCACCTCGAACATGGCTCGTACCTGCCGCGATTTTCAGCCGGCCAGCACCAGGCGAAGGCCATTACCGACTGTCCGGGTTGCAGCGCTTCGCTGAACCTGATGGTCACTCATCTTGAGCTCAATGATGCGCGCTATGTCAGCTGATCCCAAGGAGAAGCGAATGGGTGCATTGAAAATCATTGCCACGGTCATCATGACCATCTTCTTTCTCAACATTGTCAGGAAACTGATCCTGGGAGAAATCAAGATGGCCGCCTGGAAAAATGGCGCAATCACGAATGAAGATGGCGCAAAACTCAAGATGAAAAGCGCCAGGGCCCTCCGCCTCAACTTTGGATTCCTGGTCGTGGCCATGGCGACTTTTCTGTTCGCCGAATAGCCGCCGCCTCAGCCCTGGTATCTCCACCAGGCGAGCTCGGCGGGACCACCCTCCAGGCATAGGGCTCCGACGTACCCCGGCGCCGGGCTCAAGTCCCGCAGCCACCAATCCTCCCCTTTGCTCAGGGGCACCAGAAACCCCGTTGTCGAGTAGGCGTCTACCGGGACCTCCAGACGGGAGAAGGAAGCCAGCAGGTCCATTCCCAGCGCCTTGGCCGCTGCCTCACGGCGGTTCCAGATCAGGAAGAAGGCCTGGGTGCGATGCTGGTCAACGCGCGACTCGACGAAGCGGCGCTCCTCGGCGGTGAAGATATGCGAGACCACGTCCTGCAGCGATGGAGACTCCCGAAGATTTTCGATGTCCACCCCGACCCGCATATCCTTGCTGACGGCGACCAGGGCCAGGTCTCCGGCGTGGGACAGGTTGAACTGCAATCCGTCCAGGCAGGGCTTCCCCGCGGGCCCGGCGGCCAGCCGCAGGGCTTGCGGAGGTTCCTGGAGGTAGGCGCCCAGGATCGTTCTCAGGGCGGCTCGCGCGGAAACCGAGCGCAGGCGGACCGCGGGCAAATGAAGGCGCCGGGTCTCCAGTATCTCTTCCGGAGAAAGAAATCGCTCCAGGCGCGCAAGGTCTTCGGGCTCCGTCGAGAGGGTCACCAGCCACAGGTGCAGGCGGCCTGACAGGAGCTCCAGCCGCTTTGGCGGGTCCACCCAGGGCGCGTTGTCCATGACGGTCCATGGTAGGGAACCTCCCGCGCCTTGACAAGCTGCCCCCGCTCCGGTTGAATATCCTGTCAATGACACAAAGCTTGAGGAACCCCCATGAAGTCCGCGTGGTGATCACGGGCCTGGGAGCCATCACCCCGATTGGAAATACCGTTGCCGAGTACTGGGACAATCTCATCAAGGGCAAGTCGGGAGTGCGGCGCATCAGCACCTTCTCCACCGACGACTACTCCGTGCAGATCGCGGGGGAAATCGACCTTCCGGACGCGGGCCTGTATTTCAAGGATCGCAAAATGGCCCGCAGGTTGGACCGCTATGTGGTGCTCGGCCAGATGGCGGGCACGCAAGCCATCAAGGATTCGGGGCTGGAGGTGGACAAGGCTCCGCAACGCTATGGCGCGCTCATCGCCACCGGGGACGGCGGCATAGGGGCGCACTTCATCAATGCCAAGCGGATTGTGCAGGACGGGATGCAGGCCACTTCCCCGTTCTTCGTCATGTGCATCCCCAACACCGCCTCCGGCTACCTGGCCATGGAATGGAACCTGCAGGGGCCCGGTTTCTCCGTGAACTCGGCCTGCGCCTCCGCCAATCACGCCTTCGCGGTGGCCAGCGTGATGATCAAGGCGGGCCTGGCCGACGCGATCTTCACGGGCGGATCCGAGGCCCCGATCTACCCCAACGCCCTGGCGGCCTTCGGCAACATCATGGCCCTGTCGGAGCGCAACGACTCGCCGCAGACCGCCTCCCGGCCCTTCGACAAGGACAGGGACGGCTTCGTGCTCAGCGAAGGGGCCGGTGTGCTCTGCCTGGAAGAGCTGGAGCATGCCAGGCGCAGGGGAGCGAAGATCTACGCCGAGCTGACCGGCTGCGGCCTGGCCACCGACGCCCATGACCTGGTGGCCCCCCACCCCGACGCCCGGGGATCCACGCAGGCCATACAGAACGCCCTGGACGCCGCCGGCCTGAACCCGGGGCAGATCGACCTGATCAACTGCCACGCCACCTCGACCCCGCTGGGGGATTTGAGCGAAAGCAGAGCCATCGAACGGGCCTTCAAGGAACTCGCCGCCAAAACGCCGGTGCACAGCACCAAGTCGATGACGGGGCATCCGATGGGCGCGGCCAGCGCCATCGAGGCCATAGCCGCCATCCTGGCCATCCAGCAGGGGGTCATCCACCCGACCATCAACCAGTTCGAGCAGGACCCGAAGATCGGCCTCAACGTGGTGCGCAACCAGCCCATGGAGGCGAAGGTCGACCACGTCCTGTCCAACGGTTTCGGTTTCGGGGGGCACAACGCTTCGGTGATCATCTCCCGCTTCAGGGGCTGATCAGTCCGGGAAGCAGACCTCTCCGATCGCCGCGCAAGCCACTTTTCCGCCGGCCACCACCTGCCCGATCATGGTGGCGAAGAACCCGTCGTACTCCAGCTTCTTGGCCAGCAGAATCAGCTCCTGGCCGGGCAGGACTGGAGCCAGGTAGTGGGCCCCCAGGATGCGCGTGGCCATCACGCGCAGGGGACGGGGCTCGGCCGGGACCTCCAGGCTGCGGTTCTCCAGGAAGTAGTGCAGGCAAAGGCCGAGCTGCCCGACCATCTCCACCTCGAGGCAGCCGGGGTATACCGGCGAGCCGGGGAAGTGCCCGGCAAAGACCGGATCGTCGGCCGGCACGGTGCGCGTGCCGGCGATGAGACCCTCCTCGAAATCGATGCCGGTCAGGCGGTCCAGCAGCAGGAACGGCTCCCGGTGCGGCAGGATGCGCTTGATGCTGTCCCGGCCCCAGTCCAGGGGCACGAGGCGATCCGAGGCCAGAAGCCTTTTGCGGTGCTGGCGCAGCAGGGCGTCGGGGTCCACGACGCCCTACCGGCCCTTGACGATGACGTCCTCGATGATGTTGAGCGCCCGGTCCATCTGCTCCCGGGTGAACTGCGAGGACACGGAGATCCGGAAGCGCCGGGACTCGGCCGGCACTGCCGGGAAGTCCACCGGCTGCAGGAACAGCCCGCGCCGCTGGATTTCGGCGGCGAAGCGCATCAGCTTCTCCCCGGAGGAGCCGATGATGATCGGGATGACCTGGGACTCGCTGCCCCCCAGGTCCAGCTTCAGGTCCTTCAAGCCCTTGGAGAGGTACTTCACGTTCGCCCACATCGCGTCCCTCAGGCTGGAGTCCCGGGTGGCCACCTCCAGGGCCTTCATCAGGCCGGCCACCACCGGAGGGGAGGGGGCGCAGGAGAAGTTCCACGGCGAGGAATAGCCCTTGAGGTAGTTGATGATGCCGGCGTTGGAGCACACGAACCCTCCCACGCCGCCGAAGGACTTGCTCAGGGTCCCGAAGCTCATGCCGATCTCGTGCTCCAGCCCGAAGTGCTCGGCCACCCCCCGCCCGTTGGGGCCGAACATGAGCGTGGAGTGGGCCTCGTCGATGTAGGTGGCCGCCTTGTGCTGCTTGCAGACCTCCAGGATTTCCGGCAGCCTGACCAGGTCCCCGTCCATGGAGTACACGCCCTCGAAGGCCACCAGCGCCCGCTTGCCCTTGCTCTTCTGCAGCATCGCCTCCAGGGAGGCCGGGTCGTTGTGCTGGAAGAACAGCATCTTGGCCCCGGACAGGGTGCCGCCGTCGATCAGGCTCTTGTGGCATTTCTCGTCCAGGATGAACACATCGCCCTTGCGCAGCAGCCCCTGGATGGCGCCGAGGTTCCCGCCCAGCCCGCTGGAGTACAGCAGGCAATCCTCCTTCTGCTTGAAGTCCGCCAGCTGCCGGGCAAACTTCACGTGCAGGTCAAAGGTCCCCGAGAGCAGCGGAGCCCCGGAGGCGCCCAGGCCGTAGCGGTCCAGGGCCTCTTTGGCCGCCTGGATGACCTCCGGATGGGAGGAAAGCCCCAGGTAGTTGTAGGAAGTCATGTTGATGACGCGCCGCCGGCCCCCGTCCAGGTGGCTCAGTACCTCCGTGTCCGGCCTGGGGGCGGCCAGGAACTCCTGCCCGAAGAAGCGCATGGCGGTCTGGATTTCCGGGTGCCCGATCCAGGACAGGTAGTCGCTGGGGGGCGTGAGCACGTCGGGATTGTCGTTGAAGAAGAAGTCCGCCAGGCTGAACCTGAGCGCGTTCTCAGGCATTGGCTTTGTTCAGGTGTTCCAGGAACTTGTTGGCCAGCTGCTCGATGTTGTTGATGTCCGCCAGCTCCGAACGGGGCACCTTGATCTTCAGATCGCGCATGGAGGTCGACACCACTTCGATCATGTCCAGGCTGTTGGCCCCGTAGTCCCTCATGGATTTCTGCGGATCGATGGCAGCAGTGTCGATGTCGTCGATGTTCGAGGCGATATTCTTCTTGATCACTTCTATCACTTGCTCTTTGGTCATTTCCTACTCCTTTTCCATCTGGTTCAGGTATCTCATCATCGAATTATCCTGGAAAGGCAGCCCGTAGTCAACGCTGATGATCTGGCCGTTGACCGCGTCCAGCCACCCGCTGCACAGGGCCAGCACGGCCTTGCCGCAGTCCTGGGGCTGGAGGATCATCCCTCCGGCGGCGCCCTGCTTCCGTATGAAGGAGAAAAACTCCTGGCCGAAGATGGCCCGGAAGGACTCGGTGTCGACGGTGCCGAAGCGCAGCACGTTCACCCTGGATCCTTCAGCGAGCAGGTGCACGGACAGGTAGCGCGAGAAGAACTCCAGCAGCGCCTTGGCGGCGGCCACGAAGTCGTAGCCTTTGTAGAAGTGGTCCGGGCCGTCGCTGGAGATGCCCACCACGTAGCGGGGGTAGCGGCCGAAGCGGGCCTTGATCCGGCGCGTGTAGTCGATCAGCGGCCAGGTGCTGTACTCCAGGGTCTTGAACAGGGAGCGCTTCTTGTAGTCCTCCAGACTCTGGGTGCGCAGGGCGAAGCTCACGTTGCTGACAAAGATGTCGATGCCCTGGGTGCTGCCGCTCAGCTCCTCCATCAGCCGCTCGGTGTCCCGCTCCTCCGCCGCGTCGGCCTGGTGGAAGCCCGGCGTTGGGGCCCCCAGGGCCGCGAACTTCCCGGCCAGCTTGCTCAAGTCGACGCTGCCCCACTTGTAGGTCAGGAACACCCGGGCTCCGGCCTCGGCCAGCGCCAGGGCCGAGGCCAGGCCGATGCCCTTGGTGCCGCCCGTGATGAGCGCCGTCTTCCCGCTCAGGTCAACGCCTACCATGTCTATCTCCCGTACTGCTCTTCGATGCTGCGCCGCGTCTCCGGAAAGGAGAAGCTGATGCGATGCATCAGGTCCTCCTGCAGCCGGGCCTGGATCAGCAGCTTCTTCTTCCCGGCGCTCAAAGCGCTCTTGAGAAGATACAACGACCGCCCGTCCTTCTCCGCCACCTGGACGGCGATGTCCCGCGCCTTGGCCAGGACCTCGCCCCTGGGCAGGATGTAGTTGATGTGGGTCCCCCGGCCCGCCAGGTCGCTGCCCCGGAAACGCTTGCCGGTGAACATCATCTCGCCAGCGACGAACGGGCCCACCAGCTCCTGCAGCAGGGTGGTGGTGCCCATGCCCGGGGTGAAGCCCAGGCTCATGAAGACCGCCCCGTAGCGGCTCTCGCGGGCGGCGATGACGATGTCGCAGCACAGGGCGACG
>MIBK01000067.1:18731-18994 GCA_001829505.1 Spirochaetes bacterium RBG_16_67_19 | reverse complement strand
CCGATGGCGTGGCCTTCCATGGCGGCGATCACCGGAAAGGGCGCTTCCAGGAGACGCTCGCAGATCACCAGGTCCACCACCGCCGTCTTGCCGTCGCAAAGATCCAGCAGGGCCTGCTTCTCCGCCCCGCCGCAGAACACCTCCTCCAGACCGTGCAGCACGAGAACCTTCGGTTTCAGGGTGTGATCCAGCTCGTCCAGGGCCTGGAGAAAGTCGGCAATGAATCCATGGGAGAAGACATTGCGACCCTCGCGGTCGTCCAT
>MIBK01000067.1:14193-18624 GCA_001829505.1 Spirochaetes bacterium RBG_16_67_19 | reverse complement strand
CGCCATGGGCCCCGCGGGTTTGAAGCGCGAAAACCATGGCGGCAGATCCCCGTCCCGAAAGGCCATCACCCCCTGCAGGGCCTGCGGATCGCGCAGCAGGCGCAGGAGGCGGCGGCGGGCCAGGGCCGTTGCCTGCCGGGGGGTCCTGCCGATGAGCTGGGCGGTGAAATCCTTGGCCTGCGAGAGGGCCCGCGGGGAGGACCGCAGGAGGCGGCCGAAGATCTCGCGCAGCCGTCGCTCGGCGGCTTCAGCCGAGGGCAGAAGCTCATCCACCAGGTTCAGGCGCAGCGCCTCGGGCGCCGTGATGCGCATCGTGCTCAGCACCAGGTAGCGCGCCTTCTGCGGCGGCACCCGCAGGGCCAGCAGATACGGAAGCACGTTGGCCGGAATCAGCCCGAAGAGAACCTCGCTCAGCTCGAAGCTGGCCGCCTCGGTGGCCACTACGATGTCGCAGGCGCATACCAGCCCCACTCCGCCCGCCTTGACCTCGCCCTGCACCAGGCAGGCGACCGGCAGCGGCGCGCGGAACATGGCGGCCAGCAGGTCGCTGTAACGACCCACGGCCCTTTTCGCTTCGGCCCGGCCGCTCCTGCCTCCCTGGGCCGACAACCGGGCCAGATCCATGCCCAGGCAGAAGGCCGCTCCTGCGGAGCGCAGCAGGACGGCCCTGGCTTGTGGGTCCCGCACGGAGCGTTCGAAAGCGGCGGCCAGCTCTTCCACGCTTTGAGGATCGAGCAGGTTGCCGTGTTCCGGATCCTGGAGGGTGATCAGCGCCACCCCGGCGTCCACCTGCTGCTCGACCAGTGACACCTTGCGTCAGCTCCACTCGTAGGTGCGATAGAAATCCTTGACTTCCCGCAACACCAGGCGCCGGCGGCCTCGATAGTTCTGCTCGTACCAGCCGCCGGGAACGGAGAAATCCGGGGTGAAGTCCGGCTTTTCGATGGTGGCTTCCCGCGCCTTCTCGATGCCCTCGTATTCCTCCACGCTCACTTCCCGGCGGGCGTCCAGGGCCTGGTCGATTTGCATCCGGCCGATCTCCTCGCGGGCCCCCGCGCACAGCCGGCCGCTGTAGAACTCCCCGATGGCTCCGGAGCCGTAGGCGAAAAAACTGACCCGGTCGCCGGCTTTGAGGCCGGGCACGGCCATGACCATGCCGCAGATGCCCAGGAAGTTGCTGGCCCCATAGGTGGAGCCGACCCTGCGGGCGTACAGCAGGGAAGGCAGGACTTTGCGCGCGAAGCTCTCCTGGACCTCCGCCTTGCCGCGCGGCCGCACCAGATTGCACACCGTGCGGTGGGCCTGGAAGGCCATGCCGGGGAAGGGGGTGTGGTAGCAGCACTGGGCGAAAAAGGAGTCGAAGTCCAGGGACTGGCCATTCTTGCTCAAGTAGTCCTGATACGAGCCCTCCAGGGCATCCAGGTAGCTGTACAAGCTGACCTCATTGTTGCCGACCTCGTGGCGGGCGCTGGGCCGGAAAGTATCGTAGACGTCCGAGGTCCAGTTGCCTTTCGCCTGCAGATCGTACTCGATCACGCGGGGGCTGTCGCTCACCAGCGCCGCGGAGGCCACCCCGCCCAGTACGAACTCTTCCTTCGCGCCCAGGTGCATGCGGGAGTAGTCCGTCGAGATCACCAGGGCCTTTTTGCCGTGGTTCAGCCCCGCGGCAATCCAGTTGAGGGCCGAGTCCAGGGCGGCCACTCCGCTGTAGCAGGCGTGCTTGGTCTCGAAGTTGCGCACGTTGGCAGGCAACCCCAGCGCGCCATGGATGTTCGTGCTGATCGGCTTGCCGAAATCCACCGAGCTCTCGGTGCCGACCACCAGCAGGCCGATAGCCTTCCGGTCCTCATCCTCCAGCAGGGGCCCGGCCGCATTGGCCGCCATGGTCACGGTGTCCTCATAGAGGGGATTCAGGGAGCGGGTGTCGATGAGGAAGTCGGCGACCACCTTCCGCGGATCCAGTCCCCGGGCCGCGGCCAGCTTCTGCTGGTCCAGATACAGGGAACAGCCGTACAGGTTGATCTTCTCTATGCCAACGCTCTTCATCCTTCACCTCTATGGCGCATAGCTCAGCCCTCCGGCGACGCGAATCACCTCGCCGTTGATGAAGCCGGCTTCCGCGGTGGACAGATAGCGGACCAGGCTGGCGATCTCCTCCGCGGTGCCGACCCGCTTCAGCGGGCAGTATTCCATCCAGATCTGCTGCAGCTTGCTGGCCATGTGGTCCTCGGTCATGTCCGTCTCCACGTATCCCACGGTGACCACATTGGAGGTGATGCCCCGGGGGCCGTATTCGCGGGCCAGGGTCTTGGTCAGGCCGATCAAGCCCGCCTTGGCCGCGGCGTAGTTGGCCTGCCCGCTGGAGCCCTCCTGGGCCAGCGAGGAAATGTTGATGATCCGGCCCCAGCGCCTGCCCATCATGTGCGCCAGGAAGCTGCGAATGACGTAGAAGGGGCCGGAAAGGTCGGCGGCGATCACCTCCTGCCAGTCCTCGTCGCTCATCATGGCGGCCACATTGTTGCGCAGGATGCCGGCGTTGTTCACCACCACCCCGACGGTGCCGAAATCCTCGATGGCCTGCTCGGCCACCTGCTCCACCCGGGCGGAGTCCTTCACGTCCAGGCGGTAGGCGCGCACGTCAACCTGCGGGTTCAGGTCCCGGGCCAGGTCCTGGGTCTGCTGCCTGGCGGCCTCATTGCCCACGTAGGTGAAGGCGGTGGGAATCCCGTCCTTGACCAGGCGCAGCACGATGGCCCTGCCGATGCCGCGGGATCCACCGGTGACGAAGGCGGCCGCTGTCTGTGCCATCGGCTAGCCCTCGTAGCGCCGGATCAGACTGCAGGCGTTGATGCCGCCGAAGCCGAAGGAGTTCTTCAGCATGCACTTGATCTGGTGCTCCACCGGGCCGGCCGCGCAAACCTCCAGGTCTATCTCCGGGTCCAGGCGATCGATGTTGATGGTCGGGTGAAGGCGACCGTGCTTCATCTGCAGCAGGGAGCCGATGGTCTCCACGACGGGCGCGGCCCAGCAGGTGTGCCCGAGCATGGACTTGGCGGCGTTGAGCTTCAGGCGCGGGGCGTGGTCGCCGAAGGCCAGCTTGATGGCCCTGATCTCCTCCAGGTCCCCTGCCGGAGTGCCGGTGGCATGGCAGCTCACGTAGTCCACCTCCCTCGGGTCCGTGCCCGTGGCGGCCAGCAGCTCCCGGATCAGGCGGCCCTGGGTCTGCGAAGCCGGAGCCGGCAGGTGGCTGGCGTTGGCGTTGACCCGCACTCCCAGCACCTCGCCGTAGATGGTAGCGCCGCGGCGCAGGGCCTGCCTGAGCTCTTCCAGCAGGAGCGTTCCGGCCCCGTGGGAATACACGAAGCCGGCGCGGCCGGCGTCGAAGGGCCGCGAGGCCTTCTCGGGATGGTCCTGGTATTCCGGCTTGACCACCACGGCGTTGATCACCACCGAGGCCTGGATGTCGCCGGGAGACATGTCGAAGAGTCCCCCGGCCACCACCGCGGTGTCGCTTTCGCCGGCCAGGATGTCCCGGAAGCCCTCCCGCAGGGCCAGGTTGCCGCTGGCGCAGGCGCCGCCCACCGTGAGGGTCGGGCCCTGCAGTCCCAGGACTTCGGTGATCACGGCGGGGACATTCGGGTCGATGGCCTCCACGCCGCCCAAAGGGTCCATGGACTCCGTATCGACCAGAAACCTCTTGGTGTTCTCGAAGATGTAGTTGGAGTTCAGGTTGTGCCCGCCCACGATCACGCTGGTGCGCAGGGGGTCCACACCCTTCGCGAACAGGCCGGCGTCCTGCCAGGCCGCCAGGCTGCACAGCACGGCCGCCTTGGCCGAGAAGGAGGTGGTGCGGAACAGCTTCTTCAGCTTCTTGAGCCCCTCGGGACCCAGCTCGGCGCGGAAGCGCTCCATGGCGGCCAGGAAATCATAGTCCCCCAGGTCGCCGCCGATCTTGCACTCGACGTCCTTCATGTCCAGGGAGCGCCAGCGCCGGATCCCGGAGCGGCCCTGGAGCAGGGCCTGGTAGTAGCCTTCCAGGGTGTCGCCGAGGGGATTGAAGGTGCCCATGCCGGTGATGACCACGCGGCGTTTCATTCCGGAAACCATAGCCTTTTTCCCGGCCCTGCTCAAGGGTGCACCGGGGCCTGGAGGCCTAAAAACCCCCTCCTTCGCTTGACATCCGGCCCCCCCAGGGCCGAAATTCGACGAGGTGCGCGCCGACCTGCTGATCGCCGGAGACTGGGCTCCCATCCGCGCCTTCGACCCCCTGGTGGCCGGTGAGCCCGCCTCGGCTTACGGGGATCTCCTGCCAGTCCTGCGGGCCGCCGCTCTGAAGGTCGTCAACTGCGAATGCGCCCTTTCCGAGGCTGGGCAGCCGGCCTGGAAGAGCGGATCCGTGTTCCGGGGCCGCCCGGGCCACGTGGGCGGTTT
>MIBK01000067.1:10859-14169 GCA_001829505.1 Spirochaetes bacterium RBG_16_67_19 | reverse complement strand
CTGCCTGGCCAACAACCACGTGCTGGACTACGGGGTCGAAGGCCTGGCCCAGACCGCGGCGGCGCTGCGCGGGAGCGGCATCCGGACCCTGGGCGCGGGAGCAAGCGAAGAGGAGGCCTGGGAGCCGCTGTCCCTGGAGCTGGGGGATACCAGGCTCAGCCTGGTGAACTTCAGCGAAGGCGAGGACCTGACCGCGGCGCGGGGCGGTCCCGGGGTGGCCGGCTGGGATATCGCCCGGGCCTGCGAACTGGTGCGCCGGCTGAAGGCCCGCGGGGACTGCGTGGTGGTCGTGGCTCACGCCGGCCTGGAGTACGTGCCCTTTCCCCCTCCGTATCTGCAGCGGGCCTACCGCGCGCTCATCGAGGCGGGCGCCGACTGCGTGGCCGGCCATCACGCCCACGTGCCCCAGGGCATCGAGCTGTACCTCGGCCGGCCCATTGCCTACAGCCTGGGCAACTTCCTCTTCTACCAGCCGACGGACCTCCACTGGAGGAAGGTCGGCTTCCTTCTGGAGTTGGAGATGGGCGCGGGTGCGGTGCGCGGCTTCCAGGCCCACCCGTACCGCATCACCGATGCCGGGCTGCGCGCGCTGGAAGGTGAGGAACGCCGGCTGTTTCACGAGGCGCTGCAGTCCCTTTCCCGGCCACTGAGCGAGCCTGGCGGCGCCGAGGAGGCCTGGGAAGCCTATCTGGACTACTACGGTGCCGAGGGTTTGCGCCAGGAACTGGGCCTCATCGCGGGAGCGCTCCGGAGCGAACCGCCGAAAGGGGCGGCCATGCTCCGCAACCGGCTGACTACACCCCAGCACACGGAGCTGTGGCGCGACCTGCTGCGCCGCATCCTGAGCGGCGGTTCGGCGCCGCGGGCCGACCTGGGAACGCTGGTCCGGGAATGGTTCGAGCGCAGGATCTAGGCGCCGCGGGAGTCCCCGCCCGCGCCCGCGCCCGCCAGCCCGTAGCGCCGGGCCGCGGAAGCGATGATCCCGGCGATCAGGCGCCGGTAATCCTCCCCCTCCCCAGCCGGAGAGGCGTGATGCAGGGTAAAAAGCTGGCAGGCCCAGCTCTTGTGCGGCTTCAGCCCGGGGATGCCGTTCACCTCGATGATCCGCGGGCGCGAGTCGGCTCCGGCCTTGACGTCGATGCGCACGTGGTCCCGGCAGCCCATGGCCTCGGACGCCCGGCCGACGACCTCCCGCAGCTCCTCCTCCTGCTCCCCCGCGGGGCTCACCCGGGTCAGCCCCACCCCTCGCAGGTCGGCTCGCAGGATGCGGTGGCGCCCGTAGTGTCTTGCCTCCACACCGACGCTGCCCGGAAGGATGGCCCGGTCCTCGTCGTTTCCCAGCACCAGGGCGGTGTATTCCGGCCCGGGGAGGAACTCCTCGACCAGGGCCGGCTGGTCGAACTGCTTCTCGATGAAGGCCACCTGCCGGCGCAGCTCCGGCTCGCTTTCCACGACGCTGTCCTCCGATATGCCCACTGAGCGCGACTCGCCGATCGGCTTGACGAAGGCCGGGTAGCCGATGCCGGACAGGTCCGCGCCACTGCGCACGACCCGATTGTCCGGCACGGGGACTCCGGCCGCGGCCAGGATCCGGTGGGTGGCGGACTTGTCGATCATATCCCGCAGGCACCTGCTGTCCGAACCGATATAGGGCAGCTGCCGCTCGTCCAGCACGTCGGCCACCCAGACTCCGTCCTCGTTGCGCCCAATGAAGCGCTCGTTGGGCGAGATATGGTACAGGGCGCTCCAGAGGATGTCGAAGGGCGGACCGTCCAGGCAGCGGCGGAAGTCCGCCTCGCTCTGCACCCAGACGATGCGGGGCTGGTGCCCCGAGGCCTCCGCCGCCCGGGCCACCTCTTCGGTGACCTTCAGGTCACCCCAACCCTGGGCGTCGCCTCCCGGTCCGGTAAGCAGGACAACTCGCATGCGAATGCTCCCTTTCGCTAAAACAGATCAGGGTCGCAAGTATAGGACAGCAGGGCGCGGGCGGTCAAAGCGGAGACGGGATCCAGGCGTCCGGCGATCGCCCGGCGCGAGGACTCCCCAAGCGCGACTCTGGAGAGCACGCGCACGGTGATTCCGGGCCTGCCCGCCCGGTGGCGGTCGTCCGCCCGGTGGCGGTCGTCCGCCGGACTGCCGCCGCCCGCCGGACTGCCGCCGCCCGCGCTGACGGCGGCCGCGCTGCTGGCCGCGAGGATCTCCTCCGCCACCTCCTCCGCCAGGGCCTCGTTGGGATCCAGGATGCGCACGGGCAGACCCGCCGCTCCCCGCAGCGCTTCGGTGATGGCCTGGCCGGCGTATCCGTAATGGGTGCAGGCCAGGCCGGCGTACAGGCGCTCCCCGCGCAGGCCTAGTGCCGGCAGGGCGTCCAAACAAGCCTCGAGGAGCCGCCGGACCTCCGGGCCGGATGGCTCGGCTTCGATAGCCCTGGCCAGCCCGTGGCAGGAAATCGCGCCGATGCGCTCGGGCGCCAGTCCCAGGCCCAGCAGGCGCTTCCGGTGTATTCCCGAATCGATCGTGGTGCGGGTCCCCAGCAGGAGCAGCGCCCCGTCGGGGTCCGCGGCCAGCGCGCCGGCAAACAGCCGCAGGCCGGCCTCCAGGATGCCCGTTACGATTCCCGTTGCCCAGTCGGCGCCCCGCCGCGCGTGGGCCGTGTGCTCGTACAGCACCGACAGCGTGTTGCAGGCCAGCACGATCCGGTCCGGTTGCAGCGCCTCCATCGCCGAAAGGGCCCGATCCAGGAGGGCGGCCTGGGCCGGGGTATCGGGTTGATCGTTGTAGCCCTGCTGAGCCTCCGGGGCGGCGTTGAAGTAGGTCAGCCGCAGGCCGCGGCAGTCGGGGAAGGCGCGCAGGCTGCGCTCCAGGGCGGCGCAGACGGCCAGTCCGCCCAGGCCGGAATCCGCGAGCAGGACGTGCGGCCCCTCCCCGGAGGCGCTCACCCGGGCGCTTCCGTAGAGGCGGAGAAGGAGGCCCGTACCGTCTCCAGCAGGGCCGGCTCCCCCAGCAGCCGTTCGCCGGCCAAGGCCAGCAGCAGGACCCCGTCCAGCAGGGCGCGATCACCGGCGGCCCCCACGGCGTCCCGGGCGAAGCCTTCCGTGTGGATCGGGTGATCGCTGGCCTTGAGGAAGATTTCAATGGCCGGCACGGCCTGGGACACACTGGCCAGGTCCGTGGAGCCGAAGGAGCGGCGCATCCTGCGCGGTCCGGACCGGCCGATGGATTCGAACAGCCCGGCGAACAGGTCCTCCAGGGCCCGGTTGCGCTTGAAATCACTCACGCTGTGGCCCTTCTCCTGCACGCTGACCCGGCA
>MIBK01000067.1:0-10842 GCA_001829505.1 Spirochaetes bacterium RBG_16_67_19 | reverse complement strand
CCGCGGCCGCGCAGCCCCGGATGAGCCGCTCCAGCTCCTCCAGGCTTTCCATCCGCTCGGCGCGCAGCGAGAAACTCCCCCTGGTGTAGTCCGGGATGACGTTGGCGCTTTGGCCGCCCTGCTCGATGATCCCATGGAAAAGGCAGCCCGGCGGGAACTGCTGGCGGGCCAGGGCCGCGGACTGATAGAACAGCACCAGCGCATCGAGGGCGTTGATGCCTTCCTGCGGCGCGGCCGCGGCGTGGGCCTGGCGGCCGAAGTACTCGACCCGGATCGTGCGGCGGGCCATGGCCTGGCAGATGACCGTGTCCAGGCTGTGGGGGTGCATCTGCAGCACGACGTCGCTGCCTTCGAAAACGCCGGCCTCCAGCAGGGTCACCTTGCCGGAGCCCCGCTCCTCGGCCGGGGTGCCGATGACCTGCAGCGAGCCGGGGAAGTCCGGGCCCAGCGCCGAGGCCAGCAGGATCGGGGCGTACACGCCCGCGGCGGCGATGATGTTGTGCCCGCAGGCGTGACCGATTTCCGGCAGGGCGTCCATCTCCGCGGTGAAGGTCAGGCAGGGCCGCTCGGAGCGGCCCCGTCGCAGCGCGCGGAAAGCGGTGGGCAGCTCCGCCGCACCCGCCTCCAGCGAAAAGCCGTTTGCGGCGAGGGTTTCCCGCAGGAGCGCCGAGGTCTTGTGCTCCGCGAAGGCCAGCTCCGGCTCGGCGTGGATGCGATGGCTCAAGGCCAGAATGCGCTCCTGCCGGGCGGCGAGCAACCCGCGGATGTCGGTCGATCCTGGTGGCACGGGGCGATTCTAGGCCGCCGGCCGGGTCCTGTCAACGATTGCGCCTGCCGTGATCATCTTGCCTGCCGGGGGATTCCCCTACCATAGCAGGCGCAGGAGGGGAAACATGAGATGGCAGGGCAGGCGGCAGAGCGGCAACCCTTCGGAAATCACGCCAAGCCTGCAGGGCGGGGGAGCTGAGCCAGGAACAGCGGGAGATGGGGGAGTTCGGCTCCGTGGTCCTGGCCGACATCGAGGAGGTCTGGAACGAGCAATTCCGGCAGTTGGGGGCGGACTACCGTGAGCCCCGGCTGGTCCTTTTCTCGGGACAGGCGGAATCAGCCTGCGGCTACAATAGCGCGGCCGTGGGGCCGTTCTGCGAGCTGGACGCCCCGGGGGACTTCGCCCTGGCCTACGTCATCGCCCACGAGGTCGGTCACCACGTGCAGAACCTGCTGGGGGTCATGGAAGAGGTCTCCACCCGGCAGGCCCGCCTCGGAGAGCGGGAAGCCAACCAGCTCACGGTCCGCCTGGAGTTGCAGGCCGATTTCCTGGCCGGGGTCTGGGCCCACTATGCGCGGCGGTCCTCCGATTTCCTGGACTCCGCCGACATCGAGGAGGGCATCAATGCGGCGGGCGCAGTCGGCGAGGACCGGATCATGCAAAGTGCGCGGGGCCGCGTCGTGCCGGACGCCTTCACCCACGGAACCTCCGCGCAGCGCATCCGCTGGTTCAGGAAAGGACTGGAAAGCGGGGATCTGGAGCAGGGCGACACTCTCAGCGCCGCCAGGCTCTGACGGTCAGCCTTTCACCGACCCCGCCATCAACCCGCGCACGAAGTAGCGCTGCAGGGCAAAGAATACCGCCAGGGGCAGCAGCATGCTGAGGAAGGCCCCGGAGGTAAGGTAGTGCCAATCCTGGCCCTTCTCGCCCACCATCGCCGCCAATGAGCTGGTGAGCACCCGGTGCTTGTCGCCGAGGAAAATGAGGGCCACCAGGTAGTCGTTCCACACCCACAGGAACTGGAAGATGGCGAAGGAGGCCAGTGCGGGGACGGACAAGGGCAGCACCAACCGGACGAACATGCTGAACGGCGTGGCTCCGTCGATGAAGGCGCTCTCGAAGATGTCCCGCGGCAGCTCGCTGATATAGTTGAACAGCAGGTAGACCGCCAGCGGCAGGCCGAAGCCCGTATGGGCCAGCCACATGGCCAGGAAGGTGCCGTTCAGCCGGAGCTTCATGAAATCCCTGAGCACGGGGATCAAGGCGATCTGCAGCGGAACCACCAGCAGGGCGACCACGATCACGAAGAGGGTCTTGCGGCCGGGGAACTCCATCCAGGCGAAGGCGTAGGCCGCGAAAGCGGCGATGAGGATGGGGATCAGGGTGGACGGAACGGCCACGGCGATGGAGTTGAGCACCGCGTCGGAGAAGTTGTTGCCCAGCCGGGTGATGGTGTCGCCGCCGGCGTTCCGGAAGCTCACCCGCCCGCCGGAAAGCACGCCCTGGTAGTTGTCCAGGTTCAGCCTGGCGCTGAAGCCCCGCCAGCGCAGTTCCTGCACGATGAGCGTGCGCGTGCGCTTGTTGCCGTACCACTGCAGCTTGCGGTCGGCAGCAACGCGTACTCCCTCCCGCCATTGCTCGAAGCTGGCCGTCCTGCCCTCCACGGTGATGGGCCCGTCCACGTCCACCGCCGGGTCCACCCGCACTTCCCCCACCTTGAGCCAGGCCCGGTGCGGAAACACGGTCCACCAGCCCGAGCTGAAAATATCGCGCGAGTCCCTGAAGGAGGTGACCAGGATGCCGATGGCGGGCACGGCCCACAGCAGGCAAATGGCGATCAGGATGGCATTCCCGAGCAAGCCTGCCCGGCCCCGCTTTTCCATACCCCCCCTCATTTGAAGGCCCTGCTTTCGCCGAAGCGCCGGAGGTTGTATACCATCACCGGGATGACGGCCAGCAGCAGCACGATGGCGATGGCGCTGGCCCTTCCGGTCTGCCCGTAGGTGAACTGCTGCATGTAGAACTCGTTGGCGATCACGTTGGTTCCCCAGTTGCCGCCGGTCATCACCCGCACGATGTCGAAGAGCTTCAGGCTGAAGATGACGATCGTGGTCGTGACGGTCAGCAGGGTGCCCCGGATGGAGGGGATGGTGACCCCGGTGAAGATGCGCAGCTCCCCTGCCCCGTCCATGCGGGCCGCCTCCAGCAGCTCCTTGGGCACCGCCTTGATGGCGGAGGAGAGGATCACCATGGCATAGCCTGTTTGCAGCCAGACCATGATGGCGATGAGCAGAAGATTGTTCCAGCCGCCGAGCAGCAGCCAGGGCTGGGCCCTGCCGCCCAGGGCGACGGCCACGGCGTTCAGCAGGCCGATCTCCTGCAGCCCGGCCGCTTCGCCCTTGTAGGAATAGACGAACTTCCAGATCACTCCCGCCCCGACGAAGGAAATGGCCATGGGCATGAAAATGACGGCCTTGTACAGCTTCTCCCAGCGGCTGCGGTCCGCCAGAACCGCGATCACCAGACCCAGGCCCACGCAGAACAGGGTGCCGAACACCATCCACAGCAGGTTGTTGCGGAAGCCCTCCAGCATGATGGGGTCCGTGAAGGCGAAGCGGAAGTTGCGCAGGAACAGAAAGCGCGTGCTGGTCTCGTCGAAGAAGGCCAGCCAGAGCGTCCTCAGAGTCGGCAGCACCAGGAACCAGAACAGGAGGGCGAGCGCCGGGCCGGCGAAAACCAGCGGCAGCAGGTAGCGCCGGGCCCGCCGCGGCAGCATTTCCGCGCCCCGGTTGAGCACGTAGTACAGCAGCACCACGGAGCCGATCCCCCACACCACGGCCAGGAGGGCGGCCGGGATCTTGGAGCCGCTGAGGGAGCGCAGCAGCGCGAATCCGCCGTAGAGCACGGCGGCGCTCAACAGCAGCAGCAGGCTGAATCCCAGGACCGCCAGTCCTCTGCGAGGCTTCTCCACCTTTGACCTCCAGCGTGAAAGCAATGTGGCACGCGGGGCAGGGCCGCGGCGACGCCGCAGCCCTGCCTGGCCGCGTAGCGCGGGCCCGCTATTTCGGCCAGGACGCGTCGATGGCCTTCACGGCCTGGTCCAGGGTGTGGGTGCCCGAGACGTAGGCGGTCATTTCCTTCCAGAACGATCCCGCTCCCACCGCGCCGGGCATCAGATCCGAGCCGTCGAAGCGGACGGCTTTGGCGTTCTTGAGCAGCTCGCCAAGCCGCCGATCGATGGGATTGGTGTACCACTCCAAACGGGCGTCCTTCTGGGGGGCCAGCGCGCCGCCGGACTGCACCCAGGTCTTGAGCGACTCCGCCGAGGTGAAGTACTGCATCACGGCGCGCACCTCGGGGCGGTCCCTGAACATGGCGTAGATGTCCCCTGCCACCAGCAGCGGGGCGCCGTAGGTGGAGTTCACCGCCGGCAGGTTGAAGAAGTCGAAGTCCTCCCCGGGGATCAGGCCGTCGGGGAAGAAGCTGACGATGAAGTTGCCCTGGTCGTGCAGCCAGGCCTTGGGCGGATCCTCGAAGAGCACCTTGGGCGCGTCGCCGAAGCTGGTGGTGGCCACGGCCGCGCGGCCGCCGTAGACGTTGCCCTCGCCGAACCAGATCTGCGACCACTGCTGGATCGCCCTGCGCACCTCGGGGGAATCGAACTTCAGCTGGCCGGCCACCCACTTGTCGTAGTTGGCCAGGCTGGTGGTGCGCAGCATCATCTGCTCGGTCCAGTCGGTGGCCGTCCAGCCGGTGGCCGCGCCGGACTCGATGCCGATCGCCCAGGGAGCGTCCCCATCCTTCCTGATCTGGTTCATCAGCCCGGTGAGCTGGGCCCAGGTGCCGGGGACTTTGTAGCCAGCGGCGTCGAAGGCCTTCTTGTTGTACCAGACGATGCCTTTCACGTTCACGCGCGCCCAGATGCCGGCCACGATGGGTCCCTGGGGACCGCGCATGGTGCCCATATCCAGCCAGCTCTGGATATAGTTGGCCTTCACCTTGGCCATGTCCAGCACCTTGGACAGATCGATGGCCTTTCCGGTTTTCACGAAGTTGGAGAGCAGGCCGGGCTGAGGGAAGTCCACCACATCGGGCGGATTGCCGCCATTGATGCGGATGGAAATGGAAGCTTCGAACTCCTTGGAGCCCTCGTACTGGATGTCGATGCCGGTGCGGGCCTCGAACTCCCGGACCGACTCGTTGAACTTCACCGCGTCGTTGTCGGTGAAGGGCCCCGACATGGTGACCACCGTGCCCTTGAGCTTGCCGGCATAGGCGTCCGACAGGGGATCCGCGCCCAGCGCCACCAAACCGGCCGCCAGGATGGCCAGGGAAAGAACGGCGATGATTCTCGGTCTCATCTTGCTCCTCCTCCATAGATAATGAATATCATCTCCCCGACGGGGAGTGGGGTCATGATGCCTCAGGTTGTGCCTCGCTCCACCACGCGCACCTCCAGGTGCACCCGTTGTCGGGGCCGGCCCGGCTCCCGGATGCCGTCCAGCACAAGCCGTGCCGCCACGCGACCCGATTCCTCCAGCGCCTGATTGACGGTGCTCAGGTCCACGTAGTCAGCCGCCTCGATGTCGTCGAAGCCCAGCACGGCCAGCTGCCCCGGTACCGCCAGGCCCCGCTGCCTGGCCGCCTTCAGCGTCCCGATGGCCTGCAGGTCGGACATGGCGAAAATGGCGCGCGGCGGCGCGCGCAGATCCAGCAGCTCGCCGGCCAGCTGACGCGCATCCTCCACGCTGATGCTTCCGGTGCGGACGTATTCGGGGGCCAGGGGCTGTCCGGCGGCTCGCAGGGCCTCGGCATAGCCGCGCAGCCGGCTTTCGCTCGGCTGCAGGGAGAACGGGGGAACCGTGCTCTCTCCGAGGAAGGCGCAAGGCAGATAGCCCTTGGCCAGAAAGCAATGCGCAGCCAGCCGCCCCCCCAGCACGTTGTCCGTCTCCACGCAGCTGAAGCGGGGGTCCACCTGCTCGATCAGGACGACCGGCAACCCCGTATCCATCAGACCCCGGGTGTCCATTTCCCCTATGTTCATCGACATGACCACCAGGCCGTCGAAACGGCGCAGGAAGGAGATCGAGCGAAGGTATTCGGCCAGCTGCTCGGGCGAATCCACCGTGCAGACCACCATTTCGCAGTGGGCTTCCCGGAAGACCGCCGTCATACCCTGCAGGCGCTGCACGAAGGAGGGCGCGGGGAAGAACGGGGTGAGCACGCCGATTCGCCGCGGGCTGCGGTGCACGCGCCCACCGGCGTTGCCGCGTGGGAAATAGTCCAATTCGTCCATCGAGGCCCGGATGCGGCCAGCCGTTGCGGCGTTCACTTTCTGGGGGGAATTGAGGAAGCGCGACACGGTGGCGATGCTGACGCCGGCCCGCGCGGCAACGGTATAGATCGTTGACCTGCTCTTTGCCGTCATGGTATGCTGCGGGCTTGAAAGCACTTTCATGAATATTCTTTCATCAAAGATAATGAAGAAATTACGGCCGGCTGTCAATCTTTTTCCGCTGACCTCGCTGTGGGACAGGCTTTATCCGGGCGAGCATAGGGTCCGCGATGCTCTCCTGCGGTTCCTCGCTTCCGCTCGCCGCAGGCTGCCGGCGGGAACCGGAACGCCCTTCGATCCATCCGGGCTCGTGTACTGCTGTTACGGCGAAGCCTTTTTCTCCGAGTCGCACCCCACGGCCCTGGATGCCCTCGCCGACCAGCTCGAGCGCCTGCATTCCTTGGGCGTGCGCACTCTGTGGACGCTCCCCCTGCTCCGCTCGCCTGGACGCGACGGCGGATTCGACACCAGCGGCTACGAAGAGGTGGATGCACGCTTCGGCGGCAATCCCGCCTTCCTCCGGCTGCTGGAGCGGGCGCGGCGGGCCGGTATTCTGGTCGTGTTCGACGTGGCGGTGAACCACACCTCGGAGGACCACCCCTGGTTCCTTGCAGCGCGCTCCAGCCGGCGCTCAGCGCATCGCTCCTGGTATCATTGGAGCGATGACGACCGGCGCTACGCGGGCGCCCCGCACATCTTCACAGGTCTGGTGGATTCGAACTGGAGCTGGTCGGCGGAGGCGGGCCAGTACTACTTCCATCGTTTCTATCCATTCCAGCCGGACCTCAACTACGCGGAGCCCGCCGTGACCGCCGCCATGTGCCGGGTCCTGGCCGGCTGGCGCATCGCCGGGGTGCAGGGCTTCCGCCTGGATGCCGCGCCCATGCTGTGGAAGAAGGAGGGCAGCAGTTGCGAAGGCCTGCCGGAAACGCACCTGGTGCTGAAGATCTTCCGCGCGGCTCTGGACCTGCTCGGGGGAAATACGGTGCTGCTGGCCGAGGCCAACCAGCCAGCGGCGGCTCTCAGGGAATACTTCGGCGAAGGTGACGAGTGCAACGCGGCCTTTCACTTCCCGCTGCTGCCCCTGCTCTGGCAGGCGATGGTCGAGGAGAAGCCGGGCGTCCTGGTGCAGGCCCGCTTCCCGCAGCTCCCGCCGGGCTGCACCTGGTTCACTTTCCTCCGCTGCCACGACGAGCTCACTCTGGAGCTGCTCCCGCCCGAGCCGCGGACGAAGGTGGTGCAGGCGCTCTGCCGGCAGCCCTCCTGGAGCTTCCGCGGCGGTCTGGGCATTTCGGGCCGCTTGTTCGAGCTGCTGGGCAGGGATCCGGACCGCACGGTCCTGGCCTTTTCCGTGCTGTTCTCCCTGCCCGGGACCCCCGTGCTGTACTACGGGGACGAGGCGGCCGCCGGCAACAACGAATCCTATTACCGGCAGAAAATCCGTTCCACGGGGTTCGACGACTCGCGGTTCCTGCACAGGGGACCCCTTGAGCCCGGGCACGCGGAACGGGCAGCCGCCAACCCGGACAGCCCAGCAGGACGGGTGCTGGGAGGGCTGCGCCGGATCATCGAGGCTCGATCCTCGGTTCACGGTCTTGCCGAGGTCCCTCCTGCCCTGGAGGCTGATGGACCGGTCCTCATCGCCGAGCGGCGGGCAGCCGGGCGCACCCTGATCGGCCTCAGCAACCTGTCCGCCAGGTCCGTCGAGGCGCGGGGACGCCTCCTGGCGCCCTACGAATGCCTCTGGGAAGTCAGCTAAATCGACATAGGTAGGCCCTCACGAGCTTTCCCTGTCACACCACCGTGCGTACGGGTCCGTACACGGCGGTTCAGTAGAAAATAGCGTCAACTGACAAGCGCCGGCAGGCCGAGGGAATCGAAGAAAGCATTCGGCAGTGCATAGTGTAGTGCTTGGCTACTGCTCAGTCGCCAGGGGCCGTGTGCGCTCCCTGCCGTGCGCCCCGCCAGCTCTTTGCCGATCCCCCTCTTGCGCAGTTGCTTGAAGCGGGCCTTCCCGCGCTTCCACTGCTTCCATAGGAAACACCGCAAGCGCCTTCGGGTCCAGCTTTCCAGCTCTCGGAGAATACTGGGGGTCTCGCAGAATCCAAAGGTAGGCCTTCCTCAGGTTCTTGCTCTCGACCACCTCCTCTATCAACTTCTCGTCTTCCGGTCGGGGCTCTGCTTTCCCTGCCGCGGCGCTTGAGACACCAACACCGTACTCTTGCGGATTCCGTCCGCTTCCCTCCGGCATGGGATCGGGCTTCTCAGCCATACTACGCTGTCTCTCCTTCGCCGTCGAAGCGAATGCTTCCCGTCCTGAAACTCATGTTCGGGCCTTCCGTGGGGTCGATCCCACCTACTATGCCCTCGGCTGACTTCTGCCGGCTCAGCCGCACCTCTCGATGCGGGTTGCCTTCCCAAGGACGCAGGCCGACCTTTGCCTTCTCCGTTTGCCGCCTGGTTTCCCGGCGGTGCCACACGATCTCGGCCTTTCCCTCGCTTCCAGCGTTTTCCGGCAGACCTCCCCGGGTATTGCGCACCCACCTTCCCGCTTATGCCTGCTGCATTTACACTCGCCCCTGCCGTACAGGTATGGGACTTCGAGTCTAATGGCCCTCTCCTCCCGGGGCGACTGCCTCCTATGCAGTTCCTGTTCGTCAGGCCAGCGCTTTGCCTGCGGCTTCCTCCGGATTCCGTCTCGCGGCGGACACCCTTGCCGTCCAGCTAACGGTTCCCCCTGTCGGGTCCGTAGGGGACTTGCACCCCCAAGTGGGTGCGCCCTGCCGGGCGCACCACTAAAAACACCCTCCCCGCCTGGGCGGGGAGGGTGCGGTATTGCCCGATCGCGACTTCGCTTAAAGCCAGAACAGGACCGAAGCGCCCAGCATGCCGGTGCTCTTGTCCCAGGCCAGGCCGCCGTCGATGATCAGACCGGTGATGTAGCTCAAGCCCACGGTCAACTTCCCCAGCTTGATGTCGGCGTTGGCTTTTATGTTGAAGCCGAACATGGCCGGATCGGCCGCGCCGCCGAAGACATAGGTGAAGTTCGGGCCCGCGCCCAGGGACAGGCGCAGGAACAGGACGTCCAACGCCAGACCAACGTCGGTGTACAGGTCCAGGGCCGTGGTGTCCCCCGCAAAGGTCAACAGGCCGAGGGCCTCCAACTGTAGAATGCTGAACTTGAAGCGCAGGTCAGGGCCGAAACTGAAGCCCCCGCTGGTCAGCCCGGACGTCGTGACCGGCTGCCCGATCAGCACCGGGGAGTTGAAGAACGCTGCGCCGCCCAACCCCAGTTCCGCGAAAGAAAGCAGGGGGATCAGGCACAGGACCAGCACGATGAGAACGCGTTTGCTCATGAAACCTCCTCACGCGACCCGGTAGGGTCTGCCCACAATGTATCCCTCTGCCGGCCGACAATCCAGACAAATCACGGCGGGAGGCTCAGTCCAGGTTTTCGAAAAGCCGCAGGCGCGCATTGCGCCGGAAACCGGACACGTCGATCCGTCCCAGCAGGACCAGGGAGACCGCCAGCAGGACAGCCAGTAGAAGGAAGATGGCAATGTAGCCCCGCAGCGGCGAGAGGCGCCCCGCCAGGTCCCGGACCAGGCCGCCGAAAGTCGAACCGGCCACGCGGGAAAAGGCGCTGGCGATCCCCCACAGCCCGATGAAGGTCCCCTCCCGGCCGGCGACGGTCATGTCCATCATCAGCGACATGTTCGCGATGGTGGACAGGCCGGTGCCCAACCCCAGCACGACCGTCCCGGCGTAGAATACCGGCCGGCTGCCCAGCAGGCCGCTGGCCGGAAGGACCAGCAGGGCGGCCAGCGCGGCAGCGCCGCCCAGATAGGCGATGGTCCTTTTGGCCAGCCGGCGCTCCAGCGCGGCGCCCAGCAGCATGGCGGCCAGGAAGCTTCCCCCCCAGATGGCGGTCAGCCGGGTGGACTGGGCGATGGGCAGGCCCAGCACCTCCCCCGCGAAGGGTTCCAGGATCAGGTCCTGCCCGAACACCGCCGAAAGCAGGAGCAGCAGGTATACGAAGAAAAGCCGGACCTGCGGATTGCTCACCGCGCTGCGCAGGACAGGTCCCCAGGGCTCGCGCCGGCGCTCTGCACCGGCTGCGCTGCGCGGCTCCAGGCCGGCCAGGCCGACCAGGCCGATCAGCAGGGCGACCACGGCCACCAGGGCGAAGGAGCGGGCCAGCATGGCCGGGGAGTAGGGGTCCAGCAGCCGTCCCAGGCCGAGGGAGGTGCCGATGATTCCGGCGATCATCAGGAACCACATGATCGCCAGGCCGCGGCTCCGCCGGCTCTCGCCGAAAAGCTCGGCGGCCAGGGCCAGGTAGGACACGGCGGCCAGGTTGTAGCCCATGCCCCAGGAGCCGAAGGCGGCGGCCGCAACGGCCAGTCCCAGCCAGAACCGGCCGGCCAGCAGGTAGGCGCAATACGGCGCCGCCGCAACTCCCGCGGCGCACAGCAGCAGCCCGGCCAGGATATACGGGCTGCGGCGCCGGCCGCCCAGGGGGTGACGGTCGGAAAAGGAGCCGATGGCCACCTGCAGAGGGCTGAAAAGGTAGGGCAGTGAGGCCAGCAGCACCACCAGCGTAGCCGACAGGCCCAGTTCCTTGATCATGACCCGGTTCAGGGTGCTGTTGATCGGAACCAGGGTCATGGCCACCGCCATGTGCAGCAGGCCAATCTGGATCGCGGCGCGGATCATAGGGGCTCAGCTTGCCGCAAAC
>MIBK01000066.1:7576-7842 GCA_001829505.1 Spirochaetes bacterium RBG_16_67_19 | reverse complement strand
TTCAGCGCCTGCTCGGAGCCGGCCGCCTCGATGACCACGTCCACCCCTTTGCCGCCGGTTTCCTTCAGGATCCTGGCTACCGCGTCCTCCCGCTTGGCGTTCAGGATGAGGTCCGCGCCGTAGCTCTGGCCGAAGGCCAGGCGGTCGTCCCGGGTCCCGATCAGGTAGACCTGACCCGCGCCCCGGATTTTCAACAGCCGGCAGAAGAACAGCCCCGCCGGGCCCGGGCCGAACACGGCCACCGAACCCCGCAGGGGGACGTCGAT
>MIBK01000066.1:6205-7454 GCA_001829505.1 Spirochaetes bacterium RBG_16_67_19 | reverse complement strand
CCTGCCAGCCGATCATCCCCAGCACCTTGTGGTTGATGCACAGGTTGTAGCGGCCCACCAGGCAGTTGTCGCACTGGCCGCAGAACAGCAGGGCTTCCACGATGACCCGGTCGCCCTTCTTGATCCGGTGCACGCCCGGCCCGACCTCCTCGACCATCCCGCCGCCCTCGTGGCCGAGGATCAGCGGCGGCACGCTCTGCTTGAACCTGCCCTCGAACACCTCCCGGTCGCTGCCGCAGATCCCCACCGCCTTGGTCTTGACCAGGACCTGCCCCTCGGCTGCCGACGGTCGCGGCACATCCTGGATGGAGAGCTTGTAGGGACCGTTCCACACCGCCGCTTTCATGGTCATTCTCCTTTTACGGGCCGGGTGAGCTGGTGGTACTCGTCCACCACGTCGGGGTTCTCGACAATGAGAATTTCCGCCATCCGCGAAAGGCAAATCACTCCGTGCCACACCCCGCGGTTGAGGACGATCGGCTTCTCCAGCCGGAAAGCCCTGTAGCCGCCTTCATCCTCAGGGTCCACGGCAAGCACCAGGAGGGCTTCCCCTTTCAGGGGGGAGAAGACCTCGGGGGTGTTGGGGTGGCGCTCCAGGCGCTCGAGCATCCTGCCGGTATATTCCAGAAAGCCGATCGACCAGCCGCCGGAGCGCTCCGTGAAGGGCACGTAGAAGTCGAACACCCCCGCTTCCGACTGGCTGGTGGTTTCCCCCGTTTGGGGGTTCAGGATCCTCCCGAAAGGATCGAACAACGGCGCTTTCAATTCCGTGACGGACAGCACGAGGGGGGGAGGCTGCATTTCGTCGAGTCTATGTTCGGGCCAAGCAGCTGTCAAGTTTGGCTTTTTTCTTGACAGCTGAATGGTTGTACCCTATGCTTTTTTGACCTTTCAAAGGAGGCAGACAGATGAAAAGAAGTGGAGTCCTGCTGTTCCTGGTGATCGTGCTCAGCCTGCTTTGCTTTCAGGCCTACGCGCAAAAGGGAGGGCTGATCTTCTACCTCTCACCCAACCAGTTCGACGAATTCCAGACCACCGCTTCGAAGCTGATCGCCAAGTACGTGACGGCCGCCGGCTACGAGTGCAGGGAGCTGGTCGCCGGCAACGAGGACGTCACCCTGCAGTTGAACCAGCTGGACAACGCCATCACCCAGAAGCCGAAGGCCATCATCATCGCGGCCTGCAACGGCGACGCGGTCATCGACGGGGTGCAGAAGGCCAGGGCCGCGGGCATCCCGGTCATCGCCTT
>MIBK01000066.1:215-5932 GCA_001829505.1 Spirochaetes bacterium RBG_16_67_19 | reverse complement strand
GATGGTGGCCTACCCGAAGACGGACCTGATCTTCTCCCACGCCGAGCACCTGGCCGCGGCCATCAGCTCCGTGCTGGATACCAAGGGCTACAAGAAGGGGGAGGTGATCATGGTGTCCACGGCCGGGATGCCGATGGGGCTGGGCCTGGTGCGGGACGGCTGGCTGCAGTCCACCGTGGAGCAGCCGCTCGCGGCCCAGGCCGATGGCGTGGCCATGTTCCTGAAGGACATCATCGCCAAGAAGAAGCTCAAGCTCGGGAACTACACCGTGGGCGGTTTTCCGTCGGTGCTGGAGCAGGAGAGCTATGGTCCCATCCTGAGGATCCCCGGTTCCGTGATCACCCTGAAGAACGTGGACGACCCCAAGTTCTGGGGCAACCAGGTCAAGAAGTAGTCATCAGCGCCGAAACGCCAGCTATTGGCATCGAGGACTGCCGGACAGTTCCGGCAGTCCCTTTTTTCCCTCCGGAGCGAGGAAGCCATGAATCGTTTGGAAGCGAAGGACGTCTTGCGCTGGGTGCTGGACCACATCGTGTGGTTCATCCTGTTCATTGTGCTGGCGGTGTTTTCCCTGACGGTCAAGGGTTTCGCCCAGTGGGACATCTACCGCAACATCTTCTACCACGCGGTGTTCGTCGGCATCCTGGCGGTCGCCGAGGCGCTGTGCATCATCAGCAAGGAAATGGACCTTTCCGTGGAGTCGGTGCTGGGGCTGGCGGCCGTGGTCACGGCCTACCTGACCGGGACCAGCACCGACGCTTCGGGCCTCATGCTGAACGGCTACCTGGTCCTCGGGATCGTGGTGATCATCGGGGTAGTCATCGGCCTGTTCAACGGCTTCCTGATCATCAACATGCGGATCAGCTCGTTCATCGTGACCCTGGCCGGGTACCTGATCTTCCGCGCCGTGGGCCTGATCCTGACCCACGGGTACGGCGTCGTGAAGCTCCGGCCGGAGCTGCTGGCCGTGGCCCGGACCAACGTCGGGCCGATCCCGGTAATGATCCTGATCATGGTGGGCATTTACGCCTTTTTCTTCATCTTCCTGACCAGAACCCGGTTCGGAAAATACATCTACCTGGTCGGCGACAACCGCACCGCCAGCTACAACGCCGGCATCCGCGTCGACCGGGTCCTGCTGGGGGTCTTCGTGCTCAGCGGGGTGCTGGCGGCCTTCGCCGGGTGGCTCATCGCCGCGAGGACCAACGGCTCCTCCCCGGGCATCGGCACGGGAATGCTCTTCGAGGCCATGGCCGCCGTGGTCATCGGCGGGGTGAGCATGCAGGGAGGCATCGGCAACCTCACGGGGGTGTTCGCCGGCGCCGTCCTGCTGAGCGCCCTGTCCACCGCCGTTTCCATCCTGGGGATACCCCCCTTCTTCATGAACATCTTCCGGGGCGGGTTCATCATCGTGGCCGTGGTGCTGGACGCGGTGATCAGCAGGCTGCGGCCCCGGCTGATGTGAAATGGTAAGGGCGGCGGAGGTCTAGCGTGGAACCGAAGATGGTTGCGGACACCCGCCTGGTGTGCGGTGAGGGCACGCTGTGGCACGAGGGCGAGCAGAAGCTGTACTGGCTGGACATCCCCAATGGAAGCATCTACCGCTACGACCCGCGCGCAGGCAGCCACGAGCGGGTCTACTCCGGAGAAGTAATCGGAGGGTTCACCGTCCAGGCGGACGGCTCCCTGCTGCTGTTCATGGCCAAGGGGGCCGTGCTGATCTGGAAGCAGGGCCAACTGTCCACGCTGATCGAGGAGATCCCCGAGGAGCGGGATGCCCGCTTCAATGACGTCATCGCCGACCCCGAGGGCCGGGTGTTCTGCGGCACACTGTCGCCATCCACCCCGCGGCGTCCGGGCCGCCTGTACCGCCTGGAGCGGGACGGGAAAATCGCCCGTGTGCTGGAAGGCATCGGCATATCCAATGGGCTGGGATTCTCCCCGGACCACAAACAGCTGTACTACACCGACTCGGCCAAGGGCGAGATCTACGTGTTCGATTACGAGCGCAGCAGCGGGGCCATCCGCAACCAGCGGGTGCTCGTCCGGGTTCCCGCCAGCGAAGGGGAACCGGACGGGCTGACCGTCGACGCCGAGGGCTTCCTCTGGTCGGCCCGCTGGAACGGGAGCTGCATCGTCCGGTTCAGCCCCGAGGGGAGGGAAGTGCTGCGGGTAAGTCTGCCGGCCAGGAAAGTCTCCTGCCTGACTTTCGGGGGAAAAGACCATCGGGACATCTACATCTCCACCGCGGGCGGAGATAAGCGGGAGGAAGAAGGCCCGGGGGCCGGCGCGCTGTTCTGCGTGAATCTCGGGATTGCGGGCCGCGCGGAGTTTTGCTCCCGGGTCCTGTGCGGGTAAAGAGAGGAGCTCAAATGAACGGTGCCGAGGGCAACACTCCCGTCCTGGAAGTGAAGAACGTCAAGAAGAGCTTCGGGAAAGTGGAGGCCTTGAAAGAGGTAAGCTTCGAGGTCCACAAGGGGGACGTGCTGGGCCTGTTGGGCGACAACGGCGCGGGCAAGTCCACCCTGATCAAGATAATTGCCGGCAACCACCGGGCGGACGACGGGGAGATCTTCCTGGAGGGCAAGAAGGTGGAGTTTTCCTCCCCGGCCGAGTCCCGCGCGGCGGGGATCGAGACCGTGTACCAGAACAGCCCCGTGTGCGAAAACGCCAGCGTAAGCGCGAACTTCTTCATCGGCAGGGAGCTGTGCGGCCGGTTCCCCCTGTTCCGCCTGCTGAAGGAAGGAGCGATGCAGAAGCAGACCCGGAAAGTAATGACCGACATGGTGATCAACGTGCCTTCGGTGAAGACCAAGGTCGGCCTCTTGTCCGGCGGGCAGCGGCAGGCCATCGTGCTGGGCCGCTTCTTCCACTGGGGAGGGAAGCTCGCGCTCCTGGACGAGCCGTTTGCCGCGCTGGGTGTGGCCGAATCGAAGAACGGCCTGCGCTTCATCAAGGAGCTGGGCAGCCGCGGGCTGCCCATCGTGCTGATCACCCACAACATCGAATACGCCCTTCAAGTCGCCAACAAGTTCGTCATCCTGCGGCACGGGCTGGTGGCCGGAAAGGGGCTGATCGCCGAGGTGACGGCCGACGACCTGGTTTCCATGATCACCGGCGCCATCAACGTGAACCAGTAATGGATCCCTCCTACCGGGTGAGGAACTCCTCCGCGCTGCCTTCCCCCGCCCTGCTGGTCTATCCGGAAAAGATCCGGAACAACACCGCCCTGGCCCTCGCCATCGCCGGCAATCCTGAGCGGCTCTGGCCGCACATCAAAACCCATAAGACCCAGGAAATCACGGCCATCCAGCGGGAGGCGGGGATCCGCAAGTTCAAGTGCGCCACCATGGCGGAAGCGGAAATGCTGGCCAGGTGCGGCGTAAAGGTGGTCCTGCTGGCCTACCAGCCGGTGGGGCCCAACATCCCCCGGCTGGTCGAGTTGTGCCAGCGCTATGCGGAGGTGTCCTTCCTGGTGATCGCCGACGACCGGCGGATCGCGGCGGAGCTGTCCGAACAGTTCTCCCGGGCGGGCGGAAGGATCGAAGTCCTGCTGGACATCGATCCGGGGATGGGGCGGACGGGCGTGGCCCCGGACGAGAAGGCCGTGGAGCTCTACCTCGAGCTGGGGAAGCTGAAAGGAATCGTAGCCGGGGGCTTGCACTGCTTCGACGGGCACAACAATCAGGAGGACCCGGAGGCGAGAATGTCCGCCGCCCGGGAATGCCTGGCCGCCCTGGACCTCCTGCAGGACCGGGTGCAGCGAAGGGGAGGAAAGGTTCCGCGCCGGATCCTGGGCGGCACCTCGACCTTCCCCTGCTACGCGAAGCTCGGGAACGTCGAGCTTTCCCCGGGAACCTGTTTCCTGCAGGATTGGCACAACCTCAAGCGCTACCAGGACCTGCCCTTTCAACCGGCGGCGCTCTTGTTTGCCAGGGTCGTCAGCAAGCCCGCTTCCGGAAGGGTCACCGTGGATGCCGGCTGCAAGGCCATCGCCAGCGATCCTCCCGCCGAGCGAGGCATCGTGTACAGCGATGAAGGGTTCAAGCCGCTGTTCCAGAGCGAGGAGCATTGGGTGTTTGAGGTGCAGGACTCCCAGCGCTTCAAGGTGGGTGATGAGCTGTACATTCTGCCCACGCACATCTGCCCGACCTTCGCCCTGCACCAGAGCGTCCGTGTGGTGGATGCCTCCGGCGACTGGGTGGACAGCTGGCCGGTCCTGGCCAGGGACCGGGAGCTATGATGGATGAGACAGGCCTGCGTCTAGAAGAGCTGGACACCCCGTTTCTGTGGGTGGATCTGGACCGGCTCGAAGAGAACATCGCCGAACTGGCCGCTTTCTTCCGGGAAGCGCGGGTCGGCTGGAGGCCCCATTTCAAGGGCCTCAAGGTGCCGGCCGTCGCGCACAAGGCTCTGGCTGCCGGCGCCATCGGCCTGACCTGCGCCAAGCTCGGGGAGGCGGAAGTCCTGGCCGCAGCGGGGGTGACGGACATCCTGGTGGCCAACCAGGTCGTCGGCCCGCGGAAAATCGAGCGGCTGGCAGCCCTGCGCGGGCGCGCCGACGTCAAGGTGGCGGTGGACGACCCCGACAACGTGCGGGAGATCGGCAGGGTCGCCGCCGCCAGAGGCCTGCGCATCGGCATGGTCGTGGAAGTGGACGTCGGCATGGGCCGCGCGGGGGTGGCCCCCGGTGAAGCGGCGGTGGAGCTTTCCCGCCTGATCGCCTCGACCGCCGGGCTGACCTACCAGGGGCTCATGGGCTGGGAAGGGCACGCCGTGGGCCTCCAGGATCCGGCCCAGAAGCTGCAGGCCGTGCAGCAGGCAGTGGGTCTGCTGGGAAGGACTGCCGAGCTCTGCCGGGCCGCCGGCCTCGCGGTGCCGATCGTCAGCGGGGGCGGCAGCAGCGACTACCGGATCGCCGCCGGGTTGGGAATTCTCACGGAGGTGCAGGCGGGCGGGGCCATCTTCTGCGACGCCACCTACCTGGCCAACGGGGCAAACACCCGTCCCTCGCTTTTCGTGCGCAGCATGGTGAGCAGCCGCCCCGCGCCGGACCGTCTGATCTTTGATGCCGGTTTCAAGGCCCTGCCGACCTGGGCCCGGGCGCCGCTGCCCGTCGGCCTGCCTGAGGGCCGGCTGTCCGGCTGGTCCGCCGAGCACCTGACCTTCGTGCTGGCCCAACCCGACCGGCGCATCCGGCCCGGGGATGCCTTTGACTTTGCCGTGGGCTACGGGGATTGCACTGTCTTCCTGCACGACCTGCTGTACGGGGTGCGCGCCGGCAGGGTCGAGGTGGTGTGGCCCGTGGAGGGTCGCGGCCGGCTGCGCTGATCCTCAGGAACTCCCCTGGCGCGAGGCGACCTCCGTTGCCACCTGCATCCACTGCCACAGCCGCTGCGGTTGGCGCTGAACGGTGCTGAGCCCCTGGCCGCGGCCAGCTTGGTCTCCAGTTCCCCCCGGACCTGCTCGGGGTGCCAGCTCGGGGTGGCCAGAAGCGACGGATTGGGTTTCAGGGAGATCACATAGTCGCGGCCGATTTCGCTGGCGGCGGCGCGCGCATCGGCCCAGGGGCTGAGGGAGATCTTCCGAAGATTCGGGATCGTCCTCAATTCCCTGATCCTATCGTGCAGAGGCTCGCAGCAGCCGTAGTAGGTCATCCCGAACCTCTTCAGCCACTCCAGTTCGTAGTCTATTCCGAACTCCTTGTGCATCCGCGG
>MIBK01000066.1:0-124 GCA_001829505.1 Spirochaetes bacterium RBG_16_67_19 | reverse complement strand
AGCCGGCGGATGATCCGGTGCATGAAATCCGGTTTGGTCGCCAAGCCGGTCAGGACTTCCTCGGCACCCATCCCTCGATGTCGTCCCAGGGCGCGAACCAGAAGCCGGGGGATCCGCGAGTTTG
>MIBK01000065.1:25275-30060 GCA_001829505.1 Spirochaetes bacterium RBG_16_67_19 | reverse complement strand
CTGGGGGTGGGCGCCGCGCGCCTGGCCATCTGCCTGGCCGGCGCGATCAACCTGGCCATGGCCGGCTACCTGGCCTTCTCGGCCTGGCTGCCCTCCGACCCCTCCTGGGGCCTGGGGCGGGAGTTCGCCGGGGTGCTGGGCCCGGTGTGGCGGATCGTGCTGGCCAGCATCGTCGCGGAGCTCGCTGCGGAGCTGGTGGACACCGAGATCTACCGCCTCTGGGTGGCGCGGGTGACCCGGCGCCTGCAATGGCTGCGGGTGCTTTCCAGCAATACCCTGAGCGTCCCTCTGGACTCCCTGATCTTCTGCTGGGGGGCCTTCGGGGGGGTGCTGCCGGTGGCCACGGTGTGGTCGATCTTCGCCGCCAACCTGATCCTGAAAGGGGCGGTTTCCGTGGCCAGCCTGCCGGCCATCTACCTGGTGCGGGAGGGCGGGACAGGCGGCGATTAGAGCGGATGCCGGTTTCGGCCCGCCCGCGCGATGATCGTCGGGGAACTGCCTGGTCAGGGAATCGATCGAGTACTCGGCGCATGGTTCCGGTGATTGTGAACGCCAGGAAGCCAGTTCGCCGGTGATGGAGCGGGAGAGGGGGAGCGGGGGAACCCTAATACTCCGCGGGCAGGGACGCCAGCTCCCGGCGGGTAAAGACGGGTCCGTCCTTGCAGACGTATTTGCCGCCGATGTTGCAGCGGCCGCATTTCCCGATGCCGCACTTCATCCGCATCTCCAGGGAGAGGATCACCGCATCTTCGGAAAAGCCGAGGGAGGCGAGCGCGGGCAGGGTGAACTTGAGCATGATCGGCGGGCCGCAGACGATGGCCAGGGCACCGTCGGCTCCCGGCTTCAGCTTTTCGAGCACCGCCGGCACCACGCCGACGTGTTGCTGCCAGCCGCCGTCCGCCTTGTCCACCGTCAGGTGAACGCTGATATCGCCGCGTTTCTGCCATTCGGCCAGCTCGCTTCGATACATCAGCTCCCCCGGGGTGCGTGCGCCGTAGATCACCAGGATCGAACCGTAATGAGCACGCTGTGCGGGGTGGAGCAGCTGCTTGATCAGCGCCCGCAGGGTGGTGAAGGCGAACCCTCCGCCGACGATCAGCAGGTTCTTTCCCGGCATTCGCTCCCAGGGGAATGGCCTGCCCAGCGGACCGCGGACGCCGATGGGCGCTCCCGGCTCGAGGCTATGCAGCTCCGCGGTGAACACTCCGGCCCGCTTGATTGAAAACAGCAGGCCGTCCCCCTCCGTCGGCGCGGAGGCGATCCCGAACGGAGCCTCGCCCGCCCCCGGCAGGGAAAGCTCGGCAAACTGGCCCGGAAGGTGCCGGAACTCCGCGGCGCTCCCCGGATCCTCGAAAGCCAGCCGGAAGGTCTTGATGTCCCTGGATTCGTTCTCGATGACCGTTTCCGCGATGCGCGCCGGGTACGGCAGGTAAGGATTTCTGCCCATGTCTCAGGCTCCCAGCTCCTTTAGGACTGTCCTCAGATCCATGCTGACCGGGCAATTGCGGATGCACCGGCCGCAGCCCGCGCAGAACGGGACGCCGAAGTTCTCGACGGCGTAACGGAACTTATGCATCAGCCGCTGCCGCCAGCGCTCCTTGGGCGTGGGACGCGGATTATGCCCGGAGGCGTGCAGCGTGAACTGCGGATACGCACAGCAATCCCACGTGCGGACGCGCCGGTCAGGCTCGTCGGTGATGTCGAAGCAATGGCAGGTGGGGCACAGGAAGCTGCACGTTCCGCAACCCAGGCATTTCTGGCCGGCCGTCCCCCACAGAGGGGAATCGTAGGACCCGCGCAGCCGCAGCGCGCTATCGGCGGTCGGCACCGGAGTCAGTTGGGCAGTCACGCCCTGAATGCGCTCCGCCGCTTCCCGCTTCGCCGCCGGGGTCGCCTCGGCGAGCAGATCGGCGGCCTCGGCCAGCAAACCCTCGCCCTTGCCGCTCCCGGCCCTGAACAACAGTCCCGACTCCAGCGCCACCGCCAGCAGGTCCGCGCCGCTGCCGTCCCCCGGACCACTGCCCACAGAGGCGCAGAAACAGCTGGGCATGGCCTGCGCGCAGGCCAGCGCGATCACCGTGGTTTTTTCCCGCAGGCGCGCGTAGTAGGGATCGTTCTGGTCGCCGTCGAGAAAGACCCTGTCCAGCAGCGCCAGCGCCCTGGCGTCACAGGGCCGGATTCCGAAGAGGAAGGTTTCGGGCACGGCGGAGTTGAGCTCGACCGTCTTTCCGTCGCGGAAGTAGAGCAGGGTCTGATTGCGGGGCAGGAAGAACGCCTTGGGCGGCTCGCGGAAGTTCTTGTAATCCAGGACCAGGGGCTCGGGCTGCGGCCATTCGCGCAGCGCGACCTCCCCGGCCTGGTCAGTCCCCGGAGCGTAGACGCTGCCTCTTTCCCGCAGGCGGGCGAGCCAGGGGTCCAGGTTGGCAAGGGAGAGCAGTTTTTCAGTCATGGTTCGGTCACGAAGTCCTGCGGATCGTCCAGGGCAAAGGAGGACAGTACCGGCGTCGCCTCGACCGACTCTCCGGGGCGATAGCCGTAGAGGTCCTCGACCTCCGCGCTCAGTTTGCGAGCCAGCAGGCGCACGTCGATCCCCATCGGGCAGGCCCGCTCGCAGGCGCCGCATTCCGTGCAGCGGCCGGCCAGGTGAAAGGCCCGTATGAGGTGATAGAGGGCGAGGTCGGAAGGATCCGTGCCGGGGCCGATCCACCTCGGCCTGTTCTGCTCGAAGATGCAGGTCTTGCAGTAGCACAGCGGGCAGGCCTGGCGGCAGGCATTGCAGCGGATGCAGCGCGCAATCACCTCCTGGAATCCCGCCCAGCGGGCCTCCAGCGGGCGGGATTCGAACTCGGCAGTCCGCGTTCGCGCCGTTCCCGGGCGGGCCGTCCCAGTCCTCGCCGCTTCCCCCGGCGCGCCCAGCAGGATGTCGTGAAGCGCCGGCGCCGGGCTACGGCACTCCAGGCAGGCGTCCGCCAGGACGTCCTCCCGCCGCAGCGTGCTTTCCGTTCCATCCTCCACGACCACGCGGATGTTCCCGCCGCCATCCTCGCCCGCTCCCAGCGCCTGGTGCTCGCCAAGGGCTTTTTCCGCCTTTCGCCTGTCCACAATTCCTGGGCAGTGAATCCCGACAAGCACCAGGTTCTCGCGCCGCACCTGTTTTTCCTGAAGCAGAACCGCGACCGCGCGGGAATCGCAGCCCTTTAACACCACGCCGACTCTGGGAGGCGCTGGGGCGGCTTTGGCGGCCCTGGCGTCCGCTGGCGCGAGAAAAAGGCGCGGCAGGTAGACGCTCAGGTTGGCGTTGCAGAACGGATTCCAGACCAGGCGGGGCGCCTCCTCGGTCTTCGTGAGCAGCAGCGGGGTCGTACGGAACGGCAGGCTGGCCTTTTCGTAGCCGACAAATAGCGAGACATTTTTCTCCCGCAGGAGCTTCTCCGCGGTTTCCCGAAGCTGAGCTTCTAGTTGGCGGCTCTCAGCCATGGCTTTTCACCAGCTTCTTGTTGGGGCCCAGCTTCCGGATCTGTCCGATGACCTTTTCCGCTATCGCCGCGAAGCGGCCTCCCTCCGAGGCCGACACCCAGGTGAATTGGACCCGTTCGGGCTCCAGCCCCGCGTATTTCATGAGTTCCTTGAGCAGCGCGAACTTGCGCCTGGCGGCGAGGTTGCCGCTGATGTAGTGGCAATCGCCGGGATGACATCCGGAAACCAGCACACCGTCGGCCCCGTTCTGCAGGCCGCGCAGCAGGAAAAACGGGTTGATCCTGCCCGAGCAGGGCACCCGGATGATGCGCAGGTTCGGCGGGTATTGGATGCGGCTCACACCCGCCAGATCCGCTCCGGCGTAGGAGCACCAGTTGCAGAGAAACGCCAGGATCCTGGGCTCCCATTCAGAGGGCATTCACGGCCTCCAATATCTGTTCGTTGCGGAAGCCCTTGAGGTCGATCGCCCCGGAACGGCAACTGGCCGCGCAGGTTCCGCAGCCCTTGCAGGTCGCCTCGTTGACCACGGCGACCCTGAGGACCGGATCCAGCTCGATCGCCTTGTAGGCGCAAAGCTCCACGCAGGCGCCGCAGCCGCTGCAGCGGGCCGCCTCCACCGCGGCGACCTTGCCTTCCGCCTCGATTTCGGACTTGCTCAAAATGGTCGCCGCCCGGGCGGCCGCGGCCCGCGCCTGGGCGATGCTTTCCCCGAGATGCTTCGGGTAATGCGCCAGGCCGCAGACGAACACGCCTTCCGTGGCGAAGTCCACGGGGCGCAGCTTGACGTGCGCCTCCAGGAAGAAGCCGTCCGCGTCCAGGGGCACCTTCAGCAGCTGCGAGAGCACGCGGTTGTCCTTGTTCGGCTCGATGCCGGCGCTGAGCACGAGCAGATCGGCGTCCAGCGCCAGGGTCTTTCCCAGTATCGGGTCCCAGGCCCGCACCTGAAGGCGTCCCTTCTCGGTAGCGACCTGGGGTTTGCCGCCTTCCTCGTACCGGAGGAACATCACGCCCTGCTCGCGCGCCCGGCGGTACCAGCGCTCGTTCAGGCCGTACACCCGCACGTCCCGGCAGAGCACGTACACCCGGACCTTGGGATTGCTCTCCTTCAGGCGCAGCGAATTCTTGACGGCAGTGCCGCAGCAGATCCGGGTGCAGTACGGGTGCTCCGCGTCGCGCGAGCCGACGCACTGGATCATCACCACGGACTTCAGGGCCCGGACTTCGGAGGCGCGGCCGCTGGCCAGGAACTCTTCGAACTCCAGCTGGGTGCGCACGTGCGAATCCACCCCGTAGAGATATTCCTTCGGG
>MIBK01000065.1:0-25269 GCA_001829505.1 Spirochaetes bacterium RBG_16_67_19 | reverse complement strand
GGCGTGGCGCCCGTGGCCACGATCACCACCCCGTGCTCGAGCGGCGGGTTCGGCGCCCCGTTCCCGCTGGCCAGCTGGGTCTTGAAGTTGCCCACGTAGCCCGAGATGGCCTGGATGGTCCTGCCCAGGTGTACGGTGATGCGCTGGTTGGCTTCGACCTGGCCGATGAGCTGCCGCAGGAAGGCATCGGTGTCCGACCCGTCCAGGGCGTGGTGGATCTTCAATAAGTTGCCGCCCAGTTGCGCCTCGCGCTCCACCACGTGGACGGGATAGCCCTGGGCCGCCAGGTCCAGCGCGGCGGTAAGCCCGGCGGCCCCTCCGCCGATGACCAGGGCGGAGTGTGTCACCCCCAGCCTGCTCTTCTCGAGCGGTTCCAGGCGGGCCGCCTTGGCTGCCGCGATGCGCACCAGGTCCCGGGCCTTGGCGGTGGCCTGCTCCGGTTCGTGCTGGTGGACCCAGGCGCAGTGCTCGCGGATGTTGGCGAACTCGAACAGATAGGGGTTCAGGCCGCTAGATTCCAGCGTTCCCTGAAACAACGGCTCATGCGTGCGCGGCGTGCAGGCGGCCACGACCACCCGCGTGAGCCGTTTTTCCTTGATGGCCAGGGCGATGGCCTTCTGCGAATCCTTGGCGCAGGCGAAAAGGAATTCCTGGGCGTGGACGACTTTCGGCAAGCCGGCGGCGTATTGAACCACTGCCGGGACGTCGACCGTCGAGGCGATATTGATTCCGCAGCGGCACACGAAGGCCCCGATGCGCGTGGGCTCGCCGCGCAGGTCGATGGCTTCGGCCCGCTGGACCTGCACCCGCTTGGCCTCGCAACCGGCCAACTGGACGAGCGCCGCGGAGGCAGCGCCGCTGGCTTCGACTACCGATTCCGGGATGTCCTTGGGCCCGCAGGCCGTGCCGCAGACGAATACCCCGGAGCGGGAGCTCTGGACGGGATTGAACACCGGAGTGCTCACGAACCCGTGTTCGTCGGTTTTGAGGTCGAGTCGCCGGATAGTCTGCTTTATGGAGTCCGATACGCACAGGCCCACGGAGAGCACCACCAGGTCGAAGGGCTCCCCGAGGAGACGGCCATCCTCGCTGACGTAGCGGATGAAGAGGTTTTCGGTGTCCGGTTCCGCTTCCACGGAGGAGACGCGGGCACGGAGGAAACGCACGCCGTGCTCCTGCCTGGCCCGATCCACGAAGCGGTCGAAGCCCTTGCCGCAGGCCCGAACGTCCATATTGAATATCGTGCTCTCCACGCCGTGCAGGTGCTCGGTGAGGATGATGGAGTCCTTGGCGGCCTGGGTGCAGCAGATCGCGGAGCAATAGTCGTGGCCGATCTGCAGGTCGCGCGAGCCCACGCATTGCAGGAAAGCCACCCTGGCCGGTTCATGGCCATCGGAGGGCCGCTGTACCAGGCCCAGGGTGGGACCGGAGGCGGACAAGAGGCGCTCCAGCTCGATACTGCTGATCACGTTCGGGAAGGTGTGGTAGCCGTACTCGTCCTTGAGGGTGGCGTCGAACTCCTCGGAGCCGAGGGCCAGAATTGCGGCCCCTACCGGCAGCTCCACGTCCTCCGGCTTCTGTTCGTAGTCGATGGCTTCGGCCTGGCAGAGCTTTTGGCACACGCCGCATTTGCCGCGCGTCAGGTACAGGCAGGAGGAGGCGTCAATGAGCGGTACCGCGGGGACGGCCTGGGGAAACGGGATGCGAATCGCCCGCGTCTTGGAGAGGCCTTGGTTGTGCGGATCGGGGAGGCGCACCGGACACTTGGTCGTGCAGATCCCGCAGCCGGTGCACTTCGCCTCGTCCACGTACCGCGGAAGCTTGCGGATGCGGGCCGTGAAGGCAGGGGCGTCGCCTTCCAGCGCCAGCAGCTCGGCGTTGGTGAACAGCGTGATGTTAGGATGCTTGCTCACTTCCACGAGCTTCGGCGAAAGAATACACATGGCGCAGTCGTTCGTGGGGAAGGTCTTGTCCAATTGGGCCATGCGGCCGCCGATGCTCGGACGGCGCTCGACCAAAAAGACCTCCGCACCGGCCTCGGCCAGGTCCAGGGAGGCCTGGATGCCCGCGATACCGCCGCCGATCACCAGCGCCCTCTTGGTCACTTCGACGCTCCCCTGCTTTGGGCGGCACGCGCCTGCTTGCGCCGGGTGGCCGCGACGATCTTGGCCATCATTTCCGTGCCGGCCTCACGGCGCCGGTCGGGGTTGCGGAAGCCCAGCTCCTCGATGGCCTGATCCTCCTTGGCGCGGTTGTAGAGGCTCTCCCCGGCGGTTGTGCGCAAAATGACCGTGGTGTAGCCGTCGGGCGAACCGATGCCCCCGCAGGAAATGTCCGCGTACTCATTGGCGAAATCCGTGCAGGCGAAACAGGCCGGCCTGGCGAACTCATCCAGCAACTTGAAGGGAATGTGGACCACTTCCTTTTTCGTCGTGGTGACCTCTACGTCATCCTTGATGTTCAGCTTGTGGATCTGACCCAGCTTGACGGACAGATTCTTTTCCAACGCCCGCCGGGTCTTGGCGTCGAAGCTGAAGTTTTCCATGCAGAACAGGCCGATCGTGAGCACGACGCTGTCGGCCGGAAGCACGTTGAGCAGCTGCATCTTGCGGATCGTAAAAATCTGACAGGGCGTGCCGACCAGGGCGACCCGGTGCAGATCGCGCTTCCCGAGGGACTTTACCTCCCGCACCCCCGGGGAGAAGGTCGTGTATCGTTCGCCGAAGGCGCGGACGGGATGGGACTCTTCAAAGTGCGAGCCGGCGGCCTCCAACAGCTCTTCCATGCTCATGGCCACCATCGCCTCCCGGGAGAGCGGACCGACCCGGCGGGACACGATCGCCGCCTGGATCAGGTGCTTTTTCAAGGCATATGAGAGCAGCGCGGTCACCACGCCGCCATCGGTGGCCACATTGCGGATTTTCCGGGAATGAGCGCGGGCGGAGGCCAGGCGGCGCTGCGGGCCGATGGGCGCCTTCCAACCCGTCTTCTGCCTGAGCTCCTGGTCCAGGGCCTTGATTTGCGGGCAGATCAGGTAGCAGATGCCGCAGTGCAGGCACTTGGATTCGTCCACCAGGAAAGGCGCGCCGTCGCCTCCGGCGGACAGGGCATGGAACTCCCCCGCCGAACAGAAGGCGACGCACCCGCCGCACTTGCCGCAGATGCCTTTCTGTTGGACTTCCTGCAGCAGCTCCCGAAAGCCCTTCACCTCGCTGCTCATGGTTTCAGGTTCCCCAGCCTTTCCTCGACCTTGCCGCGGAAGGCCTCCAGAAGCTCGGCGCGCTTCGTGAAGCCGTACTCCACCAGATCATGCCGGAGGACTTGCGTAAAACGGTCCAGCTCCTCCAGGCGCTTCAGGGTATCGCTTGAAGCGTAACGCCCCTTGACCGCCAGGTAGCGCAGCGCCCGCATCACGTCGGTGAAGTTCACTTTCTGCGGGCAGCGCGCGTAGCAGCGATAGCAGACCAGGCAGTACCAGATCAGCGGTGAAGAGAGCACCTCCTGGCGCAGGCCGAAGAGCACTTGCCGGATGATCTTGCGGGGGTTGTAGTTGGGATCTACTTCGGTGATCGGGCAGCCGGCGGCGCACGTGCCGCAGGCGAAGCACCTGCGGATGTGCTCACCGCCAGGCTGCGCGGCCAGCTCGTCGCAGAACGAGAGATCCAGATCGCCTACCGTCAGGACCTGTTCTTCTTCCGCCATAGTTCTTCGATCCTCCGTACCGCCTGCGGTATCGCCCGCCGCACGGGCCCGGAAAGGCCGGGTTGGACCTCGGCAGGCACCCCGGCTACCTGGGCCACGACGCACCGCACCTCCACCCCGGCCAGATCGTTCAACTCCCGCAGGAGGTTGGAGGTCGGCAGCTGGTGCATGGAGAAGTCATCGCACTTGATCCCGGGCAGCTCGCTCGCCTCAAGGGTCCACACCTCACCCGGTTCTCGGCCCATATCCACCGCGTCCACCACGATGATCTTTTGCGGTTTCACCGGGCTCAAGATCACGTTGAACAGCACCCGGCGCACCGCCGTCCCCACCTCCAGGACGACCACGGCTTCCGGGAGATCGGGCCGGCCGCGAAGCCGTCCGGCTACCGCCGGCCCGAACCCATCGTCGCCGAAAAGAACGTTGCCGCAGCCGAGCACCAGCGTTTCGCACCGGCAGTAGTCCGGCGTCGCCTCGCAGGCGGACTGCGCTTGCTCAGCAGTTGGCGAATGCATCCAGCATCTCTCCACGCGCATCGCGGATCTCCACGGCCACCGGCAGTCTCCCGTCGAGGGTGTGCGTCGCGCAGGAAAGGCAGGGATCGTACGCCCGGATGGCCATCTCCACCCGGTTCAGGACGCCCTGGTCGTACTTGCCTTCCTTGATCAGGCTCTGTGCCGCCTGTTTTACGGACATATTGATCGGGGCGTTGTTGTGCGTCGTGCCGACGATCAGGTTCAGGTTGGTGACCATCCCCTCGGCGTCCGTCTCGTAGTCGTGAATGAGCGTCCCGCGGGGCGCTTCCACGCAGCCCACGCCGCGCGCGGCCCTCGGCTTGACGGGAACCCGCGTTTCCTTGCTGGTGATCTCCGGATCGTTCAGCAGTTGCACGGCCAATTCGGCGTTATAGAGCAGCTCGATCAGACGCGCGTAGTTGTACAACAGGGTCGCTTGAGCCGGGCGTCCAAAAGCCTGGCGGTATTCCTCCAGCTCGGCTTGGGCCAGCGGCGTGGCCAGCCGGTCGCAGACGTTCAGACGCGCCAGGGTGTTCGTGCGGTAGATGCCCTTGGGCTTCGTCAGGTCCATGTCGAAGCCTTCCCCCCAGACCTTGGCGTAGGGGAACTTCAGGTATGTCCAGGGCAGCGTCTTTTCGCTGATATAGTCGGTATACTTGTCGGCCGCAAAATCCGTATAGGTGCCATCCGCCTTCATGAGACGCAGCTGGCCATCGTACAGGTTCATGGTGCCGTCAGCGGTGACGGTACCCAGGAAGCCGGTCCGGATGACCCCGAGGGATTTGATCGCCTCCAGATACTTGGGGAAGATGTGTTGCTTGGCGAAGGACATGGCGAACTTGGCGAAGTCCAGGACTTCGCTGGCCATGGCCAGCACCTGCCGACGCTCCTCTTCCAAGAGCGGCTTGCTGAAGCCGCCCGGCACGGCGGTCACCGGGTGGATCGATTTGCCGGAGACTATGTTCAGCATTTTGGAGCCCAGGTGCCGGTTGTGCACGACCTGCTTGCCGATCTCCGGGTTGGCCTGGGCGATGCCCAGCACGTTGCGCACGCCATAGTCGGCGTCCGGTCCCATGACAAAGTCGGCGCCCGCCAGGAAGAAGAAATGCAGGATGTGCTCCTCCGTGTAGGCGATCGCGTTGCACAGCTCCCGGAGCTTCCGTCCGGCGGGCGGAGGGGTCACCCCGAACACCGCGTCGTTGGCCTTGGCCGAGGCCAGGTGGTGCGACCAGGGGCACACCCCGCAAATGCTGGTGACGATGCGGGTCAATTCCTCTACCGGCCGCCCGATGCAGAACTTCTCGAAGCCGCGCAGCTCGACTACGTTGACCTGGGTGTCGGCCACGTTCCCCGCGTCGTCCAGCTGGATGCTGATCTTCGCATGTCCTTCGATTCTTGTTACCGGAGCCAAAGTTATCGTTTTGCTCATTGTGGATTACCTCCCACCCGCAGGCTTCTGAGGAAGGGGACGCAGGCGGTTCTGTCCGCCGATATAACGGTTGAGTAAGGCCCGCCGATCCAGGACCTCCTTCGCGTCCAGTCCGATGGAGGTCAGCGCGCCCATCATGTCCACGAGGGGGTTGGCGCCCTGGCGGATCGGGCCGAAACAGCCGCGGCAGGGCATGTGGCCCTTGATGCAGCGGGGTACTTTCACGTGCCCCTCGGCCTCGGTCCCTGTGGCGCATCCTGCTCGAGTCACGGGCCCGAGGCACAGGTAGCCCTGTTCCATGAAGCAGCGGGTGTTTTCCCAGGGTTCGCCCTGCTTGACCGAGATGTCCTCCAGCGGCCGCTTCAGCGTCCCGCCGGAAGCCTTTTTTTCCCGTTTCACGGGGCAGTCGTCGCAGACGGAGCGTTCCGGCAGCGTGAAAGGCTTGCCCTCCAACACCGCGGTAAGCGCCTGCACGATGATTTCCGGGGCCGTCGGGCAGCCCGGGATGTAGGCGTCCACCTTCACAACCTCGTCCACCGCCTTCACCGAATCCAGGAGCGGCGGCAGGTTCTGGTTGGGGGTGGCCGCGGGTTCCGTGGTCTTGGAACCGCGATACACTTTTTCGTACAGCTCCTCCAGCTTCCACATGTTCGCCAGGGCCGGGATCCCGCCGAAGCAGGCGCAGGAGCCCAGCGCGATCAGCGTCTTGCAGGACTGGCGCATGGCTTCGGCCACGTGTTTTTCCTTCTCGTTGCGCACCCCGCCGCTGATGATCCCGACATCCGCCTGCGGGATTTCCAGCGTCGTGCCCTCCCCGGTCTGCCCAAAGTACTTATGGTCCATGAGCACGGGCATGTGCACGAACTGGAGCTGGGGCAGCAGCCCCAGGAGCGGGTCTCCGATGTCGAGGATGCTCACCTCGCAGCCACCGCAAATGTTCAACCATTCCTCCGCGACTTTAGCCGGCATTCGGATTTCCTCCTTCGATCACGATTTCTTTCACGACCCTGCGCGTGTACACCAAAGCCTGGCCTTCCTCTTCGAAGCGTTGGGTCTCGAACCCCTGGGCCTCGTAGCCTTTCTGCTTCGCCTCGGCGGCGGCGACCGATTCGTAGGCCTCGCCGTCCCACATGAACTTCCGCCGGTCGAAAAAACGCACGGTGGCGGCCATGCCTTTCTCCTACGCCGCCCGGTACGGACTGGGTCCGAGGCTCCTGACCGCCTCGACCATGTCGGTCATGACCTGGGCGAAGCGCGGACCCTCCGAGGCGGAGACCCATTCCAGGCGGAAGCGCTCGGGTTCCAGGCCGAAATCCTCGAGCAGGAGCCCGATCGCCTCCGCGCGCTTTTGGGCCTTCAAATTGCCTTCCAGGTAGTGGCAGTCGCCCGGGTGGCAGCCGCAGATCAACACCCCGTCGGCGCCTTTGTTCAGAGCGTCCATCACCAGCTTCGGATGCACCATGCCGGAGCACATGACCCGCACGATGCGCACGTTCGGCGGGTACTGCAGCCGCGAGGTCCCTGCCAGGTCCGCGCCGGCGTACGAGCACCAGTTGCAGCAGAAGGCCACGATGATCGGCTCGAATTGCTCTTCGCTCATACCACAGCTTTCTCCCTACGGCACCAGGGCCGCCTCCACCACCGCCGCGATCTGGTCGATCCGGTAATGCTTCACGAAGATCCCGTTCTTGGGGCAGGTGGCCTGGCAGACGCCGCAGCCCTTGCACAGCGCCTCATTGGCCTCGACGGTTTTCTTGACCGCCCCGCCCTTCATGTACTCGATGAGCGTCAGCGCGTGGTACGGACACGGATCGATGCAATACGCGCAGCCGTCGCAATTCTCGTCCACGACCTGGGAAATGGCCGATTCCGGGGTGAGCCGTTCCTTGGCCAGCAGCGTCGTGGCGCGGGAGGCCGCGGCGGTAGCCTGCACGATCGTCTCCTCCAGGTTCTTCGGGCTGTGGGCCAGCCCGCACAGGAATACGCCATCGGTGGCAAAGTCCACGGGGCGGAGCTTCAGGTGCGCCTCCAGGAAGAAGCGGTCCTGGTTCAGCGGCACCTTCAACATCTGCGCCAGTTCCTGCCCGCCGGCCCTCGGCACTACCGCCGTAGACAGGACCAGCAGGTCGCAGTCGATCCTCAACATCCTGTTCAGGATCGGATCACGGATCTTTATCTGCAGACCGGCCTCCGCGGCGGAAACCTCCGGTTTGGACTCCGGCTCGTAGCGAATGAAGCGCACGCCCTTCTCGCGGGCGGTCCGGTAGTATTGCTCGCTGAAGCCATAGGTACGAATGTCGCGGTACAGCACGAAGAGGTTCGCCCTAGGCCGCTGCTCCTTGAGCTTCAGGGCGTTGCGGATGGCTTGAGCGCAGCACAGCCGGCTGCAGTAGGGGCGTTCGGTTTCGCGCGAACCGACGCACTGGATCATGACGATGGTATCCGCCGCCACCTCGGCGCGGGAGAGCTTCTGCTCGAACTCGACCTGGGTCAGCACCCGCTCGTTCTGGCCATAGAGGTACTCCGAGGTCTGGAGGATTTCGGCGCCCGTGGCCACGATGACCGCGCCGTGCTCGACCTCCAGGCCGTCGCCGTTGGCGGCCAGACGCGTTTTAAAATTGCCGACAAACCCTTCTATCCCGGCCACCCTCGTGCCCAGGTGGGTAGCGATCTTGGAATGCCCCAGGGTTCTCTGAACGAGGCGCGACAGGAAATCCTGGGGATCCTGGCCGTCGAACAGGTACCGGACGTGCTGCGCGTGCCCGCCCAGCTCGCTCTCCCGTTCCACCAGATGGACCCCGAATCCCTGATCGGCCAGAGCGAGCGCGGCGGTCATCCCGGCCACGCCCCCCCCGACCACCAGGGCGTCGTGATTCAGCGGCAGGGTTCGCTCCGCGAGCGCTTCAATCAGGCGCGCCTTGGCCACCGCCATGCGCACCAGCGCCCTGGACTTCCGCGTGGCTTTTTCCGGTTCGTGCATATGCACCCAGGAGCACTGGTCGCGGATATTGGCCATCTCGAAAAGGTAGGGATTCAGGCCCGCTTCGCGGAGCGTGTCGCGGAACAACGGCTCGTGGGTTCTCGGAGTGCAGGAGGCCACCACCACCCGATTGAGGCGGTGTTCTTCAATCGCCTGGCGCATCTTCGCCTGGCTATCCGTCGAGCAGGTGTAAAGGTTCTCCTCCGCGTACTCGACGTTGGGCAGACTGCGGGCATATTCCACGACCTCGGGAACGTTGACCACCCCGCCGATATTGCGGCCGCAGTGGCAGACGAAGACCCCGATCCGGGGTTCTTCGCCGGAAACGTCTTTTTCGGGGGGATAATGCTTGGGCGCGACCAAGGTGCCTCGCGCCTCCGCCAGCATGGCCATGGCACTGGCGGCGGCGCCGCTGGCCTGCATGACCGTCTCGGGGATGTCCTTGGGCTCGGTAAAAGTCCCGCATACCAGGACTCCGGGACGACTCGATGCCAAAGGCTCCAGCGGGCGGGTAAGGCAGTACCCGTTGTCGCCCTGGGCCACACCCAGCCTGTGGGCCAGCTCGGCGGCGCGCATGGCGGGACGCATGCCGGCGGAGAGCACGACCAGGTCGAACTCCTCGTCCTTGAACTCGCCCCGCTCGTTCAGGTACTTGATGCGCAGGTCGCCCTTCTCCCCGACCTGCTCGACGGTCGCGGGGCGCGCCCGCACGAAGCGCACCCCTGCCTCCTGCGCCCGCTGGTAATAGGCGTCGAAGCCCTTGCCGAAGGCCCGCAGGTCCATGAAGAAAATTGTGTATTCGACTCCTGGCGCATGTTCCTTGGCCATGAGGGCGTGCTTCACGGCGTACATGCAGCAGACCGAGGAACAGTAATTGGCCTCCTCCTCGCGCGAGCCGACGCATTGGATGGAGGCGATGCGCTGGGGTTCCCGGCCGTCGGATGGGCGCCGGACGATTCCCTGGTAGGGTCCGCTGGCGGAGAGGACGCGCTCGAACTGCAGGCTGCTGAGGACGTTGGGGTACTGGCCGAACCCATACTCCGCGCGCAGCGTGTGGTCGCACAGCTCGAAGCCCGGCGCGATCACCACGGCCCCGATGTCCAGATCGATGAGTTCTTCCTGCTGCTCGTAGTCGATGGCCCCGGCCTGGCAGAACTGCTGGCAGGCCTTGCAGGCGTCGAGTTCCCTCGCCTTGCGGAAGTGCACGCAGGTCTGGCTGTCGATGACCGCCGCCTTGGGTATGGCCTGCGGATAGGGGATATAAATCGAAGGCCGCCCGGCGAGCCCGGCGTCGAACTCCGAAAGGATCGGCCGCGGCGGGCGGGCGGAGGCCTTCTCCAGCAGGCCGACGCCGGTGGGGCAAACCCATTGGCAGGCCCCGCAGGCCAGGCAGAGGGGCGAGCTCCTGTTGTACGCCGGTTGCACCTTGCGACGGTTCCCGCGGCCGGTGAAGTCGATGGCCCCGGTCTTCATCAGCTCGGAGCAGACCCGGGTGCACAAACCGCACAGAATGCAGTCTTCGTTTTTTTTGGGGAAACGCGACTCGGTGACGCCGATTTCCGCGGCGATCGCCTGGACTGCTTCCGAGCTCGGGCAGCGGGCCAGGAGCAACTCGGCCATGATCCGGCGCCGCTGGATCACCGTGTCGGTGTTGGTGCGGACAACCAGACCCTCCCGTACCGGGAACAGGCAGGAGGCGGTGATTTTAGACCGCCCGCGTTCTTCCACCTCCACCAGGCACAGCCGGCAGGCCCCGTAGGCGGGCAGGGCGGGATGATAGCAGAGCGCCGGAATCTTGATTCCCGACTGCCGGCAGACCTCCAGCACGCTCCGGTCCGGCGCCGCGCTCGCTTTCTGCCCGTCGATCGTCAAGTTGATCATGCCCGCCTGACTTCCCTCGAATCAAAACGAGCGATTTCCGCGCCTTCTCTCTGTTCGTAAACGAAGTCGACTCCCCGGTGGGCCGTAACCAGCGTTTCCAGGGTCGCGGTGATATCGCCCAGCGGCTTGCAGTCGGGATGGCTCCAGCGGAAAGAGGCCGCGATCATGGTCCCGGCCTCGGGCCGGGAAGCAACCTGGAAATCGCCTTCCGCCTCCCTGGCGGCCTGGGCCAGTAGCGCCAGTCCCAGACCGATCCTGCGGCCGGGCTTCGTGGTGAAGAAAGGGTCGGACGCGCGCGCGCAGGTCTCGGAGTCCATGCCTTTTCCGTCATCGCGGATCTCCAGCGTAAGTAGGTCTTGCTCCTGGTCCCCGGATAGCGTTATCTCGACCAATTTCGCCTCCGCGCGTACCGAGTTCTGCACGACGTCCAGAATATGCAACGACAACTCCTCCACCGCTCAGCACTCACTTCTTCACTCCCGGCAAGCCCAGGCCGAACAGGCGGCCGGCCAGTTCGTAAGCCGGAAGGCTGCTGACCAGGAGCGTCACGTTCTCCTCCCTGGCTTTCCGGAGGGCTTCCTCTTCTGGCTCGCGCCCATTGGCCAGGACAATCGCCGCCACTTCCCGCAAGACCGCCGCGGCCACGATGTTGGGGTGCCGCTGGTGGGTGATCCACAGGGTCCCCTGGCGGGCATTGGCCAGGACATCACTGATGATGTCGCTGGCGTAGCCGCCTTGCACCTCGGTCTCCAGCGCGCTCCCGCCGGCTCTCACTTCCAGTCTTACCTCCTGAACTATCTGGCGCAAGTTCACTTGTCCCTCACTGCACCGTCACCGCGTCGAACTTGCAAACGTCGCGACATACGCCGCACTTGATGCACTTCTCCTGGTCTATCTTCTGGGGTTTCTTTTTCTCTCCCGAGATAGCGGTCTGGGGACAGTTCTTGTTGCACAGCAGGCAGGCTTTACACTTCTCGGGATCAATACCGAACGTCAGAAGCGCCTTGCAAACACCGGCCGGACAACGGTGATCGCGGATGTGGGCCTCATACTCGTCGCTGAAGTACCGCAGGGTGCTCAAGACCGGGTTGGACGCCGTGCTCCCCAACGCGCACATGGAGGCGTCTTTCACCGCCTGACCCAATTCTTCGAGCAAGGCGAGGTGTTCTTGCTTGCCGTTTCCCGCGCAGATATCCGAGACGAGCTGATGCATCGCATCCACGCCTTCCCGGCAGGCGGTGCACTTGCCGCAGGATTCATCCCGCAGGAAGTCGAGGAAGTACCTGGCCACGTCGACCATGCAGGTATCCTCGTCCATCACGATCATGCCGCCCGAGCCCATCATGGAGCCGGCCTCGGCGAGGCGTTCGTAATCCACCGGCATGTCCAGCAGGGAGGCCGGGAGGCAGCCGCCGGAGGGGCCGCCGGTCTGGACCGCCTTGAACTTCCTGTCGCCCTGGATGCCGCCGCCGATGTCGAAAATGATGTCCCGCAGAGTGGTGCCCATGGGGACTTCGACCAGCCCCGTGTTCTTCACCTTGCCCACCAGGGAAAAGACCTTGGTGCCCTTGCTCTGCTCGGTGCCGATGCCGGCGAACCAGGCGGCGCCGCGCCGGATGATCTCCGGCACCACCGCCAGTGTCTCTACGTTGTTGAGCACGGTGGGCTTCTCCCACAGCCCTGCCTCGGTGGCGTGGGTGTGTTTGGCGGAGGGCTCGGGGGGCTCGCCCTGGATCGAGGCGCGCATGGCGCTGGATTCGCCGCAGACAAAAGCCCCGGCGCCCTGGAAAACGCTGATGTCGAAGTCGAAGTCGGTATCGAAGATGGCCTTGCCCAAGAGCCCGTATTCCCGGGCCTGTTTGATCGCCAGGTTCAGCCTCTCCAGGGCGATGGGGTATTCGGCGCGAATGTAAACCAGGCCGTGACCGGAACCTACGGCCCTGCCGGCGATGGCCATGCCTTCCAGCACCGCATGGGGATCGCCTTCAATGATGCTGCGGTCCATGAAGGCCCCGGGATCGCCCTCGTCGGCATTGCAGATGATGTATTTCACGTCGCTCTGGTGCCTGGCGGCCGACTGCCATTTGACGCCGGTGGGGTAACCGGCTCCCCCGCGGCCCCGCAACTGGGAGTTCTTGATCTCCTCGATGATCCGTTCGGGGGTCATGGCACCGAGCGCCTTGGCCAGACCCCGGTAGCCGCCGCGTGCTATGTATTCTTCGATGTTTTCCGGGTCGATCAACCCGCGGTTGCGCAGCGCGATGAGCCGTTGTTTTTTGAAAAACCCGATCTCGCTCATTTTCGGTATCGGCGCCTGGGTCTCGGGTGGCGTGTACATCAGGCGCTGGACCGGCCTGCCCTTCAGGAAGTGTTCCTCGACCAGCGGCGGGATATCCGCGTCGCTCAGCAATTGGTAGAAAATTCCGTCCGGCTGGACCGTCATCACGGGTCCCTGCGCGCAGAAGCCGTTGCAGCCGGTCATTACCACCGCAACCTCGTCCTGGAGATTGTGCCTGCCCAGCTCGCGCTCCAGGGCTTCCTTGATCCGGTAGGAGCCGTTGGAGACGCAGCCGGTCCCGGCGCAAAGCAGGAGGTGCGTGTGGCAGCTCTTCATAACGTCTGCTCGCTGCCTATGGCCAATGCGTATTCGGCCACGATTTTTCCGTTCACGATGTGCTCGCTGAAGATGCGTTTGGCCTTTTCTTCGGTGAGATCCACGTATTTGACCGGCGCCTGTCCGGCCAGCTCGATCGTGATCATCGGCTCGCGGCTGCACAGGCCGGCGCAGGCGGAGGTGCTGAAGATCACGTCTTTCGTCGCCGTTTCGTCCGCGCATTGGATGAGCGCCTTCATGATTTTTCGCGCTCCGGCGGACAGGCCGCAGGTCCCCATGTGAACGGTGATCTTAGCCTGGCTCGAACCTTCGCGCAGGGACATTACCTTCCTCATCCGGTCCGTGATCTTGTCCAGGTCTTCAAACCGCATTTTGGACACTTGGCTCCTTCCTTCTCAGCCAGGGTACAGGTCCAGCACCTTGAGGAACTCCCCCGCGGTCAGCTTGCCGTGGACGTCGTCATTGACGGTCACCACCGGGGCCAGGCCGCAACAGCCCAGGCAGCGGACCGCCTCCAGCGTGAAACGCCGGTCTTTGGTGGTTTCTCCTACCTGGATTTCCAGCTCCCTGGACAGGGTATCCAGAATCCTTCCCGCTCCCTTGACGTGACAGGCGGTGCCCAGGCAGACCTTGATGAGGTGCTTGCCTCGGGGCTCGAAGCTGAACATGTTGTAGAAGGTGGCGATGCGCAAAACCCGGGCTAGAGGGAGGCCCAAGACTTCGGACACGCGTCTTACCGCGCCCGGCGGCAGCCAGCGGTACTTCGCGCTGATGCCTTGCAGCACCGGAACGATCGAGCTCGGCTCGCTGCCGTGTTCCTGGACCAGGCGCTCGATTTCCGCGAGCTGGTCCGCCTCCAGGTCCAACGGCTCCGGTTCGTCCGCCTCGAAATAACCGCGGTTGCGCACCAGGCAGGCCGCGGCGCACTCACCGCAGCCGGTGCATTTGGCGGGATCCACGAAGCGTGGTTTTTTCCTGACGCGAGCCCGGAAATGTCCGGGTTGGCCCTCGAGGCTCAGGAGCTCGCTGTAGGTCAGCTTCTCGATATTGGGGTGCCGGCCGCAGTCCACCAGGCGCGGAGCCAGGGTGCACATGGCGCAGTCGTTGGTCGGGAAGGTCTTGTCCAGTTGGGCCATCGTGCCCCCGATCGCCGGTCCTTCCTCGACCAGGTAAACCTTGAAGCCGGACTCGGCCAGGTCCAAAGCCGCCTGCATTCCGCCGATGCCGCTGCCGGCGACCAACACCGATCCGATTTTACCGTTCACGCAGGCTCTCCACAGGCCTGCGGCACCGTACGGTTCTCCGCGACCTGATTCTTCCCGGCGCGCGGCAGGAAAACCCGGAAGGCGGTTCCCGCGCCGGGGGCCGTCTGTACCTCCACCGTCCCGCCGTGCCTCTCGGCGATGCGCTGGACGATCGGAAGTCCCAGGCCCGTGCCCGGAATGTTCTTTTGGGCTTGCCCCCTGTAGAAGGGCTCGAAAATGTGCTCCCGGTCCTCCGGGCTGATACCGGGTCCCGTATCGCTCACCGTCAGGACCGCCCCATCCCCGCTGGAATCCATTTCCACGGTGACGGTGCCGCCGGCCGGGGTGTAGCGAATGGCGTTGTCCACCAGATTACCGACCAGCTCGTCCAGGGAACTGGGGTCGGCGCGGATGGTGCCGGGGCTGGCCAGGCAGCGCAGCTGGAGGCTCACCCGCTCCGCCCAGGGGTCCTGCCGCGCCCGTTCCACCACATCCTTAACGATTTCCGCGACATCCACCTCCGTCGCCTCGCTCATCCCCTTGCCCTGTTCCAGGCGGGAAAGGGTGAGCCAGTCGTCCACGAAACGGATCATCTGGTCCGTGCGCTGGGACACCAGCTCGATCATGCCGCGCGCCCGGGTGCTGATGTCCCCCGCGTAGCCCTGCAGAACCACGCCCACGCATTGCCGCATGGCCACCAGCGGCGCCTTGAAGCGATGGGCCAGCATGGCCAGGTGCAGTTCCGTCGGCGGGGCCTCGCCGTGCAGGAGCGCCGTGAAGCGCAGCGCCGCCGAATGGTGCTCCAGGCCGCGCCGCGCCACCCCGCGCAGCTCGACGGGTTTGAAGGGTTTGGGCAGGAAGTCGTACGCCCCGCTCTTCATCGCTTCGACCGCCGCCTCCAAGGTCGCGTAACCGGTGATCATGATGGCCACGATTTCCGGATCGAAGGCCTTCACGGATTTCAGGTAGTCCAGTCCGTCCATGCCGGGCATTTTCAGGTCGACCAGCATGAGATCCGGCGAGTGGTTGCGGATCAAATCCAGGCCGGAGGGACCATCGGCGGCCGTCAGCACTTCGAACCCTTCCGGTTGGAGGATTTCCACGCAGGCGTCGCGCATCCACTCCTCGTCGTCCACAACCAGAACCTTGGGGATGCGTTCGCCGGTGCCCATGCGCTAGGCCTGCATCGAGGTCAGCCTGTTCATCTCCGCCAGGAGCCTGTCAGGGGCCACCGGCTTGCTGAGGTAGGCGTCCACGGGAAAAAGCTCGTGATCGATACTCGAGGGGAAATGCGCTCCGAGCATTTTATCGAGCGCCGAGATCCCCAGGATCGGCGTGTGTTTGATGGCCGGGTCGCGCTTGGCCTCCCGGCAGAAATCGAAGCCGTCCGTGGTGGTCTGCATGATGATGTCCAGCAGGATGAGGTCCGGTTTCTCCCGGCGGGCCAGCTCCAGTCCCTCCCCCTCGGAGTACGCCGAGACCAGGGTATAGCCGGCCGCGGCGAGAAAGGTGCGGATGGTGGTATGGAAGTCCGGATCGTCGTCGACGACCAGCACCTTCGGCGGATGCCCTTTCCTGTCCGCCACCGGCGCGCCGATCGCATCCTTCACCGCCGCGACCAGTTCGGTCCGGTCCGCCGAGCAGATGTAGTAGTAGAACACGTCCAGCGACCGGACCCTGGCCTCCAGGCCGCGCGTATTTCGCGGGGTTGTGAAGACGATTTTTATCTGCTCGCAGAAATTGCGCAGGATCGGGATCGCCTTCAACCCCGGTAAATCCTCCAGCTCGGCGTCCACGAGCACGCAGGCGGCGGTGGCGTTACGCAGGATTCTCGCCGCCTCGGACAGGCTGGGGGCCGAAAGGACCCTTGGGTAGCCTGCTTCCGCCAGCGCGGCGATAAAGCCTTGCCTCCGCTCCGCGTTCCCGCACAGGACCAACAGTTTGGCGTTCTGCATGACCGAAGCGCTCCTCCCATACTTCAACATGCAAATGGCATGCCGCAAAAAGGATCTTCGCGGCGTGGAGACCGCAATGTATCGCGTATGTGTTGGTGCCGTATGGAGTTGCGATCAGCAGAGGCGGATCCGAAGAATTTCGAGGAACCGGTTATGTGGTCCGCCGAGCGGCCCCTAGGCGAGGCATTTCACCACAATCCTGGGGCGATTCGCTACGACGAGCGACCGTTGTCCAGGCCGTAGACCTGGATTTTCCGCCAGAGGGTTTTCCGGTCGATCCCGAGGGTTTTCGCGGCGGCGCTGCGGTTGCCGGCGTGATAATGGAGGGCCCGCGCGATGTGTTCCTTTTCCACCTCCGCGAGCGCCGAAAGATCGTTCGCGGCCTTTTCCGGTTTTATCAGGGGGCCATAGTACAGGAGATCGGCCGGCGTGATTCTTTCGCCGCGGGCCAGGATGAGCGCCCTTTCGATGGCGTTCTCCAGCTCCCTGACATTGCCCGGCCAATCGTGCCTGACCAGCACTTCCATGGCCTCCTTGCTGAAGCCGCGGATGCCGTTGCCCCTGCGGTCGCTATGCTTTTGCAAAAAGTGCTCGGCCAGCTGGGGAATGTCCTCCCTGCGTTGCCGCAGAGGGGGCAGGATGATGGGCACTACGCACAATCTATAAAACAAGTCTTCTCGGAAGCGCCCGGCGCGAATCTCCTCGATCAGATTCCGGCTGGTGGCGGCTAGAATCCTCACGTCAATGTGGATCACCTGGGTAGCCCCGACCCGCGTGAACTCGCGCTCCTGGATCAGGCGGAGCAGTTTCGCCTGGATTTCGGGGCTCACATTGGCGATTTCATCGAAGAAAATCATCCCGCCGTCGGCCAGCTCGAAGCGGCCGTGTTTCATGCTCGTGGCGCCGGTAAAGGACCCCTTCAGGTGGCCGAAAAGTTCGCTCTCGAAAAGAGTGCCTACCAGCGCCCCGCAATCCACCGTGACGAAAGGCTTGTCGCGCCGTGGACTGTGGTTGCGGATCGCCCGCGCGACCAGTTCCTTTCCCGTACCGGACTCGCCCGTGATGAGCACCGTGCTGTCGGTGGGGCCGACGCGCTGCACCAGGTCGTGGATCTGCCGCATCCCCGAGCTCTGGCCTATCAGCTCGTAGTCGGCGCCCCGGCATTCCTCCAGCTGGTACCGCAGCAACTGGTTCTCCCTGGTCAGGCGCGCCCCATGCAGCGCCCGGCGCACGGTGAGCCGGAGAACGTCCGGTGTGAAAGGCTTGGGGAGGAAATCCGCCGCCCCTAGCCTCATCGCCTCCACCGCCGTGTCGATGCTGGGATATCCCGTGATCACCACGGTCGCCGTCCCGGGGCTCTCCCGTTGGACCCGCCGCAGGATTTCCAGACCGTCCACCCGCGGCATCTTCAGGTCCAGGATCAGCAGGTCGAAGGAGCGCCGGCCGATGAGACCCACGGCCTCCTCTCCCGAGGAGGCCTCGTTCAACAGGAAACCTTCGGAGGCCAGGACTTCCCGGCAAGCCTCCCGCATCGTTGCTTCATCATCCACGATCAGGATACTGGCCCCGTTTTTCACCCGGTAGCCTCCTCGGGTCCTGGCTCCGGCAGCCAGACGGTGAAGGTCGTGCCTTCGCCCAGGCGGCTGTCCACTTTGATCGTCCCGCCGTGCCTTTCGACGATTCCGTAGACGATGGCCAGCCCCAGCCCCGTGCCGTGCCCTTCCTGTTTGGTGGTGAAGAAGGGCTCGAAGATCTGCCCCAGGCTTTGGGGAGGGATGCCGCACCCGGTGTCCGTGAAGCTCACCGCCGCTTTCAGGGAGGAAGCGTCTCGCCAGCTCTTGAGGGAGATCCGTCCGCTCCCGCTGATCGCTTCTGCCGCATTGACCAGGAGGTTGGTGAAGGCCTGCTGGAGCTGGCTGGCGTTTCCGAGGACCTCGACCGGCGTCGCGGCCAGCTCCAAGGCCACCGCGATGCCCTTGAAAAGCGGCTGGCCTTTTAAAAGGTCCAGGGCGGCCTGGAGGATCACGTTCAGATCGGCTTTCTGGCGCGCGCTCTCCCCCGGGCGGGCGAAATCCAGCAGGCCGCGCACGATGTCCCGGCAGCGGTTGGCTTCGCGGACGATCGTCTCCAGCTTTTTCCGACCTGGGTAATCCGGCGAGGTCTGTTCCAGAAGCAGGCAGCTGAAAACCACGATGCCCCCGAGGGGATTGTTGATTTCGTGGGCGACGCTCGCGGCCATGCGGCCGAGCGAGGACATCTTTTCGGACTGAATCAAGCGCGCCTGCAGCGCCTTCAGCTCGCGGTAGGCTTTGGCCCGTTCGGCCGCCTGCTCGCGCTCGGCGGAGGCGGCCGCCCTGGCCTCCAGGAGCAGCCGCCGCAGCTCGCGCAGGTCCGTGGCCACGAGCACGATGCCGCTGGGGTCCCCCGCCCGGTCCCGGATCAATGAGGCGTTCAGGCTCACGGGTATCTGCTCGCCGGCCTTGGTCCGCAAGGTGGTCTCCAGTCCCGTGGCGCTGCCCCTGGTCCGGCAATAATTCCAGAACTCGGAGCTGCGGGCCAGCGGATTGGCGGCTCCCTCGGCAAAGATCAATTCCAGCGGGCTGCCCAACAACTCCTCTCTGGAATAGCCCAGCAGCCGCTGGCAGGCGTCGTTGGCCATGGTGATTTTAGACTGGCTGTCGGTAACCACCAGGGAGTTAACCAGGCTGCGGATGATGTTGTCGGTGAAAGCCTTGGCCTGCGAAAGTTCCTCGTTCCTCCGATCGGCGTCCGTCTGCAGGCGCGCCAGGTCCGCATACAGGGCTTCCATCTTCTGTATGATTTCGATCCAGGGACCCTCCTGCGCCAGCGCCGCGGAAATCTCTGTCGACAAGCTCTTGCCCCCGTTCAATGCACCGTGCAATAAAGGCACGGGTCGAACGACTTCACCACATACGCCATCGCCGCGGGGCGGTCCGGGTCGGGAACCGGGACGCCTACCAGCGCCGTTTCCAGGGGACCCGGTTCGTCGACGGAATCCCTGGGGGACAGGTTCCAGCCGGTGGGAGTGATGATTTGATAATTCTGGATTTTTCCTTCTTCCACCCGGAGCCAATGCCCGAGGGTGCCGCGCGGCGCTTCGACCAATCCCACTCCCGTTCCCGACAGCGCCTGCGGCGCCTCCTGATAGAAGGGTTCTTCCGGATCCACTTCGCCGAGCCAGGCCCCGACTTGTTTCAGCAGTCGGATGGACTCGTGCAGCCGGGCGATCTCGCGCACGAAGGCGGAAGGCCCGTATTTCTTCGCCAGATCGGCGATCAGCGGATCCTGCGCGATGATCAGACGGGCCAAAGGACCGGTTTCGGCCGGTTGGCCTTCGTAGCGCGGGGCCTTGGCCCAGCTGTACGCATCGTCGCGCTCCGGAGCCGGTTCGGTCTCACCGCTGGCGGGAGGCAGCGCGCCTCCGCGCAAATCGTACCAGGAATGCTTGACGTGCTCCGTAATCCGGGCGGAATCAAACTCCCGGGTCAACCCGTCGTGGAAGCCCGGAGGCAGCAGCGTTTCCCCGTCTGGACCGCTCCAGCCGCCGCTGGACAGGAAGCGGGCGGGCCAGGACCCGATGCCGGTCAAGCCGTGCCGCAGGCTCAAGGCGGCGAAGGTCCCCAGGTCGCCGGCGGCGTGCGAGCCGCTGCCCAGCCAGCGCTCCAGCTCCGGGACGCTGCGCAGCTGCAGCCATTCTTCCAGTTCGCAGCCGAGCACCTGTTCCTCGACGAACCGCAGGTATTCGGAGAGCAGGCCGTGCGCCCTGCGGATTTCGCTGGCAGTCACCGGCCGGGTCGTCCCGCCGGGCTGGATGGCCAGGCTGTTGGGCCATTTGCCGGCGATCAGGCCCAGCACACCGAGCAATGCTTCCCGCTCCCGCAGGGCGCGGAGAAACGAGCTGCCCGCCAGGGGCAGGAAGATCTGCGCCTGGCGCTCGCAGTACGGCGGTTCCGTGAAATCTGGCGCAAAGGAAAGGTAGAAGTGGGTGAAATGGCTGAGGATAGCTTCGATGGCCAGCATCACGTTCCCGGCCAGGCGGGCGTTGCGCGGCATTCGCACCCCGAGCAGAGAGCGGATGGCCTCGGCGGCGGCTGCCGAATGGGTCAGTCCGCATTGGCCGCAGACCCGGCAGGTGATGACGATAGCGTCCAAAGGGTCGCGCCCGCGGAGCATCGTTTCGAAGCCACGGTAGAGGGTACCTGAAGCGCGGGAGCTCACGATTTGGCCGTTTTCGATATCCACCCTGATCTGCAGGTCACCCTCCAGGCGGGTGAAGGGGCTAAAGGCGATCGTTTTGCGGACCATCTTCATTCGACTCCTGATTGCCCGCCCAGACTGGTTTGAACGAAACGGCGTTTCGCCTGAGGCGTTCGGGGCAAGCCAGCTTCGAAAGGCCGCTGATCCCCACGTACCAGGCCTTGGGCACGTCCAGAGGCAGGCTGGTGGGTATGCCGCCAATCTTCGCGGTTTTGAAAAAGGGCGTGAACCCGTCCGGGAAAAGCGGCGAGGTGCAGGATAAGCAGGGAAACCCTCCACGGGTGCAACTTCCCGTGCGAGCCAGCCAGAGCCGCTCGTTGCAGTCCGATTCGCAAAGCGTACCCTTGCAGCCGAGGTTTTCAAAAAGGCAGCCCTGCTGGGAGTAGGCGGCCGCGGAGGCCTTGAACTCGTAATACTCGTTGCGGGGACAGGCATGGTGGGCCAACTTGCCGTAGAAGACGCGCGGCCGATTGAAGCGATCGAGATCCGCTTCGTCGAGGCGATTGGCGCGCAAGGCCCACAGCGTACCAATGATCCAGTCCGGGTGCGCCGGGCAGCCGGGGACGTTCACCACGGGCACTCCCATCTTCGATCGGAAGCTGGCGCCGAGCAACCCCCCTTTCTGGTCCCGGTGAAACTGCAGTCCAGTCGCCCGCAAAGGGTTTCGACCGCAGGCCATCACTCCGCCAAAGGACGCGCAGGTGCCGATCGCCACCGTGCAATCCGCGACTTGGGCAATGGCTCGGATCCATTCCGCCAGTGGCTTGGCGGAGGCCCAGGCCGACCCATCGGGAGCCTGCGGGTGCACCGCCCCTTCCACCGCCAGCAGGTCCACGTGCCTCTTGCCGGAGGCGCACTCCTCGATGACCTGTTCCGCCCTCCCTGTATCCTGATCGTGAAAATAGCCATGTCCCAGAAGGGTCGCCCCGAGCGTGCGCAAGGCGGCTGGAAGATGAGGATGGTCGGAATTCAGCAGCGACGCTGTCTCTCCGCCACAGCAGACAGCCTGGATCCAGAGGAGATTCGCCACAGTAACCTCCGAATCACTGGGGCATTATTGCCCAATCTATTGACTCTATCTCCGGGGTGAGCTCAAGTCAAGGGGTTTTTCTACTGCCCTGGTTGCAATCCCAGGCCGAAGAGGTTTATACTGCTCCGACACACCCACACCAAACCCAACGAAGGACGTACCGATGGCGCGTAAAATGGTAACGATCGACGGAAATACCGCCGCGGCCCACGTGGCCCACGCCACCAACGAGGTGATCGCCATCTACCCGATCACCCCTTCCTCCCTGATGGCGGAGCTCTCCGACCAGTACTCCGCCGAGGGGCGCAAAAACATCTGGGGCACCATCCCCCTGGTGGCGGAAATGCAGTCGGAGGCCGGCGCGGCTGGAGCGGTGCACGGGGCGTTGACCACCGGGGCCCTGACCACCACCTTCACCGCCTCCCAAGGGCTGCTGCTGATGATCCCGAACATGTTCAAGATCGCCGGGGAGCTCACCCCGACGGTGTTCCATATCTCCGCCCGCGCCGTGGCCGGCTCGGCGCTGTCGATTTTCGGGGACCACTCCGACGTGATGGCCGCCCGCAGCTGCGGCTGGGGCATGCTAGCCTCCGGGTCCGTGCAGGAAGTCATGGACTTCGCCCTGGTGTCCCAGGCGGCCACCCTGGAGTCGCGCGTGCCCTTCATGCACTTCTTCGACGGCTTCCGCACCTCCAGCGAGGTGCAGAAGGTGGAGGAGCTCACCTACGAGGACATGCGGGCCATGATCGACATGGAGCTGGTGCGCGCCCACCGGGCCCGGGCCCTGTCCCCGGACCGCCCTGCCATCCGCGGAACTTCCCAGAACCCCGACGTCTTCTTCGCCGCCCGCGAGACCGTGAACAAGTACTACCTGGCTACCCCGGCGATCGTGCAGAAAGCCTTCGATCGCTTCGCCAAGCTGGCAGGGCGCCAATACCATCTGTTCGACTACGTGGGCGCGCCCGACGCCGAGCGAATCGTGATCATGATGGGTTCCGGCGCGGAGGCCATGGAAGAGGTGGTGACCCACCTGGTCGCGCAAGGGGAGAAGGTCGGCCTGTTGAAGGTGCGCCTGTTCCGTCCCTTCAGCGTGGAGCACTTCATGGCCGCCCTGCCGTCCTCCGTGAAGGCCGTGGCCGTGCTGGACCGCACCAAGGAGCCCGGCGCGCTGGGCGAGCCCCTGTACGAGGACGTGCGCACCGCCATCGGCGAGGCCATGGCCGACGGGAAAGGGCCGAAAGCCTACCCGGCCATCGTGGGCGGGCGCTACGGCCTGGGCTCGCGGGAGTTCAACCCCGGCATGGCCAAGGCCGTCCTGGACAATCTGAAAAACAAGCAGCCCAAGAACCACTTCACCATCGGGGTCATCGACGACGTAACCCACACCAGCTTGTCCTGGGACAATGACTTTTCCCCGGCGGAAGCGGGCATGCACCAGGCCCTGTTCTTCGGGCTGGGCGCGGACGGGACGGTGGGCGCCAACAAGAACTCGATCAAGATCATCGGCAAGGCCACCGACAACTACGCCCAGGGCTACTTCGTATACGATTCCAAGAAGTCCGGGGTGCGCACGGTAAGCCACCTGCGCTTCGGCCCCCGGCCCATCAAGAGCAGCTACCTGGTGCAGAAGGCCAACTTCGTGGCCTGCCACAAGTTCAGCTTCCTGGAGAAGATCGACATGCTCTCCGCCGCCCTGCCCGGGGGCACCTTCCTGCTGGCTTCCCCCTACGGCAAGGAGGAGGTCTGGGAGCACCTGCCCGTGGAGGTCCAGTCCCAGATCGTCGAGAAGAAGCTCAAGTTCTACGTCATCGACGCCCTGAGGATCGCCGAGGCGGCCGGCTTGGGCTGGCGCATCAACACCATCATGCAGACCGCCTTCTTCCTGATCTCCGGGGTGCTGCCCGAGAAAAAAGCCCTGGAGCTGATCAAGCAGGCGGTGGAGGACACCTACGGCGGCAAGGGCCGCGACGTGATCGAGATGAACCTCAAAGGGGTGGAGGCTGCCCGCCAGGCCATCCAGCAGGTGGACTACCCCAAGAGCGCCAAGGGCCAGCTGCACATGAGCCCGCCGGCCCCCGCGGACGCCCCCCGGTTCGTACGCGAGGTGATCGGGGAGATCATCGCCGAGCGCGGCGACCGCCTGCCGGTGTCCAAGCTGCCCGACGACGGCACCTGGCCCAGCGGCACCACCCAGTACGAGAAGCGCAACATCGCCGAGGACATCCCGGTTTGGGAGCCGGAGGTCTGCATCCAGTGCGGGGAGTGCGCCTTGATCTGCCCGCACGCGGTCATCCGCCTGAAAGCCTACGAGCCGGCGCTGCTTTCCGGCGCTCCGCCGACCTTCAAGAGCCGCGATGCCCGTGGCAAAGAGTTCGAAGGCAAGAAATTCACGGTGCAGGTTTCCCCGGAGGACTGCACCGGCTGCGGCCTGTGCGTGCAGATCTGCCCGGCGGAGGAGAAGAAGGATGGGCAGAAGACCGGCCGCAAGGCGGTCAACATGGCCCCCCAGCTCCCGCTGCGGGCTCCCGAGTCGGCCAACTGGAACTTCTTCCTGGGTCTTCCGGAAGTGGATGAAAAGCTGATCAAGCGCAACACCATCAAAGGCTCCCAGCTGGTGAAGCCCCTGTTCGAGTTCTCCGGCGCCTGCGCCGGCTGCGGCGAGACCCCCTACATCAAGCTGACCAGCCAGCTGTTCGGCGACCGTATGGTGGTGGGCAACGCCACCGGCTGCTCCTCGATTTACGGCGGCAACCTGCCCAACACCCCCTGGAGCTTCCGCGCCGACGGCCGCGGTCCGGCCTGGTCCAATTCCCTGTTCGAGGACGCCGCCGAGTTCGCCTTCGGCATGCGCCTGAACGCGGACAAGATGAGCGAGTTCACCAGGGAGTTGCTGGAAGCGGCACGCGACGCGAAGCTGGTCGACCCGGCACTGGCCAGGGACCTGCTGGAGGCCGACCAGTGCGGTCAGGAGGGCATCGAGGCCCAGCGCGCCCGCGTGAGCCGGCTGAAGGCGGCGCTGGGCAAGCAGGGCACGGAGGAAGCCAGGCAGCTCGCCTCCGTGGCCGACTACCTGGTACGCAAGTCCGTCTGGGCCCTGGGCGGCGACGGCTGGGCCTACGACATCGGCTACGGCGGCCTGGACCACGTGATCGCCTCCGGCCGGGACGTGAACATCCTGGTGCTGGACACCGGGGTGTACTCCAACACCGGCGGGCAGGCCTCGAAGGCCACCCCGTTGGGGGCCATCGCCAAGTTCGCCGCCGGCGGCAAGCCCCTGGCCCGCAAGGACCTGGGCCTGATGGCCATGAGCTACGGCAACGTCTACGTGGCCAGTGTGGCTTTGATGGCCAACCGCCTGCAGACCATCCGGGCCCTGAGCGAGGCGGAGAGCTACCCCGGGCCCTCCATCGTGATCGCCTACTCGACCTGCATCCAGCAGGGAATCAACCTGATCAATGGGATCAAGCAGATGAAGGCGGCCGTGGACAGCGGGGCCTGGCTCCTGTACCGCTACAACCCCCTGGCCAAGAAGGAGGGCAAGACCCCCCTGACCCTGGACTCCAAGGAGCCCGCTCAAGACATCGCCGAGTACATGTACCAGGAGATCCGCTTCCGCGCCATGAAGAACGCCAGTCCGGAGC
>MIBK01000064.1:15507-16036 GCA_001829505.1 Spirochaetes bacterium RBG_16_67_19 | reverse complement strand
GCCGGATCCATGGCCGGTCCGCGGAAGCCCTCGAGGGCCGGGTAGACCGCCAGCTCCTTCAGCATCCGCAGGGACTCCCCGCGCGAACAGGGCACGAGCCGGAAGGCGACGTCCTTGTACAGCTCCGTGAGGATTCCCCCCGCCCCTGCCATGACGGCTGGCCCGAAGGCGGGATCGCGGAACGCCCCGACGATGAACTCGGGACCCTCAAAGGCGACCTGTTCTTCCACCAGCGCACCGCAGCCGGCGAAGCGCGAAAGCATGCCGTCCACGACCGCCTGGAGGCTGGCGCGGTCCACGCCCAGACGCACGCCGCCGCCGTCCGTCTTGTGGAGGACGTCCGGAGAGCGCACTTTCACCACATAGGGGCCGTCAAAATCAGGAGCCTGGAACGAGCTGCTCCCCGCGGTCCGCTCCGAGACCGGAAGCGCGGCCGGAACGGCCAGTCCGATGCCGGCCAGCAGCCGCTTGGTTTCCAGCTCGTCCGGCCTTCCCGGCAGCGCCAGGGAGGCGAGCCAATCCCGTGTCG
>MIBK01000064.1:12321-15488 GCA_001829505.1 Spirochaetes bacterium RBG_16_67_19 | reverse complement strand
TCCTGCAGCGCCGCGAGCACTCCGGCCCGCTCCACCAGCAGGGCGGCCGCGCGGACGGTACGCTGTATCGACGGGAAACCGATCACCCCGGCGGCGGCGAAACGGCGCAGATACCCGTCCGTGTACGGCCCGTACTGGGTGAACACCAGGACGGGCTTGGGGGAGGAGGCGGCCCTGCCGGCGATCTCGGCCACCAGGCCGTCGCTGATCTGCGGTGGGGCGAAGAAGGCGATGCAGATCAGGATGTCCACGCCCGGGTCGGCGAGGAGCGCGTCGATGCTCCGGCCGAACATGGCGTCGTCGGCGCTCGCGGTCAGGTCCACCGGGTTTCGGCAGGAAGCGAAAGGGAGGGTGGCGGCGCGAATGGCGCTCTGCGTGTGCGGGCTCAAGGTGGCCATCTGCAAGGAAACGCCGCGAGGCCTGCTCTCGACGTAGTCCACGCACATCACCCCGTAGCCGCCGGCAGGCGTCACCACCGCCACGCGGTTGCCCTTCGGGGGCGGCAGGGCGGCGAGGGTCTTGGCCGCGTCGCAAAGCTCCTCGTCGTCGACGGCGGACAGGATCCCGAACTGCCGGAAAGCCCCGGCGGCCACCAGGCTGGAGCCGGCCAGCCTCCCCGTGTGGGAGCTTACCGCGGAGGCCGCGCCCGCGGTCCGACCGGCCTTCAGCACGACGACTGGTTTCTCGCGCGCCACCAGCCGCGCCTCGCGGAGGAACTCGCGTCCCGCGTCCAGGCTCTCCAGGTAGAAGGCCAGGCAGCGCACGCGGGGGTCATAGCCGAAATGGCGAAGGAAATCCAGCTCGTTCAGGTCGCACTTGTTGCCCAGTCCGACGAAGGCGTACATGCCGAAACCGGTGTTGCTGGCCAGGCCCAGGGCCTCCACGCCGACCGATCCGCTCTGGGTGATGAAGGCGACGCTGCCCCCTCCGGCCAGCGCCCGGTCGCCGTGCTCCACGAAAATGGTGTCCAGTTTCGCGGAGGGCAGGAACAGCCCCAGGGAGTTGGGGCCCAGGATCCTGGAGCGGGAGGAGCCGGGGATCGCCCGCAGCCTGGCCTCCAGCGCCTTGCCTTCTTCCCCCGTCTCCCCGAAACCTCCGGCCATGACGATGATGTAGGGGATGCCATGGCGCGCGCAGTCCTCGGCTGAGTCCACCGCGGTGCGCGCGGCGGTGGTGATGACCGCCAGGTCGATGTCCGGCGGCAGGTCCGACACCCGGGCATAAGCCGGCTGGCCCAGGACCTCTTTCTTGCCGGGATTTACCGGGTAGAGGAGGCGGCCGGAGGCCAGCAGCATTTCGAAGACGATGCGGCCGGGGCGGCCTTCGGTATCGCTGGCGCCCACCACCGCGATGCTGCGGGGATCCAGCAGCCTGGCAAGCGCCCTGCTTCCCTTCACCTTCGTTGCTTTTCCTCCACGTGAAGCCGCGGGCTATGCCGCCGCGCAAAAGCGAGGATCACCCCGAGAGCCAGGGAAAGAAGCGCCGCGGCCAGGACGCGGAAATCCGGTGGGAGCAGGAAGGTAACGGTGTGGGCGGGCACCCAGAAGGCCGGGATCGTCACCAGCAGCACGATGCGGAAAAAACCCTTCCAGTCGATGGGCAGCAGCAGCTCGTCCAGGTTCGGCCTTTTCCCCTCCACCCTCAGGTCGATGTAGGTGTCACTCAGACGGTGCGCCGCCATGAATACGGGAGCGAAGCTCAGATTCATGCTAAGGCTGATGAGGAAGGCTGTCAGGAGCTTCGCCGGCGTTCCCCGTCCGACCCGCAACAGCCCCGCGGCGACCGCTCCGGCCACCCCGCGCGAGTAGATTGCGAACACCAGGACGATGATCATCCCGATCAGCCCCCAGACGACGGCCTTGGCCAGCATACCCTTGGGTTTTTTCCAGCCGCCGGACAGGATCCGGATGGAAAGCAGCTCGCCCATGGTGGCCAGAATGGCGAACTTGCCGAAACCAAGGAGGAAGGGATGGGCGTTGGTCAGGGAGACCAGCCCCTCGCGGGTGGCCGGCACGGCCAGCAGGGCGATGATGCCTGCCAGGCACAGGCCCCAAAGCAGGTCTCTGAGCCTTCCTTCAAGCATGCTTGCCCAACTCGGTTCTGCGCATCAGCAGGGAGTCCACGTACAGCGCCACGATGATCAGGATGCCGGAAGCCATGTGCTGCAGATACAGCGGGGTTTTCAGCAGCACGAGGCTGTGGCGCAGGAAGGACATGAAAAACAGGGCCACGAGCACGCCCCCCATCCTCCCCAGGCCGCCCTGGAAGCTGATGCCCCCCAGCAGCACGACAGTGAGGGCGCCGAACTCCAGCCCGCTGCCGTCGCTGCCATGCACGGCCCCCGAGCGGATGAACATCATCAGCCCCGCCAGCGCCGCGCCCAGGCCGGTCGCCGCGTGCGCGATGAACCGCACCAGCCGCACGTTGATCCCGGCGAGGAAAGCCGCCCGCTGGTCTCCTCCCACCGCAAAAAGGCGTTCACCGAAGGAGTGCTTATGGGCGGCCGCCCAGCACAGCAGGTATGCTGCCAGCAGGATGTAGAAGTGGAGCGGCAGAAACAGGACCTGCCGCAGCCCGATGCCGTAGTCCAGAACGGCTTCCGGGACGCTGCCCATGCCGATGGTCTGGGCGTCGGTCACCAGCAGCGCAAGGCCTCGCCAAAGGGCCAGCCCGCCAAGCGTCGCCACGACCGGGTGCAGCTTGAGGTAGCTCACCAGCACGCCGTTGAGGGCCCCGAGCGCCAGACCCAGGCCCAGGCCGATCAGGACGCCGGCGGGAAAGCCGAAGGCGCCGGCCGACTGGGCCATGACGATCCCGACAAGACCGGCCACGGACCCCACCGACAGGTCGACGGAGCCCGCGATCACCAGCAGCGCCAGGGGAAAGGCGACGACGGCGATGTCGGTGCTCTGGCGGATGATGCCTTCGAGGCTGGACCATTTCAGGACGGAAGGCTTGGCCACCCCGACGGCCAGCACGAATACCGCCAGCGCCGCCAGCAGGCCGCTGGAAACGACGAAATCCAGCAGCCCGCGGGTCCATCCGGCGCCGGCGCTCTCGGGGCTGGGCATCCCGGCCTGGCGGGCGTTCATTTCGGGAGCATCCTTTGCCTCCGCAGCGTGCTGGTATAAATGGCGATGATGAGGACGGCGCCCACGATGACCTGC
>MIBK01000064.1:12131-12243 GCA_001829505.1 Spirochaetes bacterium RBG_16_67_19 | reverse complement strand
GGGATTTTTCCCGCCCCGCCCCCGAAGTCGATCCCGCCGAGCAGGACGGCGATGATGACGGGCAGAGTCATGCTCTCCCCGATGCTTCCCGCGGCCAGTCCCAGCTTGGCCA
>MIBK01000064.1:11975-12096 GCA_001829505.1 Spirochaetes bacterium RBG_16_67_19 | reverse complement strand
TCAGCCCCACGACGCAGTGCATCAGGAACTGCAGGCGCTTGACCTTCACGCCCATGAGAAAGGCGACCCGCTCGTTCTCGCCGGCAGCGTACAGGTGGCGCCCGATGCGGCTGCGGTGCAG
>MIBK01000064.1:6315-11895 GCA_001829505.1 Spirochaetes bacterium RBG_16_67_19 | reverse complement strand
GCAGGAACGCCGCCGGCGGCACGCCCGCCCTGCCGCCTGAAACCGAAAGGGACAAGCCCCGGAAAACGATCTGGGTGCCGAGAGTGATGATGATCGGATTCAGACCCGCATAGCTCACCAGCGCCCCGTTGAGCACTCCGGCGGCCAGCCCGACGCCCAGGAAGGCCAGGATGCCGGCCGGCAGGCCGGCCGCGTTCATCACCTCGATGCCGATCACCGAGGCCAAGCCCACCACCGCGCCCAGCGACAGGTCGATCGAGCGGGTGATCAGCAGGAGCGCGACCGGGAAACTGTAGATGCCGATGGGCGCCAGCTGCCGGAGGATCGAGCGGGCGTTGCCGAACGAGAAGAACAATGGATTGCGCAGCGAAAAGAAGACCAGCAGAAACACCAGGCCCAGCAGGACCATGTTGTTGACGATCCAGGCGGAAACCCGCGCCGCGGAAGCCCGGTTCGCGGAGGCCCGTGCCGAAGAATGCCGTCCCGTGCTGGTCCGCATCAGGCCATCCTGCGCCTGACCCCGGCGAGGAGGGTCTCCATGAGGGTCCGTTCGAAGTCCGGGCCGCGGCGAACCTCGATCCAGGGGTTGGTCTCGCACACGTAGGCGCGCGTGGTGAGGTGCGATATCTCGTCGACTTCGGAGGAGGCCACCAGGACCGTCAGCCCCTTGGCCGCGGCATCCAGAAGAGCCCTGGCGATGTCGGCCCGCGCCCCGATGTCGACCCCCTGGTTGGGCTGGCAGAGCACCAGGAGCCTGGCCTTGGCGGCGTTCGTGAGCCAGCGCCCCAGCACGTGCTTCTGGCGGTTCCCGCCGCTGAACTTGACGATGGTGGCCTCCATCGGCGGTCCGACGATGTTCAGCATGTCCCGGGCCCGCCGGTACTCCTGCCGCATGCTTTTTCTGGAGATGAATCCTCCCCGGCTGAATCTGGCCAGGCCGGGGACGCACAGGTTGGAAAGGGCGCTCATGAGGTGAAAAAGCGATTCTCTTTCCCTGTCCGCCGATACGTAGCAGATGCCCCGCTTCATGGCCTCCCGCGGCGAGCGGATCGTGTGGTGCTGCCCGCCCAGCTCGATGGACAGGCCCGCTCCCTGCAGCCCATAAAGCGCCCTGGCGAACTCGAACTGGGGCCCGCCGGCCATGCCGAACAGCCCGACGATCTCGCCCCTGGCGAAGCGGTACTCCTGCCCGTTCCATCGCGCCCGCAGCACGGTGTCCTGCCCGGTGTCCTTCCCAGCCGCCTGGCCGGCCTCCAGAGCGGTCACGCTGACCACGTCGGGGGAGACCGCCTCGGAGAGCTCCCGGGGGGTGATCCCCTCATTCAGCCGATCCATGACGACCCGGCCTTCCCTCAGGACCACGATCCGGTCGCAGATTTCCAGGATGTCGCGGAGCCGGTGGGACACGTACACGATCGCCTTGCCCTGGCCGGCAAGCCCGACCAGAAGCCCGTGCAGCCGGTCGGTCTCCTCCTTGCCCAGGGCCGCCGTCGGCTCGTCCAGCAGCAAGGCCTTCACCTCACCCAGCAGCGAGCGGGCCAGGTCGACGATTTGCCTGTCCCCGAAGCCCAGGGTGCAGACCAGCCGCTCCGGGTCCAGGCTGCTGCCGACGCTGCCCAGGGCCTCCCGGGCGATCCTGAGGCGCTCCTTACGGGGCCGCCGCTCGCCCACGGTGTTGAAGGTGATGTTGTCGGCAATCGAAAGCACGCCCGCGAGGGACGGCTCCTGGTGGATGACCTTCATGCCGTGCCGCGCCATGTAGAGCGGATCACCCGTGTGGGAGGGGTCCACGGGGACCCCGTCGATCCGGATCTCCCCCGCGCCGGGCTTCACCGCGCCGGTGATCGCATTGACCAGGGTGGATTTGCCTGCGCCGTTGTGTCCGACCAGGCCCACGATCTGCCCGGCGGGAATGTCCAGGGACACGGCATCGAGGGCTTTGAGCGGACCGTACTGGATCGACAGGTCCCGGATGAGAATCGCTGAAGTACCGGCTGGCATCCGTTTCCTTCCCCGGCGTTGGGCCGGGCCGCCGCCACGGGGAACGGCTCCCCGTGACGGCAGTCCCATCAGCCTACCGCAGGTTGGCTCTCCAGGGCTGCGGGACCATGTCCCACAGGTCCTTGGGGATGTTCGGATTCTGCAGGTAGGGCCAATCCTTGGCGGAATTGGGGTTCACCCACTTCCCGTCCTTTACGTAGCAGACCTGCAGGCTCTCGGGAGCCGCGCGGCGGGTCTGGCCCTCGGGGAATCCTCCGCCCAGCCACTGGTCCCAGGCTCCCTTGCGGGGAACGGGGAGCTTGGTGGCGTAGTAGGGAACGCCCGGGCCGCCCTCCATGGCGTTGATGCTCAGGGAGGCGATCGCCAGCGCCCAGTCCACGGCGTGCAGCGTCGAGGCATAGCGCAGGATGGAATCGGCCTGCGAGTACAGGGGGATGATGCTGTTGTCGATGTTGAGGTGGAAGATGCCGGCGTCCGGGTCCGTGGGGCTGATGCCGGCGTCCAGCATGGCCGAGTAGGCCGCGAAGGCCACCTCGGAGGCGTTGAACAGGATCTTGCAGTCGGGGTGCGCGGTGAGGATGTTGGACACCTCGTTGTAGGTGGCGGTGTGGTCGCCCCAGGTGTACTCGATGATTTTGGCGTTGGGGTAGTGCTTGGCGAGCGCGTCGATGACGCCCTGGCCGCGATTGCGGAACATGGGGTTCTCGGACATGCTCACCATGACTTTGCGCGGCTGCCCCTTGAAGCGCCCCTGCATCCATTCCGCCATGGCCTTGCCGGTGTCGTACCCCAGGGTGTGATCGTCCTCGAACATGAAGTTGGCCACGTCGGGCACGAGGGTCATGTTGGTGGAGACCAGCTTGATGCCCGCGGCCTTGGCCTTCTTGGCTACCGTCTGCCACTGCTGGGGGTCGGTCACGATCAGGTAGGCGATCAGGTCGACCTGCCCGGCGGAGATCCAGGTGTCCCAGTCGTTGCGCTGCACGTTCGGGTCCCAGTGCGGGTCATGCCCGATCACCTCGTATCCGGCGTTGGTCAGCAGCCGCTTGGCCACCTCGAAGGTCTCGCCGATCATCGGAACGTCGAGCCCCGGGAAGCTCAGCGCGATCGTGCCTTTGTTGGCCGGCTTGGCTTCGCTTCCTCCTCCGGCGAAGGCCTGTCCCGCGAACGCCGCGAGAGCCAAACATACCAGGAGAGTCAGCACAAGCGGTCGATTGCCTTTCCTTTTCACTTCCTGCCTCCTTGCGAGATTGGCTTGACGGCGGCGCCGCCAAGGTTCCGTTTCGGCCGCGATTTTATCATGACTTGTTGGAATTGTCCAGGATAAAATGTCAAAAAGAGGCTCTTTCTAACATAAAAATGTTGACTATTGCCATTTTTCATGATAGAAACGACTCACGGGAGACGCCTGATGCAGCCAGACGACAACACATTGATGGAATTGTACCGTAAGATGCTGCTGGTGCGAACCCTGGAAAAGCGCCTCGAGCACCTGGTCACCGCGGCCCGCGTTCCCTGCTCGGGCCATTTCGGTCTCGGACAGGAAGCGGTCGGGGTGGGCGTCACCGGCCCCTTGAGGACCACCGACTACCTTTTCGGCACGCACCGCGGGTTCGCCGAGTACATCGGCAAGGGCATGAGCCCCAAGGAAATCCTGGCCGAGTACTACGGCAAGGCGACCTCCGGGAGCAAGGGCAGGCTGGGCCAGCACCTGCTGAAGGTGGAGGCGGGGATCATGCCGCTGCCCAGCAGCCTGGGCAGCGAGTTCGGCATTTCCGTGGGCTGCGCCCTGTCCAGCGTGCGCCGGCGGACCGACGCGGTGACCCTGAACCTGTTCGGGGAGGGCACGGCCTCGCAGCCGGACTGCTCCGCGGCGCTGGAGATGGCCTCCCTGTGGAAGCTGCCGCTGATCTTCGCCTGCAGCAACAACCAGTACGTGGAGCTGGACCGCTACAGCAACGTGTCGCCCCGCGCGGACGTGGCCCCGCGCGCCGAAGCCTACGGCGTGCCTTTCGAGATCGCCGACGGCAACGATATCACCGTCGTGTGGGAGACCACCGCCCGCGCCGTGCAGCGGGCCCGGGACGGGGGCGGCCCGACCTTCCTGGAGTTCAAGACCTACCGGCGCAGCACCCACTACACGGGGGACCCGGGCGGGTACCAGGCGGAGGAGGAAATCAAGGCCTGGGAGCGGAAGGACCCGGTGGATCGCTGCAGGAGCCTGCTGCGGCAGCGGGGCATCCTGGGCGAAAAAGGCGAGCAGGAGCTTCTGGCCGGGATCGAGGCCCAGGTCGAGGAGGCGGTCCGCTTCGCCGAGGAGAGCCCCTTTCCGCAGCCGGATATCGCCGAGGCGAACTCCTATGCCTGAAATCAGTTTCATCAAGGCCGTGCGCGAGGCGTTCCGCGAGGAGATGCAGCGGGACGAACGGGTGCTGGTGATCGGCGAGGATGTGCGGGCGGGGATTTTCGCCACGACCAGCGGGCTGGTCGACGAGTTCGGCCCAGAGCGCGTTTTGAACACCCCGATCTGCGAATCAACGTTCGTGGGAGTGGGGGTGGGCGCCGCGATGACCGGGATGCGCCCGGTGGTGCAGATCATGTTCAGCGATTTCACCTTCCTGGCCATGGAGATGATCGCCAACCAGGCCGGGCAATGGCACTACCTGAGCAACGGCGCCCTCAAGGTGCCCATGGTCATCGAAGCCCCCGCCGGGGCGCGGGGAGGGGCGGGATACGGCCACTCCCAAAGCATCGAAGCGGCCTTCATGTATCCGCCCGGCCTGAAAGTCGCCGTTCCTTCCAACCCCTACGACGCGAAGGGGCTGTTCAAGACCGCGATCCGCGACGACAACCCCGTGCTGTTCTTCGAGCACCGCCGCCTGCTCACGATGCGCGGCGAGGTGCCCGTGGAGGAATACACAATCCCCTTTGGGCAGGCCGCGGTCCGCCGCGAGGGGAGGGACTGCACCGTGGTCGCCGTGGGGCGGATGGTGCACGAGGCCATGGCGGCTGCGGCGGAGCTGTCCGCCGAGGGGATCGAGATCGAAGTGCTCGACCCGCGCACGCTCGTGCCGCTGGACAAGCAGACCATTCACCAGTCGCTGCAAAAGACCTATCACCTGGTCGTGGCCGAGGAGGGCCGGAAGCGCTCGGGCTTCGGGGCGGAGCTGGCGGCCATCGCCGTGGAGGAATGGTTCGACTGCCTGGATGCTCCCGTACGGCGCCTGGGTGCCCCGTCGCTTCCACTCCCGTTCAGCCCCGTGCTGGAGGCGGCCTGCATTCCCGACAGCCGCCGCATCGCCTCGGCGGTGCGCAGCGTGGTGCGGGGAGAGTAGGCAATGGCCACCGCGGTGAGAATGCCCCGCTGGGGCATGATCATGGAGGAGGGGATCCTGCACGCCTGGCTGAAGAAGGAAGGCCAGGAGGTCGCCCAGGGCGATGGGATCGCGGAGGTCGAGTCGGACAAGGCCGTAAATGAAATCCAGGCCCCCGCCTCCGGAATCGTGGCCCGCATCGTGGTGCAGGAGGGCCAGACGGTGCCGGTGGGTGCTCTGCTGGCGGTCATCGCCGAAGCCGGAG
>MIBK01000064.1:6119-6214 GCA_001829505.1 Spirochaetes bacterium RBG_16_67_19 | reverse complement strand
AAACCTGCCGCTGTCACCGGCGCGCCCGGGCCGGGGCGGAGAATCTCTCCTGCGGCCAGGCATTTGGCGGAGCAGAACGGTGTGGACTGGCGCAA
>MIBK01000064.1:5580-6089 GCA_001829505.1 Spirochaetes bacterium RBG_16_67_19 | reverse complement strand
CCAGATCAAGGACGTGCAGAGCGCGCTGGCCGGGGCGATGCCGCGGGGCTTGTCGCCGCTGCGGCAGGCCATCGCCCGCAAGACCACCCGGAGCATCGCGGCCCCCCAGGCCGCGCTGTGTCGCGAGATAGACCTGACCCGGCTCCTGGAGCTGCGGGCCCAGGGCGGACCGGCATCCCTGACCGCCCTGCTGATCGAGCGCATTGCCGCCGCGCTGCGGAAAGTGCCGGTGCTCAACTCCCGGCTCCTTCCGGAAGGACATGCGCTCAGCCAGGCGATCCACCTGGGGGTGGTGGTCTCCACGGAAGGGGGCATCATGGTCCCGGTCATACAGGACGTCCAGGACAAGAGCCCGGAGCAGCTCCACGGGATTCTGGCGGATTTCATTCGCAGGGCGCGCGAGAAAACCCTCCGGCCGGAGGAGATGGAGGGGGGCACCTTCACCCTGTCCAACGCGGGACCCCTCGGCATCGATATCTTCCAGCCCTTGTTGAATCCTCCGGAAGTGG
>MIBK01000064.1:2093-5521 GCA_001829505.1 Spirochaetes bacterium RBG_16_67_19 | reverse complement strand
GTCCGCAGCACCGCCTTTTTCTGCCTGGCCACCGATCACCGGGTTGTCGATGCGGAGCCGGCAGGAGAGTTCCTGCGCTGCCTGGATGGGCTTCTCGCGGGAGGGTGAGCTGCATGGAAGCTCACGGTCAGCAGGCGGTCGTGCTCGTCGCCGGTCTTCCTTACTCCGGCAAGACCGCCATCATTGAACAGCTCCTGCAAAGGCTTCCGGGAAGGGCCCTGTACATCGATGGGATCTTCAGGGACTTCGTCGAGGAAAAGGACGTGTGCCTGAAGCGCTGGCTCGCCGAGGGGAGCCGTCTGGTGGAGCGGATCATCGAGGCCATCGCTCAGGCCTCGGAGCCGTGGATCTACGTGGAAATCGGCATCCTGCAGCCGAAGCACCGCAACCGCCTGATGGGCTGGGTGCGCAGAAACGGCTACCGCCTGGTCCCCATCCTCCTGCAGTGCGAATCGCGGGAGGCGGTTCAGGAGCGCCAGGCCAGGCGCGCGCTCAGCCTCAGCGGCCAGTCGGACAAGCGCAAGATCGCCATCGGGATGGAAGAGCTGGAAGGACCCATTACCGAAGCGTTCGTCAAACCGGAGGAGGGAGAAGGCTTCCTGCGGATCAACACCGCCGAACCGATCCAGGACAACGTCGAGGAGATCCGCCGGCGTTTGGGCGGCGCTCAATAGATGGCAAGCTCTCCGGGTTCAAGCTATGATGTGGCGATGAAGCGCCAATCGCGGCTCGAAGCGATTCTGTCCGCGGTCGTATTGGCCAACTCCACGACCATCAAGGATCTCACCGAGAAATACGGCCTGTCCGAGATGACCATCCGGCGGGACGTTGGGAAACTCGAGCAGGCCGGCCTGGTCCGGACCTATCGCGGCGGGGTGATTGTGGCCGAACGCCACACCCGGGCGGCCAGGACCCCGTCCTACTCCCTGGCGGCCGCGGAGGCCGAGCACGTGGAGGAGAAGCGGGCGATCGCCGGGCTGGCGGCGGCGCGCATCGAAGCGGGCGACGTGATCTTCCTGGACTCCGGCTCCACGATCAGCTTCATCCTGGACTACGTGGACCCGCTGTTGGAGCTGACGATCTTCTGCTACAGCCTGAACATCTTCAATCTCACGGCCGGACGCAAGAACACGAGGGTTGTTTTCTCAGGCGGAACCTATCACCAGGATTCCCAGTGCTGCGACAGCCCGGAGGGCCTCGCGCTCCTGAACCGCAACCGCAGCTCCAAGGCCTTCATCTCCGCCAGCGGCATCCGCCTCGACACGGGCGTGACCACCCCCGGGCAGTACGACATCCCCATCAAGCGCACCGCGATGGCCAACAGCGCCCACACCTTTCTGGTAGCCGACAGCTCCAAATGCGGGCTGGTCCGGACCGGCCACTTCGCGAACCTGGATGACTTCGATACGGTGATCTCCGATGAGGGCTTCCCGGCCGAAATGAGGGAGTTCCTTGCCGAGCGCGGGGTGGAGCTGCTCCTGCCGCCTGCCGCTAGCGCTGGTTACAGTCCCACCTGATGCCTCGAGAAACAGCAGCAGATACCGATTCTTGGTGCCGTCTGGATAGTCTTGCAATCGTAATCGAAATTTGCGGACAATTTCTATTTACTTCGACTACAATCGAAATATGTTCGAGTTGCGCAGCTTCGCCAACGGGGCTACCGGGTCGCAGCCGGTTCCGCCGAGTCCGGCGGAATCGACTTTGTGGCCGAAGACCAAACGGGCAGGATGTATTTCCAGGTGGCCTACCTCTTAGAGAGCAGGAAAACCCTCGAGCGGGAGCTGAGGCCCTTCTCCCTGCTCGACGACGCCTACCCCCGCTACCTGCTGACGCTCGACCCGCACCAGCCGCGGGACCTGCAGGGAGTAAGACATCGCTCCATAGAACGATTCCTCCTGGGCGACAACCTGGAATAGCCCGCCGAGGACCCGCGGCCGCCGCCGAAATTCTCTGCACTGAATCCCACCGGAGCGCGATAATGTAGTAGAGCAATGACCGCAGGCTTGGAGAACAAACTCGACCGCCTGACCCGCCTGATGGGAACCGACGAGGGTTTCTACATCCTGGCCCTGCACGCCTTCGTGGAGTACTTCCTGCGCTACGAGAAGCGCTACGGGGAGGGTCCGACCTTCCCCGAGCTGACCTGGATGTTCCGCGAAGAGCTTCTGCATGACCACGGCGAGGAGTTCGTCGACGGGCTGTACTGCCTTGGCCGGCTGGGAAAGCAGCACCTGCTGACCAACCGCGTGCGCCACGCCTTCGAGAGGATGGATGCCGAGGAGGCCGCGGCCGCCACCCACCTGTTCGCGACTTTCTGCAGGCTGGCCGGCCTCGACAACTTCCAGCAGGTGCGCCTGCTGGAGAAGAGCCTTGAGCTCTGGCGCGCGCGCAGCTCCGTGCTGGAGTCGGCCGCGGTGATCCGCGGCATGCAGGAGGAGATCCGCCGGCTGCAGGAGCGTAGCCGCGGGATGCTGGAGCAGCGGCGGGAGTACGAGGAGCTGAAGGAGAGGCTGGAGCAGGCCAAGCGGCGGCTGGCCGACTCGGACCGGGACATGCGCCAGGCCCACGAGACCGAGCAGCACCGCAAGGAGCGCCTGGACGCGCTGCGCCGGGAGCGCAACACGCTGATCCAGGAGCGCGACGGCCTCTTGTCGAGGATGGAGGGCTACCAGGAGCTGGAGCGCTACCTGCGCTACCTCGGGCGCCTGTCGATCTACACCCGCACGCGCATGGACTACGAGCAGTCCATCTCGCAGCTCACCCCGGAGCAGGAGCAGATCGTCTCGTCGCTCAACCCGACCCGCAGCATCCTGATCCGGGGCGGGGCGGGGACGGGCAAGTCCCTGGTGCTCATCGAGTGCTTGCGGCGCTACCTGTCGCAGAAGCAGCTGCCCCTGGACGAGCAGGCGTCGGTGGTGCTGGTAACCTTCACGCGCGCCCTGGCCGGCTACAGCCGCTACATCGCCCAGATCAAGGCCATGCGCCTGCCCCCGGAGATCATCAGCACCGTGGACGGGCTGTTCTTCCGCAAGCTGCAGCGCATCTGCCCGGAGGCCAAGTACGACTTCGACCTGCTGGAGGCCTGGGTCACGCCGGAAAAGACGCCTGCCTTCTTCACCCCCGAGGAGCTGGGCAGCGAGTTGGAGGACTTCCTGTTCGCCGAGGGGATCACGGAGAAGGAGTACCTGGAGGAGCTCGTGCCCCGCACGGGCATGCGCCGTAGGCTGTCGGCGCAGCAGCGGCAGGTGGTGTGGCAGATCCGCCAGCGGATGGCGGCGGAGATGGAGGAGAGCAGGACCTACACCAAGAACTACGGCCGGCTGAAGGTGCTAGAGTACCTGCAGAGCCACCCCGAAGACCGGGGCATCCGCGACATCGCCGTGCTGTTCCTGGACGAGGTCCAGGACCTGAATCCCGTGGCCCTACGC
>MIBK01000064.1:453-2066 GCA_001829505.1 Spirochaetes bacterium RBG_16_67_19 | reverse complement strand
ATGGTCATGGCCGGCGACGGGGAGCAGTCGATCTACAGCTGCCGCTCGCCCTTCCGGCGCAGCGGCATCAACCTGCGCGGCGCCACGCGCATCCTCAAGACCAACTTCCGCAACACCATCCAGGTCTACGAGCTGGCGAACCGCTTCAGCCGTCGGTCCCTGGCCGCGGCAGCCCCCGCTGCCTCGCCCGCAGCGGAGGCCGCCGAAGGGCAGGCCGATGCAGCGGCCGAGGCCCCGGCCGACGACGCGCGTCCCTTCCCTTTCCGGGAGGGCCCTCCCCCTGAGCTGTACACGGCCCGGAGCGTCGAAGAGCTGCAGCGCCTGCTGCTGGAGAAGATCCGCGTGTTCCTCGAAGAGCTGGGCTACGACGCGGAGAACCTCTGCATCCTGGTCCCCAGGAAGTGCGAGATCGAGCCTCTGCGCCGCGTTCTAGATCAGGCCGGGCTGGAGCTGGAGGCCATCCGCGATGAGCAGTTCAGCTTCCGCTCCACGGGCAAGCTGCGCGTGTCCACCCTGCACTCCAGCAAGGGCCTGGACTTCCCGGTGGTGCTTCTGTACCTGCCCTACCTTCCCTGGCGCCAGGCCTACGACGACGCGCAGACCGAGCGGCTGCTGCGCAACCTGCTCTACGTGGGCATCACCCGGGCCATGGACAACGTGAACGCCTTCATCCTGGAGGGCGAGGACCCGATCCTGCGCGACCTGGCCGCCACCTTCGACCTCCGCGAGCGGGTGCATCCAAAGTCCTGAGCGGGAGGGCGGCCGGCGCAACGCCGGCCCGACGAGCCCCTCCCAAGCGGCCACGCCGGCTTTCTCGGCGGCGAATACGGCCAGACCGGCGAGCCGGACGCCTTCGCCGCTAGGGCTCAAGATGAGTGTGGTGTGACCGCGACTCCCTAGCGCAGATGCTCCTCGGTGTACAGCGAAAGCTCGATCACCCGCTCGATCAGCTCCGGGGCGTCGAAACCCGGGAAGTTGGCCAGGACCAGCTCCTTGGCGTACAGGCGGCTGATGTACTTGAGCTTGCGCGCCGGCTTCTGGGCCGCGAACACGTAGTCCCGGTGCCCGTTGTTAATGATGATCAGGTTGTTCTTCTGGTCGTAGCGGGAGCGCCACAGCTCCCCAGGGGTCCGCAGAAAGGTGTAGCCGGGAAGCCCCTTGCCGCGTCCGATCGCCTCTTCCGCTTCCTTCTCCAGCAGCGTCTCGGTGACGGTGACCCGGCTCTCCGCGGTGCAGGAGAGCTCACCCTGACTGACTTGCGCCTGCAGGATCGCCAGCCCGGGCTCGCCGGGCGCCCGGAAGGTGACGATCTCCCCGGTTTCACCCAGCAGCGAGCCTTCTCCCTCGAGAACCCTCCAGCGGATCGTCGCACCTTCTTCGATCGTGCGCCGCCGCTTGTCGCGAGGAATGCAGCGGAAGCCCTGATCGGCGCCGACCTTCACCACGGCCGAGGCTGGAGAGACGACGGCGCTGTACAGGGGACCGGGGTAGTCGAAGAACTCGCGGTCGGGCTCCGCCTCGGCCATGGCGTCCGCAGGAGCCGGGGTGGACGCCGGCTCTCCGGCCAGGCCCGCCATTCCAGGCTCCCCCTGCCCTGCGGCGGCTTGCGGCTG
>MIBK01000064.1:0-377 GCA_001829505.1 Spirochaetes bacterium RBG_16_67_19 | reverse complement strand
CCGAGGCCAAGGCGAGCAGCGCCTCCTTGAACGCCTTGCGCACGGCCCGCAGGATGTTGCGGCTGGCCTCTTCCTCCCCGGCCTGCTTTTCCTGCTGGATGATCTCTTGGAGCCGGGGCCGGACCGATTCCAGGGCCTCGACGAAAACCTGGAAGCTCTGGTCATGGATGACCCCACCGCGCGTGCCGGGCGTGAGCTGGAGGAAAGGCGCCTCGATCATGCCCTGAAGGTATCCGCTGGACCAGGGCTCGGAGCCAAACGCGTCCAGCTCCGTGAGCGAGGCCAGCACGCGCGTGCCGGCGCGGTACAGCCCGACCTGGTTAGCGGGCGAAGGGCTGTTCAGGTACAGCTCCAGGTATGCCTCTCCCAGGGCGGTC
>MIBK01000063.1:18431-20722 GCA_001829505.1 Spirochaetes bacterium RBG_16_67_19 | reverse complement strand
GGATCACGGTCTGCTCGATCAGCTCGTTGGCCAGCAGCTCCCGGGCGATGCGCTCGGCCTGCCCCCGGTTGACCCCGCAGAGCAGGTACTGCGTAGCGGTCTGCACCCGGTGTCCGGGGCGGCTCTGCCCGCCTCCGCTCGCGGCCAGCACCTCGGCCAGCGCCCCAGCGGCCGTGCGGCCCTCGTTGTCCGTCACTCCCGGGCGGAAGGCGACCACCACCGAGAGGTCGAAGGGCTCCGCCGCCAGCGGGGCGTCGAGCGAATAGTCCTGGATGAGCGGATCGGCGAACAGCTCGCGGCAGGCCAGCTCCGCTTCGGCCCGGGTCAGGCCCGGCTCGATGCGGTACAGCCGCCGCACCCGCACCTCGCGCACGGGGATGCCCAGGTGGGCGCGGATCTTGTGGGCGGCCGCCCTGCCCGCGGCGTCGGCCACTCCCGGGCGCAGGCCCACCTCCAGGAGCAGGCTCATCGCTCCAGCAGCACCGGGGCGTCCCCGCGCGGCCGGGCCCCCACCTCACCCAGCGGCACGGCCCGCTCTCCGCCGGCCGAAAGGCCGCGGATCACCTCTTCCGCTTTTCCCGACTCCACGGCCAGCACCAGGCCGATGCCCATGTTGAAGGTTTCGTACATGCCCTTGCCCGCGGGGTCCTGCTCGGGCACCTCCCCGCAGCGCTGGATCAGGCGGAACAGGGGCGGCACCTCCCAGCTGGAAAGACGCACCACCGCCCGCAGGCCTTCCGGCAGGACGCGGGCCAGGTTGTCCGCCAGGCCCCCGCCGGTGATATGGGCCACCGCGTGGACGGCCGAGGGCTCGCCGCCCAACAGGGGCAGCACGGCCGGGGCGTAGTTGCGGTGCGGCCGCAGCAGCGCTTCGGCCAGGGTGACGCCCAGCTCGGCCACCCTCCCGTCCAGCCTCAGGCCCGCCCGTTCCAGCAGAGCCCGCCGGGCCAGGGAATAGCCGTTGGTGTGCAGGCCGTCGGAGGCCAGGCCCACCAGCACGTCGCCGGCGCGGACCTCACCACCCTGCAGCAGTCGCTTCTCGCCCACCGCGCCCGCCACGGCGGCGCAGACGTCGATCTCCCCCGGAAGGTAGGTGCCCGGCTTCTCCGTGGTCTGCATGGCCAGCACCGACAGGCCCAGGCGCGCGCAGGCCTGCGTCGCGGCGTCACGGAAGCCCGCGAGCAGCTCCTCCTCCCGCCGGTGGCAGCCCACGTAGAACAGGAAGCCCAGGCCGGCCGCGCCCAGGCAGAGGATGTCGTTCAGGGAATGATGGATGATGTCCAGGGCCAGCCCGCCGGTGCTGCGGGCCAGCACCCCGAGCTTGGTCTTGGTGCCCACCCCGTCCATGCTGAACACCAGGCACGGGCGGCCGGCCCCGGCCGCAGCCGCTGCCCGGCCGGCGCCGGCGGGCCGGATCCCGAACAGGGCGCCCACTACCTCGCGCGTACCGGCACGCAGCACCCCGGGCATTTCCGCCGTCTCCCCGCCGATCAGGGGAATGCGAAGTCCGGCCAGACGGTCCGCGAAACCCTCCACCAGCCGCTCCACGGAGCCGGGCTCCAGGCCGGCGGAGGCCACGTAGTCCAGGAAGGCGACGGGCAGCGAACCGGGCGGCAATCCCGCCAGGCATCGCTCCACGAGACGGGATGGAGGTTCTTGCGTGGTATCGGAAACAAAACCCAGGGCCCCGGTCAGATGGGAGGGGTCCTGGCCGTCCTCCAGGCGCACCGCCCCCCCGAACAGGCCCGGACGGCTCACCACCGAGTCGCCGTGCGTGCGCCGTACGAGCGCCTGGATGCGCCCTTTGGCCCTGCCGGCCGCCTCGATGTCCACTCCGGAGGAGCGGTAGGTCAGACTCATACGAGGACTTAGCACGTTTTCCGGGCAGGGTCAAGCGCGCTGGAAATCCGCTCCCGCCGGACGTATTATTGGAGCAGGAGGACGACCGATGTCACGTCACCTGGCTGTGCTGTTGCTGGCCGTTCTGGGCGCCCTGCCCGCCGCGGCGGGAGCTTCCGGAGAGAAGGCCACGGAAAGCGCTCCGGGTCGCAGCCCGCTCACCGTGTACCTGGTGCTCAAGTCCGGCGACAGCCGGAACAGCATGCTCGTGGAGCGCCTGCACCTGCCCTCCTCCCTGGCCGCCTTCAGCTGGACCGAGTTCCGGCTGGAGTCCAGCGGAAACGTGGAGCTGGCCGCCGCGGGCGGATACCGCCTGATCTCCCACCAACCGGTCTCCGAGGAGAACCTGGGCGAGCTGGGGGTCTACGGCTATTCCCTGCGGGTGAGCTGGG
>MIBK01000063.1:11780-18355 GCA_001829505.1 Spirochaetes bacterium RBG_16_67_19 | reverse complement strand
ACAGCCGGGGCGTGGTGCTGCAGCCCGCGCAGCGGGCCCTGCTGGAGGGCATCCGGCGCAGCGGCCGGCAGCAAGGGTCCGCGCGCGTTCTGGAGCTGACCTACCAAGGGGGGGGCAAGTTCCGGGCCAGGGTGGGACTGCTGTAAGTCTCCCGGCTTCCCTAGTCCTCGTGGGTGATCAGGCGCACCGCCCGATCGTAGAACAGGTAGTCGTAGATCCAGTTGATCAGCACCATCAGGCGGTTGCGGAAGCCCACCAGGCGGATCAGGTGCACGACCACCCACACCGCCCAGGCCAGGAAGCCCCGGAGCTTCAGCCCTCCGATCTGGGCCACGGCGGCATTGCGCCCGATGGTGGCCAGCAGGCCGGGGCTGCGGTAGACGAAGGAAGAAGGAGCGCGCCCGGCCACCGCGGCCAGGATGTTGGCTACGGCCTTCTCGGCCATCTGCACGGCCGCGGGGGCTACCATGGCCAGCGGCTGGCCGCCGGCTTCCAGGTAGGTGGCGTCCCCAATTGAGTAGACCTCGGGATGCCCCGGAAGCTGCAGGGTCGGCTCCGTAAGGATCCTATCCTGCCTGCCCAGCGGCACCTTCAGCGCGCGGGCCAGGGGCGCCGCCGCGATCCCGCCGGTCCAGATCAGGGTCGCCGCCGGGAGCTTCTCGCCCCCTTTCAGCCGCAGCTCCCTGCCGTTGTAGTCCGCCACCTGGGTGTTCAGGCGCACGGCCACCCCCTTGCGCCCCAGGGTCTCGCGCGCCACCCGGCAGAGCTCGGCAGGGAACCCCGGCAGGATCTCGCCCTGCCCTTCCAGCAGCAGCACCCGCAGCTGGTCGCGGTCCAGCTCCGGATAGTCCTTGACCAGCACGCCCTGCACCAACTCGGCCAGGGCCCCGGCCATTTCCACGCCCGCGGAGCCGCCCCCGCCCACCGCGAAGGTCAGCAGCGCCTGCCGGGCCAGCAGGTCCTTCTCCAGCACCGCCTTCTCGCAGCAGGCCAGGATGTGGTTGCGGATGCGGATGGCGTCCGGCAGGCTCTTGAGAGAGAAGCCGTAGCGCTGGACCCCGGCCAGGCCGTAGAAGTTGGTCTGCCCGCCGATGGCCAGGATCAGGTAATCGTACGGAAAGGACTCCTCGGCGGTGATCAGGCGCTTTCGGGCGAAATCCACGCCGCGCGCTTCGGCCACCCGGAAGGTCAGGTTCTTCTGGCGGCGCAGGATGGCCCGCACCGGCTTGGCCACCTGCTCGGGCTCCAGGTAGGCCGCCGCCGCCTGGTAGAGCAGCGGCTGGAACAGGTGGTAGTTGTTGCGGTCCAGCAGCAGAACGCGGACCGGGGCTCCGGCCAGCAGGCGGGCGGCCTTCAGGCCGCCGAAGCCCGCGCCGACGATGGCTACCGTGGGCTCGGTCACGCGGCCCTAACGCCTGCGGCCCACGATGCGCAGAAAAAACAGGAAGAGGTTGATGAAGTCCAGGTACAGCTTCAACGCCCCCAGGATGGAAAGGCGGATGAAGTCCGCCTCGCCGGCCTGGTCCCCTATCTCCTGGCTCCAGCGCTTGATGATCTGGGTGTCGTAAGCCGTGAGGCCCAGGAAGAGGGCCACCCCGGCGTACGACAGCACCCATTGTACGGCGGGGCTGCGCAGGAACAGGTTGACCAGGGAGGCGATGAGGATGCCCCAAAGGCCGTACAACAGGTAGGTCCCGAAGCGGGACAGGTCCCGCTTGGTGCTCACGGCGTACAGGCTCATGCCGGCGAAGGTGCCCGCGCTTACGAACAAGGCGTTGGCGACGCTGGCCCGGGCGTAGGCCAGCAGGATCACCGACAGGGTGATCCCGTTCAACACCGCGTAGGCCGCGAACCCGCCCACCGCGGCGGCCGGGCTCAGGGTGGTGATGCGCGCCGAGAGGAACCACACCAGGGCCACCTCGGCAATGAGCAGGCCGAAGAACAGAAAACGGCTGGAGAGCAGGGTGCGGCTGAAGTCCGGGTTGGAGGCCACACCCAGCGCCACCACCGCGGTGAGGGCCAGCCCGCCGGTCATCCACAGATAGACGTTGCGCAGCAGGCTGCGCTCGCGCACCGCCTGGGCCGGCTGTACGGGCAGCGCCTTGGGGTCTTGGTCCGACATGCCTAAAGGATACGCACCGCCTGCCCCGCGGGTCAAGGAGAGGGCATTCAGGCGCCTTTTTCCAGCACCCGCTGGACGGCGGCTACGATGTCTTCAACCTGGGGGATGACCGCCCGCTCGAGGGCCGGGCTGAACGGCACCGGCACGTCCGCGGCGCCGAGGGCCAGAGGCGGGTGCTCGAGGTCGCGGAAGGCCTCCTGCACAACCAGGCGGACCACTTCGGAGGCGAAGCTGCACTGAACCGGCGCCTCCTGGACCACCAGCAGGTTGGCGGTCTTGCGCACCGAGGACAGCACCGCCGGCAGGTCCAGCGGGTCCAGGGTGCGCGGGTCCAGCACCTCCACGTCCACCCGGCCGGCCAGCTGCTCGGCCGCGCTCAGGGCCTTGTGCACCGCGTAGCCGGTGGCCACGACCGTGATGTCCGCGCCGGCGCGCTTCACTTCGGCCGAGCCCAGCGGCACCAGCCACTCTCCCTCCGGCACCTCTTCTTTGTGGGTGTACAGCACCCGGTTTTCCAGGTACAGGACCGGGTTCTCGTCGCGAATGGCCGACTTGAGCAGCCCCTTGGCGTCATAAGCGGTGGAGGGCATGACCACCTTGTACCCGGGGGTATTGATGAACCAGCTCTCGAAGTTCCGGGAATGCTGGGCCGCCTCGGAAGTCCCCGTGCCGTACTGGCCGCGGACAACCAGCGGCAGGCGGACCCGTCCCCCGGACATGTAGCTCGTGCTGGCCGCCTGGTTGATCAGCTGGTCCATGGCCACCAGGGCGAAGTCGATGTACATCATCTCCACGATCGGGCGCAGCCCGGTCATGGCCGCCCCGGCCGCCAGCCCGACGAAGGCGCTCTCTGAAATGGGCGTGCCCCGCACCCGCCGGGCGCCGAAGCGCTCCACCAGGCCGCGGGAGATCTTGAACACCCCGCCGAACAGGTCCACGTCCTCGCCGATCAGGAAGACACGCTCGTCGCGGGCCATCTCCTCGTGCATGGCCTCGTTGATGGCCGTTTTGTACCAGATCTTTCTCATTGCAGCACCCACGTCCTGTGCGGATCCACCTGGGGATCCGGCCAGGGGCTGCGCGCGCCGAACTCCACCGCCCGGTCGAGGCGCTCGCGCACCCGCCGTTCCAGGGCTTCGAGGTCCGAGGCGCTGATCGCCCCCTCCCCCACGAGGCGCCCGACGAACAGGCTCACCGGGTCCCGGGGGTTCCACAGCTCCCGCTCCCCCGGCGTGCGCTCATCGGGGATGATGCCGCAGTGCGGCTCCACCCGGTAGGTCTCGCACTCCAACAGGCGGGGGCCCTGACTCTGTCGCAGCGCCGCTACGGCGGCCGTGGCGGCCTGGAACACCGCCTCCACGTCGTTGCCGTCCACCTTCTCCGCCCGCACCCCGAACGCGCGGGCCCGCCCGACCACGTCCCGAACCGCCGTCGACCGCTCCACCGGCGTGGTGGCGGCGTACTGGTTGTTTTCGCAGACCAGCAGGACCGGCAGTTTCCAGAGCGCGGCCAGGTTCAGGCACTCCGCGAAGGTGCCCTGGTTGACCGCCCCGTCGCTGAAGAACCCGACCGAGATCCGGTCGCTGCCCTGGTACTGCGCCGTGAAGGCCCCGCCAAGCGACAGCGGGATGCCGCCGCCCACGATCCCGTTGCCGCCCATCAGGCCTTTCGGCGGCTCGAACAAGTGCATGGAGCCTCCGTGCCCGCGCGAAAGCCCCTCGTCCCGGCCCATCAGCTCGGCCATGATCCGTTCCACCTCGCCGGACTTGGCGATGGCGTGACCGTGTCCGCGGTGGGTGCTGAACACCGTATCCTCGTCCCGCAGGCTCCGGCATACCCCCACGGCCACCGCTTCCTGCCCGATGTACAGGTGGATGGCGCCCATGATGGCGCCCTGGTGGTAGAGCACCTTGACCCTCTCCTCGAACCGCCGGATCAGGACCAGGTACTCCAACAGCTCCCGCTTTATATGAAGATCAATACTTTCCATACGTTCTCACCGCCCTATGCATGGCCTGCAGATTTTCAACCGGGGTATTGTGAGGCACCCCCTCGCCTGTGCAGAAGAGGTAGCCCCCGCCGGGTTTGGCCGTTTCGACGATCTCCCGCACCACTTCTCCCACCTCCTGGGAAGACCTGGGTTGCAGGTCGTGGAGGGGATCCAGGTTGCCCATGATGCACACCTGGCCGCCGATGACCCGCTTCACCTCCCCGATGTCCACCCCTTCCCCGACGTTGATCGCGTCGAAGCCCAGCCCGGCCATGAGGGCCAGGTGGGGAATGGACTTCTCGTTGCCGTGGTAGAACACGATGCCGCCGGCCTCCCGGATCCGGCGAGAACTGGCCGCCGCGAACTCGGCGGCGTGCTCCTCGTACTGCGCGGGGGAGATGAAATGCGAGGTGGCCACGCAGTCCCCTAGCCACAGCGCCTGCGCGCCCGCCTCCAGCTGCAGCCGGGCCACGCGGTCGTTGAACTCCAGGAAAAACTCCTCGAAACGTCGCAGGAGCGCCGGGTTTTCCAGCATCAGGACCAGGGTGGGCTCGATGCCAAGGATCAGGGTGATGGTGGTGAACGGGGCCGCGATCCGCCCGGCCAGACACACCGCGTCCCCCAGACGCTCCTTCAGCGCGGCCAGCCCCTCCAGGTGCCGCGCCAGCCGCCCGGAACGCCCCAGGTTCGCCGGCAGGCGCAGCGAGCCCAGGGTACGCTCCGTGGCCGGCAGGTATTCGCGCACCGCCGCGGGCAGGTCCTCTTCGGCCTGGATGCCGATCCCCATCCCCTCGTACTCCAGCAGGTCGTCGGGGTGGAGCATGTACACGTCGTAGTCGAACACGCGCACCGCCCGCTCGCCCAGCTCGGCCATGACCTCCGGCTCATTGCGCCAGCGGGCGTACGAGTATCCGAAGTGGTGGTAGTCGAACATCACCGAGATCGGGAAATAGGGAACGCGGGAAGGGACCCGGCGGGCAATGCAGCGCCGGATATCCTCCATCACCCCGGAATAGGCCATGCTCAATCCCCCTGCATCTTCGACAGGTCCCCGTTGATCGTGATGCCCCCGTCGGCCACGATCACCGCGCCGTTGATGTAGGAAGATTCTTCCGAGGCCAGGAACAGCGCCGTGCGGGCGACCTCCTCCGGAGTCCCGTAGCGCCGGGACGGAGTGCGCAGGCGCAGGAACCGCCGCTCGTCGAAGGTGGAGTCCTCCAGGTTGCTTTGGGAGAGCATCGGGGTCTGGATGCCCGCCGGGGCGATGCAGTTCACCCGGATGCCCGCGGGGCGGTACTCCACCGCCAGGGAGCGGGTCAGCGCGATCGTGGCCCCCTTGGTGGCGGTGTAGGCATCGCATCCGGGGATGCCGGTCACCCCGGCGCTGGAGGCGGTGTTGATGATCGAGCCGCCCCCGCTGTCCGACATGACGGGAATCCCGTACCGGCAGCACAGGTAGATGCTGCGCAGGTTTATGGCGATGACCCGGTCCCAGTGCTCCTCCGCGATCTCGGTGATCCGGCCGTCCTTGCCCGGCCAATACACCGAGGCATTGTTATAGAGCACATTCAGTCCGCCGGAACGCTTCCGGACCGCCGCCATCAGCCGCTGCACGTCCTCCCGGAGGGAGACGTCCGCTTCCTGGAACCAACCCTCCCCACCCTCTCCGGCGATTTCGGAAGCAGTCCGCTCACCCGCTGCGGAATTGATGTCCGTCACCACCACGACCGCCCCTTCGCGGGCGAACAACAGGGCCGCCGCGCGGCCGATGCCCTGGCCGCTGCCGGTGATCAGGGCCACCTTGCCCTCCAGCCGCTTCAAATTCCGTCCCCTCCCTTCGCCAGGATCGCCAGCGCGTTCTCACCCAGGATCTGCGCCTTGGTCCGCTCAGCGATATCGGCGAACAGCACCGTGGCCGCCGCGTAGCGCAGGTCGATCCACGAGAAATCGGACCCGAACAGGATGCAACGCGGATCCACCTGGGCGACCAGATACTCCAGGTAGCCGCGGTTCATGAAAAGCCAGCCGCTGGAGTCCAGGTACAGGTTGGCGTTCCGGTTGGCCATCTGGACGCACTGCAGCAGGCCGGCGAAGGTCTCCCCCGTGTGGCCCACGATGAAACGGCCCCGGGGGTAGGCGGCGGCGATGACAGCGAGCTGGTCCGGTTCGCTGAAGGCCTGCCCTTGCCCGGTGTGGCAGAGCACGGGCAGCTGGAATTTCTCGGAGGCCTGCCACACGGGCCGGTACTTCGGATCCGTGATGGCGCAGCGGTGCACGCGCGGGTGGACCTTGAAGCCGCGGAAACCCAGGTCCTCCACGCAGCGGCGGAGGTAGGAGGGCAGAGCGGAGAAGTGCGGGTTGACCACCGCGAATCCGGCGAAGCGCTCCTCCCGGCCGCGCAGCGCGGCGGCCAATTCCTCGTTGCCGCGCAGGTGGTCGCCGCCCAGCACCGCTTCCGTGGAG
>MIBK01000063.1:11556-11729 GCA_001829505.1 Spirochaetes bacterium RBG_16_67_19 | reverse complement strand
GTCGGCCAACCCGCTGGCCGGCTTGTACTCCCAACTCCAGGCTCCGATGTGGGCATGGACGTCGACGATCGGGAACGGCGAAGGGCGCCCAGCCAGCAGCTCCCGCACCGCGGGGCCCGGTTCTACGCGCGCCCGGAGCTCCACGCCCAGCAGCTCGGCCAGATTCCCGCCCG
>MIBK01000063.1:4859-11541 GCA_001829505.1 Spirochaetes bacterium RBG_16_67_19 | reverse complement strand
CCTCCTCGTTGACCGCAGCGTGGGTGACCTGCAGCATGGGCATGCCGCTCACCTCCCGCGCGTTCTCGCTGTAGGGAGTGGCGAACAGCAGGCGGCGGGCGCCGAAATGACGGCAGAAGTCCTCGACGAAGTCCGGGTGCGGGTCCCAGGCGAGGGAGGTCAGAAGCCGGGGGTAGCGCTCCAGCAGCGGGTAGAAGTTTCGCAGGCGCCCGCTGGTGATCAGTGTCAGGCGCGGGTGGCGGTCGCAGATCTCCTCCAGCGCCCCGAGCAGCACATCCTCCTTCTCGGGGACGGGAACTCCCAAGGTGGGCAGCTGCACGAACGCGAACACCCGCTCCTTGGCCAGCATCCGGAACAGGTCGCGCAGCAACCTCTCGCGGAACACCAGGTTGTAGGCACCCGGCACGAGCCGCACCGCGCGGACGTGGTGGCGGCGCAGCTCCGCCGCCAGCTCCCCGGCGGCTGGGACCTCCCCGGTCTGGTCCGGCAGCAGGGTCCAGCACGGGAACAGGCGCTCGCTCCCGGCGATCTCCTCGCTGAGCCGCCGGTTGGCTTTCAGGGGGTCGCCGAACAGGGACCGGTAGTGGCTCACCAGGGCGAAGTCCACACCGTAGAAGTCCATGGCCGCCAGCAGGTCTTCACGGCCGGAATAGCGGCTGTAGGCCCCTGTATGCGAATCGAAGACCGGAATGCCCAGCCAGGCGTTGGCGTCGAAGAAACTCAAGGCCTCCATCGGTTGCCTACAGCAGGGTGTAGCCGCCGTCCAGGACCAGGTCGTGGCCGACCACGAAGTCCGCGGCGTCTGAAGCCAGGTAGACCACGGCCCCCGCCAGGTCTTGCGCGCCGGCGATCCGCCCGATCGGGGCTTTGGCCAGAAACACCGGAATGACCTGCTCGAACAGCTCCGGAGTGCGGGTGACCCCTGGGCTGATGGAGTTCACCCGGATGCCGTGCGGCGCCCACTCCGCGGCCAGGCAGCGGGTCAGGTGAGCGATGCCGGCCTTGGAGGCGCTGTAGGCCGCCTGCGGCTCCGGCCAGACAATGCGGCCGCAGATCGAGGCCACGTTGACTATTCTCCCGTAGCTGCAGGGAATCATCGCCCGGGCCTCGGCCTGGCAGCAGAAGAAGGTGCCCTTCAGGTTCAGTTCGAACAGGCGGTCCCAATCCTGCTCGCTGACCTCCAGTGCCGGCCCGATCGGCAGGGAGAGGCCCGCGTTGTTCACGGCGATGTCCAGCCGCCCCCAGGCGGAGACCACCTGCTCCACCATCCGGGCCGCCTCAGGGGGCCGGCTCAGGTCCGCCGCGATGCCCAGGGACTTCCGCCCCCGGGAGGCGATCGCCTCAGCCGTGGCCGCGGCCCAGTCGCCCCGGATGTCCACGGCCGCCACGTCGGCGCCCGCCTCGGCCAGGGCCAGCGCGAATGCCTGGCCCAGCCCGCGGCCCGCGCCGGTGACCAGGGCGGCCTTGCCGTCGAGGCGAAACCCATTCTGTACTCTCATGTGGCGAGCTGCTTCTCCGCCGCCGAAAGAGCCCGGTCCAGCGTGCCGACGATCTGCTCGAGCTCGGCCTCGGTGATGATCAGCGCCGGGGCGAACACGAGGATGTCCCCGTTGTTGCGCAGGATCAGGCCGTTCTGCCAGCAGAAGTCGCGGATGAAGCTGCCGACCTTGCGGCCGGGGTCCACGTTCAGAAACAAAGCCTGCAGCAGGCCGATCCCGCTCACCTGCCCGACCAGGCGGTGAGTCTCCCTCAAGGCCTCCAGCTTCGCCCGCAAGACCTTGCCGAGCTCGCCCGCCCGCTCGGGCAGGCGGTTGCGCTCGATGACCTCAATGTTGGCCAGGGTGGCGGCGCAGGCCAGGGTGTGCCCGCCGTAGGTGGAGCCGCTGCGCAGCTCGTGCCCGGGGCGGCGGAATACGCTGTAGACCTTCTCGGTGGTGACCGTGGCCCCCAAAGGGATGTAGCCGCCGGTGAAGCCCTTGCCGATGCACAGGATGTCGGGGGTCACGCCCCAGTGCTCGCAGGCGAACATCTTCCCGGTCTTGCCGAACCCGGTCTGGACCTCATCGAAAATCAGCAGGATCCCGAACTTGTCGCACAGGCTGCGCACGCCCTGCAGATAGCCGTCGGGGGGGACCGGGAAGCCGATGTTGGAGCCGGGGATCGGATCCATGATCAGAGCGGAGATCGTCTCCGGCCCCTCCCACTCCATCTGCTTTTCCATCAGCTGGAGGCAGGCTAGTTCGCAGTCCGGGTGCCGGAGACCCAGCTCACAGAGCTGGCAGCGCGTCGAATAGGAGGCGATACAGCCCGGAAGCAGCGGTTCGAAGTACTCGCGGAACCACTGCAGCCCGGTCACCGAGCTGCCGCCCAGGGTGGTGCCGTGGTAGGAGTAGCGCCGGAAAAAGACCTTCCAGCGCTGCCGCTCCCCGCGCTCCAGGTGGTACTGGCGCGCCATCTTGAGCGCCGTCTCGTTGGCCTCCGAGCCGGAGTTGACGAAGAAGGTGGCGGAGAGCTCCCCGGGGGTGATCTGGGCCAGCTTCCTGGCCAGGTGCACCAGGGGCACCGTGAAGGTGTCCACGTAGTTCGGGAAGAACTCCAGCTGGTCGAGCTGGTCGCGGATGGCCTGGTCGACTTCCCGCTGGTGATGCCCGCAGATGGTGGTGAGCAGGGAGGCGAAGGTGTCCAGGTATCTGTTCCCATCGATATCGAACAGGTAGCAGCCCTCGCCCCGTACAAAGACCTTGGGCTGCCTGTCGATCATCTCCCAGCTGGCGAAATGCGGGATGACGTGCTTGACCGCATCCCGGACCAGCTGGTCGCGTTCGCGCTTTTGCATATGCACGCTCCTCCTATCCCTTGACCGCCCCCAGGGTGATGCCGGCCATGACCTTCTCCGAGAGCAGCACGTACAGGAGCACTGTGGGGAGCATCACGATGACCACGGCGGCGAACAGGCCCACCCAGTCCGCGGTCCACAGCATCGCCGACTGGATCGAGTACAGGCCCAGCGACACCGTGCGGCGCTGCGTCTTGACGATGAAGATCAGGGCCAGCATGTACTCGTTCCACAGGAATATGAAGTTGAAGATCGCCGCGGTCACGATCCCCGGCTGGGCCAGGGGAAACATGATGCGCCAGAAGGTCTGGAACTCATTGGCCCCATCCACCATGGCCCCATCCTCCAGGTCCGAAGGGAGGGTACGCAGGAAGCCGCTCAACAAATAGGTGGTGAACGGGATCGAAAGGGCGATGTATACCAGCCCCAGCCCGAACAGGCTGTTCTGCAGATGCAGGTCGAAGATCAGCTTGTACAGCGGGATCAGCAGCAGCTGATAGGGGATGCCCATGCCGGCGATGAACAGGTTGTTCAGGAAAACGCTGCCCTTGAAGCGGAAGCGGCTCAGCACGTAGGCGGCGGGGGTGCACAGGAAGGTCAGCACGAATATCGAGGAGAAGGTGACCAGCACGCTGTTGAGGAAGTAGCGCTTCAGGTTCACCACGTTCCAGGCCTTCGCGTAGTTCTCCAGGTGCAGCTTCCCGGGAATGCTCCAGACCCCCGCGTACAGCTCCTTGTTCGATTTGATGGAGGTCATGATGATCCAGAGGAAGGAGAACAGCGAAAACGCGATCCACAGGGAGAGCAATAGATAGATGACCCCGTTGCGGAAGCGATAGCGCCCGATCAATGCGGGATTGGCCATGGTCCCCCCTAAAACTCGATCTTTTCCCGGCGCATCAACAGGCGGACGATTCCGCTGAACACGATCACCATGACCAGCATGGTCACGGCCACCGCGGTCCCGTAGCCCATGCGGTAGATGGCCACCCGCTGGCCGAAGGTGAGCATGAACATGTACAGGGCGTTGGTCCAGATTTCCATTGGCGCGGCCAGCCCTCCGGAGAAGGCGAACATGAAATCGAACATCTTGATGGAGATGATGATCCACAGCACGATGGCGATCACCAGCACGTCCCAGATCATGGGAATGACGATTCTGAAGAAAATCTGCGGCCGGCTCGCGCCGGCAATCCGCGCGGCGTCGTAGAAATCGGGCGGGATCTTGTCCACTCCGGACATCAGCATGACCATGTAGAAGCCCACGTAGGTCCAAACCAGCGCCGCCAAGACGGACCAAAAGACAAGGTCGGGGCCGGTCCAGGTCTGGGTCCAGGACTCCAGCCCCAGGGAGCGCAGCAAGCCGTTCAGCAGGCCGAAACGAGGGTTGTAGATGAAGCCCCAGAAGGTGGCCAGCGCGATCGGCGCCACCACGTTCGGGTAGAAAATGACGGCCCGGTAGACCTTCTTCCCCCGGATCCCGGAAGTGAGGAAGAAGGTGAACAGGAACGCCAGCACGAAGATGGCGCCGCCGCCCAGGAAGATGATCTTCAGCGTGGTCAGCAGGCTGCGCCAGTAGAGGTCGTCCTTCCACAGCTCGGCGAAATTGGCCAGGCCGACCCACTCCATCTTGGCCGTGAAACCCGTCCAGTTGTGCAGCGCCACCCAGAATGCCCGCACCGTGGGATAGATGAACAGCCCCAGGTACAGGATCAGGGCGGGGACCAGCAGCAGGATGATCCTCTTACGGGTTCGCATGGAACGCTCCCTTGCTGATATTCCGGGCCCGGCACGACGCCGGGCCCGGTTGGAAATGACAGCGTCAGACTACTTCTTGCTCTTCCAATACTCGATTGATTTCGCCTTGACCTGCTTGACGAAGTCCTCGGGCGACAGCTTGCCGAACAGCACGTCCTGGTTGAGCGGGTACATGATCTTCTGCGCGTACTCGGGCTCGAACTGCCCGGGGCCGCCGGAATAGTCGGTGAAGGTCCCGGTCTGCTTCTTCATGATGGCCGCCAGGTCGGAAAAGATATCGGGCAGCGGCACGTCCATGATGACCGGCACGTTGAGCGCCTCTTCGGCGAAGCGCTGCTGCACGTCCTTGGCAACCATCCGCTTCAACAGATCGAACGCCAGGTCCGGGTTCTTGGTGGCCTTGAGGATGCCCACCCCGCCGAAGACCGAGGTCAGCTGGTACTGCTGGCCCTTGCCACCCGGCACCGAGGGGAACGGGAAGGAGCCGAACACGAAGTCATCCGGCTTGGCATCCTTGACCTCGATGGGCATGTAGGAGTGGATCAGCAGGAACACGCCCTGGCGCTGCGCCCAGTCGATCTGCCCGGCCGGGAACTGGTAGCCTTCGAAACCCTTGATGAAGTAGCCCTTGTCGCGCAGCTCCTTCACGTTCTTCTGGGCCTTCAGGAAGCCGGGTTTGTCCCAATCCGAGCCGTCCTTGTCGTAGATTGCCGTCAGCAGGGCGTTCATGCCCTCGTAGCGGTCGGCCAGGTGGGAAAAGTAGTACATGTTGTAGAAGTTCACCCCGCCGTCCATGACGATCGGGGCCAGGTTCTGCCCCTTGATCTTGGCGCAGGAGTCCAGGAACTGGGCCCAGGTGTCAGGAGTTTTACCCATCCCGAGGGTCTTCCAGAGGGTCTTGTCGTACCAGAAGGAGGTCAGGTACTGCTGGATCGGCAGGCAGTTGACCTGCCCCCGGAAGGTGATCATGTTGAAGAAGCCTTTGGAGAAGGTGTCGATGACCGCCTTGTCGCTCTGGTAAGCCTTGACCTTCTTCAGATAGGGCAGCAGGTCCAGGGCCTGCCCGGCCTTGCCGATGGACTCTTCGATGACCTTGGGGTCCTCGTCGTAGAAGTCCGGCGGCGTGCCGGCCTGAATCATGGCCATGAGCTTGGCATTCACCCCGCGCCCTGCCCACTCCCTCTCCACGTTCACCGAGGGGTTGTCCTTGATCCAGGCCTCGATGGTGTCGTCGATGATCTTCTGCGTAACCTCGCCCTCGCTCCACTTGGAGAGGTAGACCAGCGTGGTCTTCTTCTGGGCGAAGGCCACGGAGGCTACCGCCAGGATCAGGAGAAGGCACAGCACCCATTTGAACGCTTTCATGCAAACCTCCTTGGAACCGTTTGGATATGATGCAGCATGAACCATGCCTACATCCCGTTCGTCAGGCCGCGAGCGGGTACTTGCCGTACCGGCGCGCCGTCTGGATCATGGCCCAGTAATTCGCGGGCTGCACCGACCCGGAGATCGAGTTCCCCGAGCCCAGCAGATGGCCGCCGAGAACCGAGACCCGCCGCAGCTGTTCCCGGGTGGCCGCCTCCACTTCGGCGATCGTCCCTCGCGACAGCAAATCCACATCGATATTGCCCGTCACCCCGACCTTCATCCCGGACCTGCGGCGCACTTCATCCAGGGCCATGTAGGCCGGCTCCAGGGGTCCCAGCGCGTCCAACCCGGTGGAGAGCAGCTGGTCCATGATCCCCCAGATGTTGCCGTCGCTGTGCTTTATCACATAGGCGCCGCGGCTCTTGACCTCCCGTACCACCGTGCTCAGGCCGGGCAGGATGAACTCCCGGAAATGGGAGGGGGACATATAGGTCCCCGTCTTGCCGGCGTAGTCGTCGCCCAGGGCCACGATTTCCACCCCCGCTTCGATCAGCAGCCGGTACAGCTCCACGTGGTAGTCCCGCGCGATGGCCGCCAGCTTCTTCGCCAGCTCCGGCTGCAGCACGTAATCCATCATTACATTGGCCAGGCCGGCCCGCAAGTATTGCGGGACGGCGAATACCTCCTCGCCTACCACGCAGATGGCCCGCCGGCCTTTGA
>MIBK01000063.1:0-4851 GCA_001829505.1 Spirochaetes bacterium RBG_16_67_19 | reverse complement strand
ACGAGCTTCCTGGCCGCCGTGAGCACCTCGTTGTCACGGGGATCCGGCGGCTGGTAGGAGCGCAAATCGGCGAGACTGCGGATGCGCGGCGGGTCGACGGGCACGGACATGACCTCGCCGGTGAAGCACTGCCGGCAGCCCCACTTGTCCTGCCAGATGCCCCGCTCGCGGTCCACCCAGCGCCTGCGCTCCGGGCTCTCGGCCATGGCCAGGCAGGTCACCACGTCCAGGTCGGCGAAGTCCACGAAATCCTCGTAGGACATCCCGGGCTGCAGCGCCTGGATCACCGACGCATCGATGAACAGCTCGAAGAGGGGCACCCGGTCGGGCATTTCGCCCTTCAAGACCGCCAGCACGCGCTCCCGGGAGTTCACTGCCTGCCCTCGAGCAGCCGACGCGCGCTGGCGGCGATTGCCTGCGGCGCGAAGCCGTAGTGGTCCAGCAGCCAGTTGTGGGAGCCCACGAGGTGGATGTAGCTGTCGGGCAGGCCGACGCGCAGGAAAGGGACGCCCCCGCCAGCCTCGGCCAGCACCTCGGCCACCGCGCCGCCCAGGCCGCCCAGCACGTTGTGCTCCTCCACCGTGACCACCGCCCTGGTCTCGCGGGCCGCCGCGAGCACGGCCTCCCGGTCCAGCGGCTTGACCGTGTGCATGCTCAGGACCCGGGCCTTGACCCCCTGGGACTCCAGGATCCCCGCCGCCTCGAAGGCCCGATAGGTGATGGTGCCCGTGCCGATCAGGGTCAGGTCGCTGCCGTCGCGGACCTGGATGGCCCGGCCGATTCTGAAATCGATGGGTCCGCCGTGCAGAGCCGGCTCCTTCTTGTAGCCGCAGCGGTAATAGACCGGCCCATCGTGCGCGATCATGGCGTGGACGGCCGCCTCCGCCTCGGCGAAATCCGCCGGGGCCAGCACCACCATGTCAGGCAGGGCGCGCATGATGGCCAGGTCCTCGGTGGCCTGGTGGGACACCCCCAGCGCCCCGTATGCCAAGCCGCCGCCGATGATGACGATCTTGACGTTGGCCTTGTGGTAGCAGACGTCGTTGCGGATCTGCTCCAGGCAGCGCAGCGTGGGGAAGTTGGCGATGGAGTAAGTGACGGCGATGTTGCCCTCCATGGCCACCCCGCAGGCCACCCCGGTCATGTTCTGCTCGGCCACCCCCACGTTGAAGAAGCGGTCGGGGAAACGCTCGGCGAAGCCCTCGATCTCGCCGTAGCCGATGTCGGCCAGCACCATGTAGATCCGGTCGTTCTTTTCGGCGATGTCCAGCAGCACCTTGTTAAACAGGGAACGCATCGGACACTCCTAATTCCTCGTACACTTCCTTCAATTTCTCGTCCGGAATACAGCGGTAGTGGGAGCCGACCGTGTTCTCGATGGACTTGACTCCCTTGCCCTTGACGGTGCGCGCGATCACGAAGGAGGGCCGGCCCTTCCGGAAGGGGACCGCGAGAAGGGTCTTCTCGATCTGCTCCACGTCGTGGCCGTCGATCTCTCGCGCCGCCCAGCCGAAGGCCTCGACCTTGCGGGCGAAGGGCTCCATGTCGATGATGTCCGATACCTTGCCCAGGGCCTGGATGCGGTTGGCGTCCACGATCGCCGTGAGGTTGTCGAACCGGTGCTGGGCGGCGAACATGATCGCCTCCCAGGTGGAGCCCTCGTTGCAGTCCCCGTCGCTCATCAGGCAGAAGATGCGGTAGTTGCGCTTCTGACGCTTGGCCACCAGGGCCATGCCCGCGGCCACGGGCAGGCCGTGCCCCAGGGAGCCGGTGGAGAACTCCGCACCCGGGACGTGGTGGCTGATGTGCCCGCAAAGCCTGCCGTCGTCCCCGTAGTAGGTGTCGATCCACTCCTTCGGAAAGAAGCCCTTCTCGACCAGTGCACCGTAGAGGCCCGCGGCGGCGTGCCCCTTGCTGAGGATGAAGCGATCCCGCTCCGGCCAGCGCGGGTTGGCCGGGTCCACGCGCAGGATCCGCCCGTACAGGACGGCCACGATATCGGCCATGGACAGTGAGCTTCCCACGTGCCCGCTGGAGCGGCAGTTGGTCATCTTCACCGCGTAGCCGCGGATCCGCTGCGCCAGCCTGCGATATTGATCGGAGGCTTTCATGGCGCTGGATTATAGCATTGCGGCACAAGCTGTCAACAATTATTTCCCAGGATTGGCCGAGATGGAATTTTTAATAACTTTCTGTTATTATAAATCCACTTGAATAGCACAGTCGTTCAATCTTGATCCCCGTCTGCGAAGTATCCCCGCAGCATGCCGTATGCCGCCCCCGCCGCGCTTCCGTATTCGTCCAGCTGGCTGAGGCAGACTTCGGTGTCCTGGTTCAATGGATAGATGCAGTGCTGGCGGATGCTGTTCAGCAACTGCTGGCGCAGCAGCTCCCCGGCCCGCACCAACCGGCCGTAGAGCACGATGCGGGTGATGCCCAGCACATTGACCACGATGGCCAGGGTGTTGCCTATGGCCTTGGCAGCCTCGTTCAGCGCCAGCAGGGCCAGTTTATTGCCCTCCTGGGCGTTGTGGATCACGTCATCCAGGGTGAGGCTGGCGCCGCGCGTGTGGAAATAGGTGCGGTCCATATTGGCCTTGACCTTGCGGATAACGGCATCCACTCCTGCAATCGTCTCCAGGCAGCCGCGGTTGCCGCACTTGCAGATCTCCCCCTCCTCTTTGTAGACCGTGTGCCCCAGCTCCCCGAAGATGTCCGTGCTGCCGCGCACGAAAAAACCGTCGTGAAACACCGACACCCCTATGCCCTCGTCCAGCTGCACCGTGATGAAGTTGTCCGCCGTGCGGCAGCTTCCGAATACTCTCTCCGCCAGGCTGAAGGCGTCGGTGCAGCGCATGATCCGGGTGCCCAGGCCGAGGGATTCCTCGACCTTGGCCTTGATATTGATGCTCCCCCACCCCGGCATCCAGATGGACTTGTACTTCAGACCGGTGCCGATGTCGTGCGGGATGAAATCGCTGAACCCCAGCCCGATCAGGGATTTCTCCGCCAGGCCCTTGTCCCGGATGAAGCCGCGGACCTGCTCCAGGATGGCGGCCACCCTGGCCTCCTCGTAAATCTTGCCCATGGGCAGGCTGGCCTGGGCCACCCGCTGCAGGGCAGCGTCCAAGGCGACCAGCTTCAGGCAGTCCAGGCGGTGCTCCACGCCCAGGGCCAGGAACGTACCGGGATTTAGGCGCAGCCGCTCGTTGCGCTTCGCCCCCTGCCGGCCCAGGACCTGTCGGTCGGCGAGCAGGCGGCCGCAGATCTCCCCCACCGTGCTCTTGCGCACGCCAAGGACCTCGGCGATCTCCGTGCGAGTCGCCTCCTGCCGGTTGAAAAGGCAGCCCAGGATCCGGGCGCGGTAGTCGGGACGGGCCATGTCAGCCGACCCCGAGCTCAGCCCGGGCCCTGGCCAGCAGCTGATCCAGGGCCTGCATCTTCTCCTTCGGCCAGGCCGGAGGCCGGTATTCCTTCAGGCGTTCCCGCCACAGCTCATCGCAGCGGTCCAGGATGGCCTTCTCGGTGCCGTCCCAGGCACCCTCAAACGGACTGTCTGAGCGGAACAGCTCGGAAAGCCACAGCTCACGGCAGTGCCGCAGCGTGTGCTCGCTTTCCAGGAAGTTGCCTCCCTGCGCGGTGATACGCAGCACCTCTTCCCAGTCCAGGCTCTCATCGTCCACCGGAATCTCCGAGCTGTAGCTCCACTCCGCCTTGCGGATTTCCATGTCCAGCATGAACTGGGTGGGCGAGCCCAGTCCCCCGTTGTGCAAGGCGCCCATCCCCGCGTAGGGGATTTCCGGATTCCCGTCCCAGCGCCGCCGGCAGCTGGTGCCGTAGTAGTTCTCGAACACGGCCTGCAGGCCGGGGCGCCGCGCGGTGGGGCTGAAAAAGACCTCCACCATGCAGTGCCCGCCCCAGCGCTCGCGAAAAAGCTGCCTCACCGCATTGTCATACTGCACGTAGGCCGGGCCGAAAGTGGTGGAGTTGCCGTTGCGCATGTCCGCCACCAGGGTGATCATCCGTGCGCTCAGGTCGGATTCCGGATCGGCGCACCAGCACACCGCCATCCCGCCCAGCAGTTCTGCCGCCGCCATGACGATCGAGCCGGCCAGGGTCACCGGGGTGCTGACCCCCAGCGTCGGCATGCTGGCCACGTGATAGCGGCGTACGCCGCAGCGGCGGCGCTCCAGGATGTCCTCTGCCGAGCGCTCTTCCAGTTTCAGCGGCATGGTCATGCACTCCGAACCGGCCAGGAAGGCCGCCGGTTGCGGATCGTCGTACACGATGGCGCTGGCTTCCCGCAGGTACTTGATCATCTCCGGCTGGATGGCCTCGATGCCGTCGAGCTTGCGGGTGATCTTCAGGCCCTCCACCAGGGACTGCAGCCGCTCGATCCGGGGCGGCAGGTCCTGGCGGTACCAACAGGCGACGTACCCGATTTCCGGCGTGGCTTCGGCGAAGCGCAGCATTTCAGCGAAGATCGCCCCGTCGACGGGGCGCACCGCCTGCCGGCGGTAGTCGTAATAGGTCGTGGGCCCGCAGTCAAAGGCCTGCATCTGGAAGCGGGTCGAGCGCCCGGCGCGATAGGCTTCGGCCTGCCGCGTCCAGATCAGGTGGTGGGCCCAATCCGGCCCGCAGGTGTAGACCAGCTCGTGGTCGCGCTCGTAGGCCTCTTGTGTCCTCTTCTGGAAATCCGTCATTTCCCCTATCAGTTCCCGAGGGATGCGCACCCGCCGGTCCGCGCCCGGCCGGCAGCCGCGCAGGCGGCACAGCTCCACCAGCTCCTCGTTGCCGGTCCGCGCCCGGCCGGCAGCCGCGCAGGCGGCACAGCTCCACCAGCTCCTCGTT
>MIBK01000062.1:39038-40444 GCA_001829505.1 Spirochaetes bacterium RBG_16_67_19 | reverse complement strand
GCCCAGGGCCTCGCTGGCCCGGCTGATGTTGCCGCCCAGCTCCTCCAGCTTGCGCAGCAGGAACTCCCGCTCGAACTCGTCCCTGGCCTCGGCAAGCTTCATGGCCTCGAACCCCCGGTAGGCCTCATCCGGCGCGCGCTCCTCGTGCATGGTCAGGTAGCGCCGCACCGTGTCCGCGGTGATCAGCTCCCCTTCAGCCATGATCGTAACCCGCTCCACGAAGTTTTTCAACTCGCGAATGTTGCCGGGCCAGGAGTAGGCGGCCAGCGCCTCCCGGGCCTCCGGGGACAGGCGGCGGGGGGTGTTTTCCCCGGCGCGCCGGAAGCGCTCCAGGAAATAGGCCAGCAGGGCGTCCAGGTCCTCCAGGCGCTCCCTTAAGGCAGGCACGGTGATGGGGACCACGTTGATCCGGAAATACAGGTCCTCCCGAAAGCGCCCCAGGCGGGTCTCCTCCTGGATGTTCTTGTTGGTGGCCGCCACCAGGCGCACGTCCACGTGCACCGGGAGCTCCCCGCCGACGCGCTCGAAGGAAAGCTCCTGGATGACCCGCAGCACCTTGGCCTGGGTGGCCAGGGACATGTCGGCGATCTCGTCCAGAAATATCGTGCCGCGATGGGCCAGCTCGAACTTGCCCTTGCGCCGGTTCACGGCGCCGGTGAAGGAGCCCTTCTCGTGGCCGAACAGCTCGCTCTCGATCAGGGTTTCGGGAATTGAGGCGCAGTTCACCTCCACGAAGGGGCCGGAGGCCCTGGAGGACAGGCGGTGGATCTCCTTGGCCACCAGCTCCTTGCCGGTGCCGTTCTCCCCGAGGATCAGGATACGCGCGTCGCTGCCCGCGCTCTGCTCGATCAATTCGCGCACCTGCTGCATGCCCGGCGAGGAGCCGATCATGCGGTCCTCTTCGGCCAGGCCCGCCTTCAGGCTGCGGTTCTCCCTCTTCAGCTGTTCCAGCCGCAGGGCGTTCTGCACCACGGTGATGGTCTTTTCCAGCGACAGGGGTTTCTCGAGGAAGTCGAAGGCCCCCAGCTTCACCGCCTGCACCGCCAGGTTGATGTTGCCGTGGCCGGAGATCACCACCACTTCCACTTCGGGGTATTCGGCCTTGATGCGCTGGAGCACCTCGATGCCGCCCATGTTCGGCAGCCAGACGTCCAGGATGACCAGCTCCACCGGCTCCTCGGAGAGCAGGCGCAGGGCCTGGAAGCCGTCCTCGGCCAGGACCACCCGGTAGCCTTCGTCCCGCAGGCAGTCGGAGAGCACCTGGCGGATGCCCTCCTCGTCGTCCACGATCAGGATCATGCTCATAGCTTTCAGGCCCCCAACGGCAGATCGATGATGAAAGTCGTGCCCACCCCGGCCTGGGTCTCGAAGCGGATCGAGCCGCCGTGGTCGAAGACAATCCGCTC
>MIBK01000062.1:36815-38696 GCA_001829505.1 Spirochaetes bacterium RBG_16_67_19 | reverse complement strand
AGGCGGGCGAAATCCCGGAAGTGGGCCAGCATGTCATTGAGGTTGTCCACCTCGCGGATGATGGCCGCGACTGATCCTTCCAGGATGGCGCGGAACTCCACCGACTCGCCGGTGTACTTCCTCAATATCCGCTGGGCGGAGAGCTTGATCGGGGTGAGCGGGTTCTTGATCTCATGGGCCAGGCGCTGGGCGATCTCCTGCCAGGCGGCGATCTTCTCGGCCTGCAGCAGCTTGGAGCGCGAGCGGGAGAGCTCGGAGACCATGCGGTTGAACGAGCCGGCCAACACGCTCATTTCGTCGGCGGGCCGGGTGAGGATGCGCGTGGAGAAGTCCCCCTCGGCCACGCGCCGGGTGGCCTCCTCCAGGTTGACGATGGGCCGGGCGATCTCCTCGGACAGCAGGAAGCTCACCATGATGCTCAACAGGAAAACCGGCAGGGAGAACAGCAGGTAGAAGGCGATCAGCACCGCCAGGAACAGGCGGTTGTAGCGGTCCAGCTGGCTGAAGGTCTCCAGGGAGCTGCTCAGGGTGGCGGCCTTCTGATCGAAGCCCTCCGACAGGGCGGTGCCCACCACGACCGTAAGGGTGCGCCCCCCGACCGCCTGCAAAGCCGCGTGCCGCAGCAGGCTGACGTCGCTGCGATCCTCCTTGGGCAGGTAGCCCGGGGCGCTCGGGGCTTCCCGCAGGCGCCCCTCCCGCCGCCCCCGGAACAGCAGCTCCGTCCCATCGTCCTGGAACACCTGGATGAAGTGCACCTGGGAGTTGGCGGTCTGCACGTTCTTCCACAACCGCTCGGGGTTGCGCCCCAGGTCCTGCAGGATCACGGGAACCAGCGGGCTGGAGTTGAAGCGGGCCAGGTTCTCCACCAGGCCGTGGTAATAGGCCAGCGACAGGTCCAGCCCCGCGGTCAGCGACTCGCCGATGCCGGCCCGCAGCCAGAAGCTCAAGGTGGAGCTGATGAAGCTGATGGAGAGCAGGGCCTGGGGCACCGCGGAGAGCAGGGCCACGAAGCCGAAGAACAGCAGCAGGCGCCCCTTCAGGCGCGCCCCCGGCCGGCGGGCCGCCCGCTCCCGGGCCAGGCGCACCAGCTGGAAGACGATGACCCCCAACAGGGCCAGGGGAAAGACCACCAGCACCAGGTACAGGACCTGGTTGGGTTGCCGGTCGGCGGCGGCCAGCCCCACCAGGATCTGCTGGAAGAAAACGACGATCAGCGCCAGCAGCACCACGAAGATCAGCAGCAGGACCACCAGGCCGGTGGCGGTGGTTCCCTGGCGGATGCTCCTCACCGCGGCAGCACCTCAGAGCTCCCCGCGCAGCCAGGGGCTGGAAGCCTGGGGGTAGAAAAGGGTGATCAGCTTCAGCGGGAAGACGATCTTCACCGGGGAGAGGCGCACCCGGCTTTGCACGTAGTACTGGCCGGCCTCCCCCGCCGCCAGCTCGCCCAGGGGCAGCGGGCCCAGGGCGAAGAAAGCCTCCAGGAAGCCGCGGGCCTCCTCGTGACGGGTCTCCGCTTCCGCCGGGCTCTGGATGCGATACTGCCGCTGGAAGCGGTCGTAGCGGGCGGTGCGCACCAGGCGCAGCTCGCTGACCAGGCGATCGCCCAGGAAGGCGAAGGGGACGCGCTGCCGGCGGACCAGACGCAGCTGGAACTGGATTTCCGAGGCCAGGCCGTCCTCCAGGGCCGCCAGCACCTCCCCGGCACGGGGATCGCTGTAGCTCAGGCTGACCACCACCCGGTCCCCCTCCAGGACGATGCGCAGGTCCTGCAGGGCCTGCTCCGCCCGCGCCCCTGCCGCCGCCAGGCCCAGGATCAGCACGGCCAGGACTTCAATCCTCCTCGAACTTGTTCTCGAACAAGCGGGCCAGCGCGTCGACCGC
>MIBK01000062.1:32521-36804 GCA_001829505.1 Spirochaetes bacterium RBG_16_67_19 | reverse complement strand
CGACCCCCTCGGCGATGATGCGAATCGCGGTGTTGTAGGTGGCCGCCAGGGTGATGATGCCCATGATGGACTTGCCGTTGACCCGTTCGCCGTCCTTTTCCAGGAACACCTTGGAGGCGAACCTGCCGGCGGTCTGCACCAGCAGCGCCGCCGGGCGGGCGTGGATGCCCGCCCTGTTCTTGATCGTCACCAGCTGTTGGGTCATGCCGCGATCAGGTCTCGTTGAGAAAGATGGCCCGGGCGCTCTCGGTCTCCAGCCGGTTCATCACGTTGCGGGAGAACTCCTTGGCCGAGTAGTAGCCCATCTTCTTCAGCCGCTCGTTCATGGCCGCGGTTTCGATCAGGATGGGGATGTTGCGGCCGGGCTTGACCGGGATGACCAGATGGGGCACCTGCACCCCGAGGATGTCGATGAAGTTCTCCTCGGCGCCGATGCGGTCGTAGCTCTTGGCCGGGTCCCACTCCTCCAGCTTCACGGCCACCTGGATCTGCTTCTTGTCGCGGATGGCCCCCACCCCGAACAGGTGGGTGATGTTGATGATCCCCAGGCCGCGGATCTCCATGTGGTGGCTGGAGACCCCGGTGCCCGTGCCCATCAGGATGTTGCCCCCGATGCGCCGGATCTCCACCAGGTCGTCGGCCACCAGGCGGTGGTTGCGCTCCACCAGGGCCAGGGCGGCCTCGCTCTTGCCCACCCCGCTGTCGCCCATCAGCAGCACCCCGATGCCGAACACCTCCACCAGCACCGCGTGCACGCTGGACTTGGGGGCGAAGATGTTGCTCAAGACCCGGATCACCCGGGTGGTGAACTCCGAGGAGGACAGGTCGGTCTGCAGCACCGGGCAGCCGCTGGATTCCGCCAGGGCGAGCAGGTGCCCGGTGGGCTGCTGTTGGTGGGTGAACACGCAGCAGGGCACTTCGCTGCCGAAAAACATCTCCAGGGTGTCCTTCTTGCCCTCGCGCTCCAGTTTCCATAAATAGGCGGTCTCGCCGCGGCCGAAGATCTGGATGCGCTGGAAGGCGAAGTTCTCGTAGAAGCCGGAGAGCTCCAGGCCGGGGCGGTTGATCTCCGGCACCTTCAGCTCGCGGACCAACCCCGCCCGGCCGGCGATGCATTTCAGGTTGAGGGCCTCGTTCTCCTTCAAGTCCAGCTGGAGCAGGTCCAGCACGGTGATCTTTTTCATGGCTCCCAGTCGTGGCCCGGACCCTTGTGCTCCTGGACCCTCTTCTTCTCCTTGCTGATCTTCAGCTCCATCTTGTCGAACAGCTTGTCGATGCCCTCGAGTATGTCGAAGCCCTCCTCACCCACGTGGATCGAGTGCCCCCAGCGGAAATTGATGTTGGCCTCCAGCTTGTACAGGCTCTTCTCCTGCGAAAAGTGGAAAAGCAGGTCGATCAGGTATTCCTTGGCGAAGTCCAGGCGCTGCATCTTCTTGTCCACGAAATCCCGGATCTGGTCGGTGATCTCCACGTGCACGCCCTTGATTTCCGTGTTCATGGGTCCTCCTAGCGGTGATGTGAGCTCATGATGTCCAGCTCCTTGCGGTACTTGGCGATCGTGCGGCGCGCGATCTTCACCCCCTTTTCAGCCAAAGCGGCGACGATCTTCTCGTCAGTGAGCTTGCCCGCCTCCCCCTGGACGATCTCCTTGATCATTTCCTTGACCCCTTCCTTGGAGAACCGCCCGCCTCCGGGGGCCGAACCGGCCACGGAGTTGGAGAAGAAGTGCTTCAGCTCGAAAATCCCCCACTCGGTCTGAATATACTTCCCGCTGGTCACGCGGGAAACCGTGGCCTCGTGCACCCCGATTTCCTTGGCAATGTCCTTGAGGGCCAGGGGGATCAGGTATTTGGGCCCCTTGCGGAAAAACTCCCGCTGGAAATCCACGATGGCCCTGCAGGTCTTGATCAGGGTCTCGTTGCGCTGGCGCACGCTGCGGATGAACCAGCGCGCCTCCTGCAGGCTGGAGTTGACGAAGCTCTTCAGCTTCTTCTGTTTCTGCTGCAGCTTGTCCTTGGCCAGCGACTCGTAGAAGGAGTTCACCCCCAGCACGGGGATGTCCTCGTCGTTCAGCAGGATGTGCAGCTCGCCGTCCTGGACCTTGATGCGGATGTCGGGCACCACGTAGCGCGGCTGCTCGCCGGAAAACCGGCGCCCGGGCATGGGGTCCAGCTCGTGCAGGAAGCGCTTGATGGCCTCCACCTCGGGCACCCCGATGTGCAGCTTGCGGGCGATCTCCTTGTACTTCTCCCGCTCCAGGGCCTCCAGGTGGTGTTCCACCACCTCATAGGCCCCGGGCACGGCGGCCGGGTGGTTGGCGATCTGGACCAGCAGCGACTCATGGTAGTCCTTGGTGCAGGTGCCTACCGGGTCGAAGGCCTGGATCAGGGCCATGACCTTGCGGGCCGTCGGCAGGCCCTCGGGGGGGAAGAGGGCCTCCAGGGGCTCGAGGTGGAAGCCGTTGTCGTTCAGGTTGCGGATCAGCAGCTCCCCGGCCTGGAACTCCTCCGGGGACAGGCGCTCGAGGCGCAGCTGCCACAGCAGGTGGTCGTGCAGGGTTTCCGGCCGGCTGACCACCCCTTCGATGAAGCGGCGCTTGGAATCCTCGCGGTCCTCGCCGCTGTGCTCGCGGATGAAGCCGGAATCGGAGGTGTCCTCGAAATACTCGGTTTCCTCCCCCTGCCGCCGGTCCGCCTCGTTGAGGGACAGCACCGAGCGGTCCTCCACCACCTCCAGGGCGGGATTGCTCTCCAGCTCCTGCTCGATGGTGGTGCGCAGCTCGGCCAGGGGCAGCGCCATGATGCGGATGGCCTGGTAGAGCTGGGGGGTCATGCGCAGCTGTTGTTCCTGGCGCAGGACCGGTTTCTGGGACTGGAGCATCCTGGTTTAATTGTGGTCCATCGCCCGCCGGATTGTCAACCGCGATGCATTATCACATCCGGAACTCTTCGCCGAGGTACACCCGCCGGGCCAGGGCGCTGGCCAGCAGCTCCTCCTTGGCCCCTGAGACCACGATCTCCCCGAGGTTGATGATGTAGGAGCGGTGGGTGATCTCCAGGGTGTCCCGGACATTGTGGTCGGTCAGCAGGACGCCGATCCCCCGCCGGGAAAGCTCGGCGGCGATGCGCTTGATCTCGAAAACGGCGATCGGATCGATGCCGGCGAACGGCTCGTCCAGCAGCAGGAAACGCGGCTCGATGGCCAGGGAACGGGCGATCTCGGTGCGCCGCCGCTCGCCGCCCGACAGGGTGTAGGCCTTCTGCCGGCGCACTTCCCTGATGCCCAGCTCCTCCAGCAGGCCGTCCAGGCGCAGCTGCTTCTCCTTGCGGGTGAGATCGCGCCGGGTTTCCAGGATGGCCCAGATGTTCTGCTCCACGGTGAGCCTGCGGAACACCGACGGCTCCTGCGGCAGGTAGGCGATGCCCAGGCGGGCCCTGCGGTACATCGGCAGGCCGGAGATGCCGTGGGCATCCAGGTAGATCTTGCCCGCGTCGGGGCGGATGAAGCCGACGATCATGTAGAAGACCGTGGTCTTGCCCGCCCCGTTGGGTCCCAGCAGGCCCACCACCTCCCCGGTCTCCATGGAGAAGCTCACCCCGCGCACCGCTTCCTTGCGGCCGAAGCTCTTGGTCAGTCCTTCCACGGTGAGGGTCAGGGCGGGCCTCCCTCGGGGACGGGCGGGGCCTCGCCCTCCTTCGTGGGCTCTTCCTGCGTCTCGGAGGTGACCCGGCCGCGGATGTCCCCCTCCATGCGGATGGTATCCTTGTCCAGATCCACGAAGATCTTCAGCGCGCGGTATTCGTCCCCCTTGCGATTGACCACGGGCATGCCGGACAGCTCCAGCCGGTTCTCCGGGCGCAGATAGCGGGCGTATTCGGCGCGGCAGACCAGATCCTTTTTCAAAATGCGCACGGCGATCTGGATCACGGTCTGCTCGCTGGACTCCCAGTGCTCCAGGAAGCCGCCCTTGACCACCAGCTCGTTCTTGCGGTCCACCATCACCACCGAGCCGTTGATGCGCAGGACCTTGGCCTGGCGGTCGTAGTACAGCTCCTGGGACTCCAGCTCCAGGCCCTTCTCCGAGTTCACCACCCGCACCGCCCCGCGGCAGCGGATGAACTGGAAGTCGGTCCCGGTGAGCTCCATGTAGTCGGCGCGGATCTCGTTCTGCTCGGTGCGCACCCAGGCGTGGCCGCTGAGCAGGGTGCGCTCCCGGCCCTTGGCCAGCACCGTCTCCATGCGGTCGGCCCGGAAGGTGAAGCTGGCGGCGCTAAGGGGCAGGG
>MIBK01000062.1:28885-32504 GCA_001829505.1 Spirochaetes bacterium RBG_16_67_19 | reverse complement strand
GCCAGGGCCAGGGCGGCCGCAAAGGCGGTGCGACTATGGACCAGCATCCTCCCCCTCCACGTAGCCGCCGCTGGCCCCTTCGCTGAACTCCAGGCGGCGTCGGCGGAAATCCGCCTGGAAGCCCCGCCCTTCCAGGAAGGATCCGTCCTCCTTGGCCAGGCGCACGCCCTGCCCGGGGCCGCTGGACAGGCGCCGGCCATCCTTGATCCAGGACAGGCTCTCGGCGGTGAGGGTGGCTTTTTCCTGCGGCGAGCGGATCAGGATGCTGCCGGTCACTTCCGCGTTCTCGCTGTCGCTGTGGTACACCGCCCGGTCGGCCGCGGCCTCCGTGGCCAGGCTGCCCTGGCGGTCGAACTCCTGGAAGCTCACCCCGTCCAGCACGATGCGCTTGCTCTGGTCGTAGCCTTCGGCCCGCCGGGCCGAAAGCCTGACCCAGACCCGGCCCTCGTCGACCACCGTGTGGGTGAAGCCGACCATCACCGTGTCCGGGATTTCCGGGGCCATCTGTTCGCTCACCCGGGCCTCCTCGTAGCTCAGGCTGCACCCCGCCGGCAGGCCGAGCGCCGCGGCCAGGGCCAGCGCCGCGGTTAGAGGGCAAAGCCGGCGCCGTTCAGGCATGGCTCAGGCAGGCGGCCACGAAGCTGGCGAACAGGGGGTGCGGCGCCACGGGTTTGGACTTGAACTCGGGATGGAACTGCACGCCCAGGCCCCAGGGGTGGTCGGGCCACTCGGCGGCTTCCACCAGGGAGTCGTCCAGGGTGAAGGCGCTGAACTTGAGGCCGGCCTCGGCGAGGCGGGCGCGGTAGAGGTTGGACACTTCGTAGCGGTGGCGGTGGCGCTCCGAGATGACCTCCTGCCCGTAGATCTCCCGCATCCGGCTGCCGGGCAGCGTCCTGGACTGGCTGGCCCCCAGGCGCATAGTGCCGCCGTAGCTCTTCACGTCGATCTGCTCCTCCAGCAGGCTGATGACCGGGTGCTCGCAGTTGGGCACGAACTCCGTGCTGTTGGCGTCCTTCCAGCCCAGCAGGCTGCGGGCGTACTCGATGACCATCACCTGCATGCCCAGGCAGATCCCGAAGCAGGGCAGGCGGTTTCGGCGGGCCCAGCCGGCCGCGTCCACCATGCCTTCGATGCCCCGCTGGCCGAAGCCGCCGGGGATCAGCACCCCGTTCAGCCCGGACAGAAGGCGCCCCAGCTCCTCCCCGCGCGGCAGGTGATCGGAATCCACCTTGACCAGCTCGATGCGGCAGCCGTTGGCGACCCCCCCGTGGTAGAGGGCCTCGTAGATGGACTTGTAGGAATCCAGCAGCTCGGTGTACTTGCCGGCCAGCCCGATGCGCACGGCGTGGGCGGCGCCGCGGTAGGTGTCCACCACCTTGCGCCAGTCGGAAAGATCGCAGGGGGAATGCTGCAGGCTGAGCTTGGTCATGATGATCTGGTCCAGTTTCTGCTCGGCGAAGATCAGGGGGATCTCGTAGACCGTGTGCTGCACGTTGTAGGCGGAGATGACCGCCTCGTCCTCCACGTTGGTGAACAGGGAGATCTTGCGGGCCAGGACCTCCGGCAGCGGCTCGGCGGAGCGGCACAGCAGGATGTCGGGCTGGATGCCGATCTCCCGCAGCGCGGCCACGGAGTGCTGGGTGGGCTTGGTCTTGGGCTCCCCGTCGGACACCGCCGGCACCAGGGTCAGGTGCACGTACAGCACCCGCCCGCGCCCCAGGTCGTGGATGAACTGGCGCGCGGCCTCCAGGAAGGGGATGGACTCGATGTCCCCGACCGTGCCGCCGATCTCCACGATGGTCGCATCCACGCCGGGCTCCTCCCCGACCTTGAAGATGCGGCTCTTGATCTCGTCGGTGATGTGGGGGATGACCTGCACGGTGCGCCCCAGGAACTGGCCTTCCCGCTCCTTGCGGATCACCTCCTGGTACACCTGCCCGGTGGTCACCGAGTTGGGCCGGCCCAGCGGGGAGGAGGTGAAGCGGGCGTAGTTGCCCAGATCCAGGTCGGTCTCGGCGCCGTCATCGGTCACGTACACTTCGCCGTGCTGGTAGGGGCTCATGGTGCCCGGGTCCACGTTGATGTAGGGGTCGATTTTCAGCATGCGCACCGTGAGGCCGTGGTGCTCCAGGAGGCTGCCGATCGAGGAGGCCGCCACTCCCTTGCCCAGGCCGGAGCACACCCCGCCCGTGACGAAAATGTACTTGGTCATCCTGCGGGAAAGTATTCACGCCCCGCAGGGGCCTGTCAATTGAAGCTCGCCCTCTGCGTCTCCGGCTCGGCCGAGGGGGTTTTAAGGAAAAGCACCCCGCGGGGGGAACCCGCAATCCCGTGCAGGAGCGCGGGCAGCCGCGAGGTGGAAAGCAGCTCCTCGGCCCCCAGGATGGGCGCCCCCAGCCGCACGGCCAGGGCCAGCCCGTCGCTGGGACGGGTTTCCAGCGTGCAGTTGCGCAGCCCGTGGCGGTAGACGATCCTGGCCCCGCAGGCGCATTCCTGCGGGCGGGGGTAGATCTCCAGGCGCTCCATGCGCAGGCCGTGCCGCAGGAACAGCACCGCCAGCAGGTCGTGGGCCAGCGGCTCCGCGGGCCGGATCTTCTCCAGCTCCACGATGATGGCGCCGGCCTCCGAAGGGCCGACCCAGACCGGCAGCAGGCGCTGGCCGGCCTCCTCGGCGAGCATCACGACCGGCATGTTGTCCCGATCCAGCAGCAATCCCCGGATTTTCAACGCCACCATATTCGACAATATAGCCCGCCTCTCCGGGGATTTCCGCTCCGCCCTACCCCTCGCCGCGCTCCTCTTCGTGTTGCGCCTGGGCCTCGCCCCCCGGGCAGGCCCGCCGCACGATCTGGATGCCGGTGGCCTTGCCCTCCGGGCCGATGTCCACCAGCACCCCCTGCAGCTCCAGGCCGCGCCAGGACACCTTGGAGAACTCGTGGATCTGGGTGGTGAACTTGCGGATCTCGATCTCCGGGTCCAGGCCGCCCACCGAGTCCCTGCTGCCGGTGCGGCCGGTGCCGGCGATCACCGCCGTGCCGCCGGGCAGCACCCGGGCGTCGGAGGTCAGCACCTTGGTGTGGCTGCCCAGCACGGCCGACACCTGGGAGTCCAGGTGGTAGAACATGGTGTACTTCTCGGCGGTGGTGGCCGCGTGGAAATCCACCAGGATCAGGCGGGTTTCCTGGGCGATGCGGGCCACCAGGTCCGTGGCCAGGTGAAAGGGGTTGGCCAAGTGCACGCGGTTGAACCCGGACTGCCCTAGCAGGTTGAGCACGGCGATCTTCTGCCCGGCGGCCTCCGCGATCGTCCAGCCGCGGCCGGGGTTGCCGTAGGGGTAGTTGGCGGCCCGCAGGATGTAGGGGGCGTGGGGCAGATGGGGGACCATGTCCTTCTTGTAGTAGATGCACTCCCCGGAGGTGAGCACGTCGATGCCCAGCTTGTGCAGGTAGATGGAGTGGTTCTTGCCGATGCCGAAGCCTCCGGTGGCCCCGTCGCCGCAGGCCACGACGAAATCCACCTCCAGCTCCTTGCGCAGGGAACTCAACTGGCTCTTGACGCAATACACCCCGGCGGAGCCGACGATTTCCCCGATGTATAGGACGCGCACTGCCGCCAGGAT
>MIBK01000062.1:25061-28824 GCA_001829505.1 Spirochaetes bacterium RBG_16_67_19 | reverse complement strand
CCGGGCCGCCTACGCTATGTTGGCCGCAGGCCCAGATGGTGAAATTGGTAGACACGCTAGATTCAGGGTCTAGTCCGCAATACGCGGGTGGAGGTTCGAGTCCTCTTCTGGGCAACCGCTCCTTGACGTAATACCACTAACGGGCCATAGTTGCCTGGACACGCAAGGGCCCTTTGTTATGAAATGCCTGCCCCTCCTGCCTTTGGCCCTGCTCCTGGCCGGCTGCCTTTCCAGTCCGGCTCCTGAAATCGACATCGTTCCACCCGCGGAAACCGAGGAGTTGCCCGAGGCCAACCTCCCGCCCCCGGAGGAGGAGCCGCCCGCGGCCATGAGGCCAGCCTCCGAGCCGGTGCCTCCCGAGATCAGCGCCTTCGAAGCGCTGCGCCAGGCGGCGCGGCTGGCCCCGCCGGAGGTCCGCCTGCTGACCGTGGGCGGGCGGGTGCCCCTCCTGCTGCAGGACCTGAACCGCGACGGCCACCCGGAGTGCCTGGCCGTGGCGGTGCGGGACCGCAGTCTGAAGCCCGCGGACATCGAGGCGCTGTCCCAGTCCTCGCGCCTGTTCGACTCGCCCGGAGTGGGCTTCGCGCTGCTGTTCTACGGCAACCTGCAGGGCAGCCTGCGGCGGCCCGCGCTCATCGACCTGGGCCAGCGGAAGGTCTTCGAGTCATTGACCCGCACCCCGCTGCGGGCCGGACGCGCGGTGCCCCTGGTGGTCACGGTATCCTTCCTGAGCCCTGATGGGCGCGAGCAGGAGCTGCTGGTGTTCGACAACGCGGGGGGCGCCCCCCGCTACCGGCGCAGCCTGGTGGAGCGACTGGGCTCGCGCTCCTGGCTGGAGGACGTCGACGGGGACGGCACCCTGGACATCCTGACCCGGGAGAAGGTCCTGGAGGAGGGGGTGGGCTACGAGACCTTTCTCACCTGGTCGCGCTGGAACGGCAGGGCTTTCACCGAGGTGGCCACCCGCAACGTCCTGCGCGGCCTGACCGGATTCCTGGCCTCCGTGCGGGAGGCGCTGCTCTCCGGTGACCGCCGCCGGGCGGCCGAGGTGGCTGGCGACGGGCGGGAGCTGGCCCGCCTGCGCGCGCGCGGGCTGAAGGAGGGGGAGCTCCTGGCCGCCCTGCTGGGCCTGGAGTCCGCCGGACTACAGGAGCTGCCCCGGGTGACCGAGGTGGTCTTCCCCCAGATCCTGGAGGACCCCTTCATCGCCCGCGACTCCGGCGGCCAGTACTTCGAGCTCACCTACCGCCTGGTGGACGAGAACGGGATGTCCTACCTGCCCAAGGCCCGCCTGTACATGCTGCGCAACCCCTTCGCCGAGAGGCAATTCGCCTTCCGGCCGGGCGAGCATTGACAGCCCTGGAAGCAGGCCTTAGAGTTAAGCCTTAAGCCTATGTTCAAATACCTGATCGAAGGCGGCCACCCCCTGCGCGGCAGCCTGCGGGCCAGCGGCAACAAGAACGCGGCCTTGCCCTGCCTGGCGGCCACCCTGCTCACCAGCGAGCCGGTAACCTTGCGCAACCTCCCGGAAATCGAGGACGTGCAGGTGATGATCGAGATCCTCCGGCAGCTGGGCACGCGCGTCGAGAAGATCGGCGACCACGCCTGGCGCCTGCAGTCCGGCGACCCCGCCCCCTGCGCCGTGCCCGCCGAGCTGGCCCGCCAGGTGCGGGCCTCCATACTGCTGGCCGGCCCCCTGCTGGCCCGCTGCGGGCGGGTCAGCCTTCCCCCGCCCGGAGGGGACGTGATCGGGCGGCGCCGCCTGGACACCCACTTCCTGGCCCTGAAGGAGCTGGGCGCCCGGGTGGAGATCGACGGGCTGATCAGCCTGCAGGCCAACAAGCTGGTGGGCGCGGACCTGTTCCTCGACGAAGCCTCGGTCACGGCCACCGAGAACGCCATCATGGCCGCGGTGCTGGCCGAGGGGAACACGGTGATCCAGAACGCCGCCTCCGAGCCGCACGTTCAGGACCTTTGCGCCATGCTCAACGCCATGGGCGCCCGCATCGAGGGCAGCGGCTCCAACATCCTGACCATCCGCGGCGTGGAGGGCCTGGCCGGCGCCGATTTTACCATCAGCACCGACTTCATGGAGGTGGGCTCCCTGATCGGCCTGGCGGCCGTGACCGGCAGCGCCCTGGAAATCCGGGACGCCGCCCCCCGCTTCCTGCGCATGACCCGCATCGCCTTCGGCCGCCTGGGCATCCACTGGGAGACGGAAGGCGAGACCATCCGCGTTCCCGCCGGGCAGGACCTCAAGGTGGTCCCGGACCTCGGCGGCTCCATCCCCAAGATCGACGACGCCCCCTGGCCCGGCTTCCCCCCCGACCTGATCAGCATCGCCCTGGTGATCGCCACCCAGGTGGAAGGCACGGTGCTGATCTACGAGAAGATGTTCGAGTCGCGCATGTTCTTCGTGGACAAGCTGATCGGCATGGGGGCCCGCATCATCCTGTGCGATCCCCACCGCGCCGTGGTCAGCGGCAGGTGCCGGCTGAAGGGAGCGGAGCTGGTGTCCCCGGACGTGCGCGCCGGCATGGCCATGGTCCTGGCCGCGCTGTGCGCCGAGGGACTCAGCACGATCAACAACGTCTACCAGGTGGAGCGAGGCTACGAGAACCTGGCCGCCCGCCTGCAGTCCCTGGGAGCGCACATCCAGCGGGTGCCCGAGTGAGCTCAGCGCTCCGCGCAGGAGCGCGCCAGCGCCGGCCCTAAGCCCCCCGCCGGCGGCGGACCTCCTCGTAGGCTTCCTGCAGGATCTTGAACCTCTCCTCCGCCGCCTGGACGAACTCCGGGCCCAGGCTGGTGAAGCGGTCGGGGTGGCACTCGGAGGCCAGGCGGCGGTAGGCGCTGCGCACCTCCTCCTCGCTGGCGCCCGGCTCCAGGCCCAGGACCCGGTATTCCCGGCCGGCCGGCGCCTGGAACTCGGCGGCCAGCTCTTCATACTCCGCGTTCTCCAGGCCCAGCGTGCCGGCGATGCGCCGGATCAGCCGCTCGCCGGCGGCCGGGACCCCGGCATCCTCGCCGGCGGCGATCTTCAACAGCAGCCGCACCAGCAGGCGCCGACCCGCGGGCGTGGAGGCGCCGGTGAAATGCCGCGCCAGCTCGTCCACGCCCAGGCGCTGGCGCGCCTGGAAGGTCCGGTCGACCAGGCGCGCCAGCAGCTGCTGGTCCTCGTCGGTGTAGGGAAAGCTCTCGCGGAAAAAGCTCTTCAGCGCCCCCACCTGCTGGAGGCGCACGCGGCCGCCGGCGCCGGCCACCGCAATGGACAGCCCGACCAGGGAGGACAGGAAGGAGAGTTGGGAAGCGGAGAGGGCCGCCGCCTGCTCGCAGGCCGCCGCAATGGCGGCCATGTCAATCGTTGCCCCGGCCCGCCAGCACGACCAGCAGGACCGCCAGGATGGCTGCCTGCAGCACGGCCAGGCCGACCAGCGCCGGCCGGAAACCCCAGGCCAGCAGGGCGTAGGCGGCCAGCGCGCGGTGGACCTTCAGGTACACGCCGACCAGCAGCGCCCCGGCCACGGGGAACAGCGGGATCACCAGGTAGGCCGCCAGCGCAGGCCGCCGCCCGCCGACCAGGCGGTAGGACCAGCCCAGGGCCGTGGCCAGCAGGCCCAGGTTGAGAAAGACGAACGGCAGCAGCAGGCGCATCAGGATCTCCAGCGACAGCGCGGACTCCAGCTGCCCGAAGGCGCCGATCCCCGCGCGCGCCAGCCACAGGGTGTCCAGGCTCACTGCGCCCAGGCGGCTGCGGCCCGCGGGC
>MIBK01000062.1:24885-25043 GCA_001829505.1 Spirochaetes bacterium RBG_16_67_19 | reverse complement strand
GGGCGTGGGGCCAGGGACAGCAGGTTCCGTGGCTCCAGGCGTTGCACTGAGCCCACGACCGGCCGCGGCAGTAGATCCCGTCCGATGCGCTCGCGGTCGATGCCGTGCAGGAGCACTCCCGCCCGCGGCACCGTCGACGCTCCCTGCCCGGACGGAGG
>MIBK01000062.1:24150-24872 GCA_001829505.1 Spirochaetes bacterium RBG_16_67_19 | reverse complement strand
GACTCCAGCTTGCCGTAGGGGGCCAGGTAGTGCAAAACCACCCGGCCGGAGGCGAAGCGCAGGACCTCGATGTCCTTGAAGAAGATCTCCCCGGCGGTGCTTACCATCTTGCCGATGGACACGATCTCCCGCGTCCCGGCCGCCCCCCCGTTGAGGAACAGCAGCCCCTGCGGTCCGGGCAGCGGGTTCATGCGCTCGGCCTCGTCCCGGAAATAGGTCAGGCGTGTGACCTGGGCCCGGCTCTCGCCCAGCCAGCGCTTGGCATCCTGATCTTGAGGAAAGCGGCGGGCCAGCTCCAGGAAGTGATAGTAGGCCGACAGGAAATCTTCGTTCTCGAAAATCAGGGCCCCGGCCTGTTTTCTTTCGAACAGGTCGCGCTCCTCCAGGCTCATCTTGCCCAGCCCCTGGCCGCGGATCCGCTCCCAGGCCCGGGACGACAGGCGCCTGGCTTCCCGGCTGACCTCATCCGGCCGCTCCCCGGAAACGCGCACGGCCAGGTCGGCGTAGTACACCGCGGAAAACCAGTCCTCCCGCTCGAAGTAGCCGCGGGCCCTGGCCAGCAGCTGGTCGGGGCGCTCCCCGCGGGCCGCCTCCGCCAGCGGGCTTTCGGCCACTGGCACCGGCCGCGCCGCCGGCGCGCTGAGCCGGGCGCGCAGGAGGTCCCTCTCCCCGCTCACCGCGTCGTCCTTGCGGTTAATGGCCAGGTAGCGCTCAAAGCTGTC
>MIBK01000062.1:15679-24069 GCA_001829505.1 Spirochaetes bacterium RBG_16_67_19 | reverse complement strand
CAGCTCCGTGAGCAGGGTGCGCGAGCGAGGGTAGAAGCCGAAGAGCGCCACGGTGTACAGAACGGACAGGGTGACCAGCAGGGTGAGCTGCGAGCCGACCACCTTGTGGAAGGGAGCGCGGCCGCCGGAGGCCGGGCGCAGGAACAGGGAGTAGGCCACGGCCAGCCCGGCCACGGTGATGGGCACCGCATAGTCCACCAGGCGCACGAACGCGGAGGTCCAGAGGTACGGCCACTTGAAGACCGGGAAAAGGTCCGGGAGCGCCAGGATGGCCCAGAGGATGAAGCCGGCGAAGGCCGCCAGGTAGAACACGAACAGGGTGGACAGGGCCCCCTGGGTGCCAGGGCTACGCACCTGCGGTCTCCCCGTGCGGGCGCTCGAAGCGCAGGAACAGCAGATCGAGCAGCAGCAGGACCGCGCCCAGCGCCAGCAGCGCCGCCTCCGGCAGGACGCCGGCCAGGCGCGGCAGGCCGGCCAGCCTGGCCAGCTCTCCGGCCGCCTTTTCCCGCAGCCAGCCGAACAGGAACAGGTAGCCGCGCATGACCAGGAAGGCCAGCAGCACATTGCCCAGCGGCCAGCGGCTGATGCGGAAGAACACCCCCGCGGTGAAGAAGGAGAACACCAGGGCCAGGCAGGTGAGGTAATAGGCGGACCGGGAAGCCCGGTAGCGGGCGTCCAGCTCGCGGGACAGGCGCCGCAGGTCCGCCGCGAAGCCGTCCAGGAGGCGCTGGACCGGATCCTCCGCCTCGGCCAGCAGGACCCCGTAGGCCGGGCGGGCCGGGGCGCTCAGACTCCGGCTTCCGCCGCGCACGGCGAGCTGCCCGCCGGGCTGCCCGGGGAGGCGCGCCTCGCTGGAGCCCAGATAAGCCAGGCGGGGACCGGCGGCCGGCGGGCCCTGAGCCACCACCCCGTCCAGGCGTGAACCCTGCACGGCTTCCATGTACAGCGCCGTCCCGCCGAACTCCTGGAAGACCTGGGGCAGGAAATAGCCCGCGGCGGTGGGCGTCGGGGCCCTCGTGGCGGCCGGCAGTCCGCGCAGCGCCTGCCCCCCGAAGGCCAGCACCGCGAAGGCCGCGCCCATGGGCAGCAGGTAGGAAAGGATGCGGTTTCCCGGGCGCCGGTAGAGGGGAAACAGGGTCAGGACCAGGGCGAAGAGCACCGCGGCCGGGAAGCGCTCCACCAGGACCGGCACCAGGCGGGAGGCCACCAGCGCCCGGGCCGCCTGAGGGGGCTCGCCGGAGTGGCCGACCCGCAGCTCCAGCAGGGAAAAGCCGGTCAGCAGCAGGCCCAACAGGATGCAGAACAACAGGAACAGCGCCGGCAGCCGCAGCGCGTTTTTCACTCCCACGATACTACCATCGGCCTGCGGCGCCCGCAAGAAAAGGGCCGCCGCGCCGGATACCGCCGGATGCCGGCGGTTGACCACCGGCGGCCCTTTCTTTTATAGTTGCGCGAGAATATTCGCTTACCTCAGGAGGAATTACCTAAAATGAAATCCCGCAAGGTGTTCCTGGCGGCGCTCGGGCTGCTGGCGCTCCCCGCGGCGTCGCTGCTGGCCCAGAGCGAGCAGCCCCAGATCGGCCAGATGTGGGTCACCTGGATCGGTTCGGTGGCCGCGCTGCTTTTCGCCTTGATCCTCGCCCTGGGCGTGCTCAAGAAAGAGGAAGGCACGGCGAAGATGAAGGAGATCAGCCGGGCCGTGCAGGTGGGCGCCCTGGCCTACCTGAAGCAGCAGTACAAGGTGGTCGGCATCATCTTCGTGCTGCTGTTCGCCCTGTTCATCGTGCTCTCTTTCGTCCTTGGCCTGATCAGCCGCTTCGTGCCCTTCGCCTTCCTGACCGGAGGGCTGTTCTCCGGGCTGGCCGGCTTCATCGGCATGAGCGTGGCCACCCGCGCCAACGCCCGCACCGCCTGGGCGGCCAAGCAGAGCCTGAACGGCGGCCTGCGCGTGGCCTTCTCGGCCGGCACGGTCATGGGCATGGTCGTGGTCGGGCTGGGCCTGCTGGACCTCTCTATCTGGTGGCTGGTGCTCTACCTGTTCCGCCTGCCTCCCGCGCAGATCCCGCCGATCATGATCACCTTCGGCATGGGCGCCTCCTCCATGGCCCTGTTCGCCCGCGTGGGCGGGGGCATCTTCACCAAGGCGGCGGACGTCGGCGCGGACCTGGTGGGCAAGGTGGAGAGCGGCATCCCGGAGGACGACCCCCGCAACCCGGCGACCATCGCGGACAACGTCGGGGACAACGTGGGGGACGTGGCCGGCATGGGCGCGGACCTGTACGAGTCCTACGTGGGCTCCATCGTGGCCACCATGGCCCTGGGGGCCATCGCCTCCCTGGGCCTGCCCGGGCTCACGGCGCTGCAGGCCATCCAGGTTCCGGTGACCATCGCCACCATCGGGGTCTTGAGCTCCATCCTGGGCACCTTCCTGGTGCGGGCCAAAGAGGACGCCTCCCAGGTCAAGCTGCTGGGGGCCCTGCGGCGGGGGGTGTACACCTCCACCGCCCTGATCGCGGTGCTGTCCTTCCTCTACATCTATTTCTCCATCGGGGTCGGCTTCCTGGGAGTGTGGGCCGCGCTGATCGTGGGCCTGGTGGCCGGAAACGTCATCGGCTTCTTCACCGAGTACTACACCTCGGACAGCTACCGGCCGACCAAGGCCCTGGCCGACCAGTCCCTGACCGGGCCGGCCACCCTGATCATCGGCGGCCTGTCCCTGGGCATGCTCTCTACCCTGATCCCGGTCGTGGTGGTGGTGATCGCCACCCTGGCCGCCTTCGGCCTGTCGGGCGGCTTCGCCCACACGGACCTGGGGCTGTACGGCATCGGGCTTTCCGCCGTGGGCATGTTGTCCACCCTGGGCATCACCCTGGCCACGGACGCCTACGGGCCGGTGGCCGACAACGCCGGGGGCATCGCCGAGATGGCCAAGCTGGACCCGGAGGTACGCCGCCGCACCGACGCCCTGGACTCCCTGGGCAACACCACGGCGGCCACCGGCAAGGGCTTCGCCATCGCCTCCGCGGCGCTGACCGCCCTGTCCCTGATCGCCGAGTACGGGCACAAAATCAAGGAAGGCGTGGCGCAGCTGTTCGTCTCCGCGGCCGGCTCCCAGGTGTTCGAGCGCTTCTACGCCGGGCTGATCACCATCAGCCGCGACGCGGGCGAGGCGGTCACCAGCGTGCGGATGAGCATCGACTTGCTGGACCCGCGCGTGCTGATCGGAGTGTTCCTGGGGGCGGTGCTGCCCTTCGTGTTCTGCGCCCTGACCATGCAGGCGGTGGGCCGGGCGGCGGGGGACATGGTGCAGGAGGTGCGGCGCCAGTTCAAGGCCAAGCCGGGAATCCTCAAGGGCAAGGACAAGCCGGACTACGCCACCTGCGTGGCCATCTCCACCCGGGGCGCGCAGAAGGCCATGATCGTTCCTTCCCTGCTGGCCATCGTCAGCCCGGTGCTGGTGGGCGTGCTGTTCGGTCCCTTCACCGTGATCGCCCTGCTGGCCAGCTCCATGGCCACCGGCTTCGTGCTGGCGGTCATGATGGCCAACTCCGGCGGCGCCTGGGACAATGCCAAGAAGTTCATCGAGCGCGGCGCGCTGGGCGGCAAGGGCTCGGCCCCCCACAAGGCCGCGGTGGTCGGGGACACGGTGGGCGACCCCTTCAAGGACACCTCCGGCCCCTCGCTGAACATCCTGTTGAAGCTGATGTCCATGGTGTCCATCGTGTTCGTGACCGTCTGCCTGTCGCTGAACAACTGGCTGGTGCAGGCCCTGGGCTTCTAGGCCCGGCGCGAAGGCTTCGCCGAAACAGGCCGCCCCCGGGGGCGGCCTGTTTCATTCATTCCAGGGCGTAGCCCATGCCGCGCAGGGCCCGGATGCGCACCACCGAGCCCCGGCCCTCTACTGAGCCCAGCCTGCGGCGCAGGCCGGCCACCTGCATGTCCAGGGCCCGGCTGCCCGCGGCGCACGGGCGGCCCCAGGCCGCGTAGGCCAGCACCTCCCGGCTCACCGCCTGGCCGGGGCGGGCGAGCAGGGCGGCCAGGATCGCGGACTGCGGAGGCGAAAGGCTCACCTCCCCGTGGGGGGAACTGGCCCGGGCGCCGCGCAGGGAGAGCCCGCCGAAGCTCAAGCCAGCGCCCACCCCTGGGGCCCGCTGCGAGGCCAGCCTCTCCAGCCGGCACTCCAGCTCCTCGGGGCTCCAGGGCTCCTTCAGGAAATCATCGCAGCCGGACAGGAAGGCCGCCCGCAGCAGCTCGGGGGCGCCGTAGGCCAGCACCGCAGCCCCGCCGGCCCGCAGCGCCTCCAGCTCCGCGGACGGGGGCAGCCCGCGGGCGGGGAACAGGTAGGCATCGCAGCCGGGCAGCGGTCGTTCGGAGGCGCGCAGGTGCAGGTGAGGCGCCCGGCGGGCGAAGAGGGCCAGGCGTTCGGCCAGGAGGGGCTGCCCGGCCACCAGATTCACTTCAATGACAGCCGCTTTCGGGCAGGGGGGGAATATGTCGGCGGGCGGAGGGCGAATCAGCCCAGGAGCACCTGTCCGGCGTTGTCGATCGCCAGGATAGTCTTGCATTCGGAGCAGCGGAAGCGCCCGGCCTTGGAGGCCTTGAGCTTCTTGCTGCAGATGGGGCACTTGAAGATCTTGGGGAACGGACCGGCCTGGGGACCCTCGCCCTTCTGGGCGAAGAAGGAAACCGCCTCTTCCAGGTTCTCCTTGATGTTGAAGAACTGCGAGAAGCCCAGAAGCTGGAAGACTTCGTAGACCTTGGGCTGGATCTCCAGCAGGACCAGGTCCCCGCCGCGCGGCTTGACGGCCTTGAGAAAGGCGGTGAAGGAACCGATGCCCGTGCTGGATACGTAGTTCAGGCCGGCGCAGTGGAACACCAGGCGGATGAAGCCCGCCTCGATGGTCTTGGCGACGCGCTTCTGGAAGTAGTTGGAGTTGTACGTATCGATGTACCCGGTGAGATAAAGAACCAGACAGCCGGAAACCTCGTCGATCTTCTGGAGCCTGATCTTGAGGCTGTCGTCCTTCTCGTCGTCGAACCCCGGTACGATATCGTTGTTCATCATATCCCTTTTTCGCCCGTGAACGAGGCTAATATTATACAGGGAAAGTCCGACTTGTCAAACTGTTCCCCGATTTTCTTCAAGCCGCCTCGCCTCCCTTTCCAGCCGCGCCGGCAATGCACGCGAAGGGGGGAATCCCACAGAGAGTATCGGCCGGAAGGGCCGGATTGACAACAATTTTGTTCACCCGGAGAATGGTTCCCGGAATGCGCACATCCCTGGAAGGCTTGCGGGTGGTGCTGGTCCGGCCCCAGGAGCCGCGGAACGTGGGGCAGGTCTGCCGGGCCATGAAGACCATGGGCCTGGAGTCCCTGTACCTGGTCGGGGCGGAGGGTCTGGACCGCAGGGAAGCCTCCGTCACCGCCCTGGAGGCCCGGGACCTGCTGGAGGGGGCGGTGGCCTGCGGCGGGCTGACGGAGGCCCTGCGCGGCACCGTGCTCTCCGCGGGTCTGAGCCGCAGGCGCGGCCGCTGGCGCAAGTACTTCGCCCTGGACCCCGAGCAGCTGGTGGAGAGGATCATCGCCGTGCGCGGGCCCTGCGCCCTGGTGTTCGGGGCGGAAGCCGACGGCCTGACCGACCAGGAGCTGGCCTGCTGCCACCTGGCGGTGCGCATCCCCACCTCGCCGCGCTTTCCCTCCCTGAACCTCTCCCACGCCGTGCAGATCCTGGCCTACCTCCTGTTCCGCCGCCTGTCCTCCCCGCCCCAGGACCGTTTCCGCCCCGTGGGCGACCACGAGCTGGAGCAGGTGGTGGGCACCATCGTGGACGCCCTGGCCGGGCTGGGTTTCTTCCGCAAGGCCAGTCCCGGGGAAATGGGGACCTTCTGGCGCGACCTGCTGGCCCGGGCCGCGCTGGAAAAGCGGGAGGCCGAGCGCCTGCGGCGCATCTTTCACGAAATCCGCGGACTGGCTCGGCATCGCTAAGCTTGACCCACCGCGGAGAATCACCCTACACTGCAACCGATGAGGAACAAGCTGGGCTGGATCCTGGCGGTCGCGCTGGTGCTGGCCTCCCCGCTGTTCGCCTTCGACCGGCAGGATTTCGACCGCATCGCCGACTTCTCGGTGACCATCAAGACCCTGGCCGGGCTGAGCGAGGCGGGCGCCCTTTCCGGCCGCCTGCTGCTGCTGGACGGCACCGTGGCTTCCGTGCAGTTCCTCGAGGCCGCGGAATCCCCTTTCGCCGTGGAGCTGGAGCTGGCCGGCGGAGAGTGGATCGGCACGGAGGAGGTGAAGATCTACCTCTGCCGCGTGCGTTTCCGCGGCCCGGAATATGCTCGCCGCTTCCCGCGCCGGGCGCCGCGCACTCCAGGCCCGGGTGAGATCGTAGTCAACGACCGCATCCTGGTGGTGGCCCGCCTGGCCGGCCGCACCAGGGCCGAGGACGGCACCCCGCTTTGGGTCCTGGAAGGCCTGCACGTGCGGGCCCTGCGCTGAGGCCCACCCCCCGGCCGCAGAAGCCCTCATAGTCTGACATCCCGCGCCCGGATGACCCGGTCTTCGGCCACCACCGCGGCCCTCTGCAGCACATTGCGCAGCTCGCGGACATTGCCCGGCCAGGAGTGGGCGCAGAGCCGGTCCAGGGCCTCGGGGCGCAGGGCCAGGCCGGGGGGCAGCAGGTGCGCCGCCAACAGGGGAATGTCCTGCGGGCGCTCTCGCAGCGGCGGCACCCGCAGGGGCAGGACGTTGACGCGGTAATACAGGTCCTCCCGGAAGAGCTCCCTCTGCACCTGGCGGCGCAGGTCCTTGTTGGTAGCTGCCACGAGGCGCACGTTCAGGCGCACCGGGCTGGTCCCTCCCACCCGGGTCAGCTCCTGGCTCTCCAGCACGCGCAGCAGCTTCACCTGGGCGGCGGGGGCCAGCTCGCCGATCTCGTCCAGGAAGATGGTGCCGCGGTTGGCCCGTTCGAAGCACCCCGCCCGGCTCACCGCGTCGGTGAAGGCGCCGCGCTCGGCGCCGAACAGCTCGGACTCCAGCAGGCTTTCCGGGATGGCCCCGCAGTTCACCGGCACCAGCGGCCCTTCCCGGCGGGGGGAAAGGCGGTGCAGCGCCGCGGCGGCCAGCTCCTTGCCGCAGCCGCTCTCCCCCTGGATCAGCACCGGAGCGTCGCTGGCGGCATAGCGGGCCAGAAGGGTTTTCAGCTCCCGGATCGCGGGGCTTTCCCCGATCAGCCCGGCGAAGCCCTCGGGAGCCGGGGCCGACAGGAACAGGCGGCGGGCGTCGGCGTTCTGCACGGCGCGCCGCAGGGCCCCCTCCAGGGTGGCCAGGCGGAAGGGCTTCAGGATGAAATCGTAGGCCCCGGCCTGCATGGCCCGCTTGACGAAGTCCACCTCCCCGAAGGCCGTGAGCATGATCACCGGCGGCGCGGCCGGACGGGCCAGGATGTCCTCCAGCAGGTCCAGTCCGTCACGGTCCGGCAGCTCGATGTCCAGGAGCACGACGTCCGGATCCTGCCCGTCCAGCAGGCGCAGGCCCTCCGCGGCGCTGGCCGCGGGAAGCACCGCGTAGCGCCCGGCCAGGATCAACGCCAGCGTAGCCTGCGCCCGGGGGTCGTCGTCGATGAACAAGATCCGGATCATCGTTAGCCCCGGATCAGGATACGGCTGATGACTTCAGCCTGCAAGCGCACGGCTGCAGGCGTGCGGGACCCCACGAGATTGCAGGCGCTGTTTTCTAATGCTACAGTCAGTCGGGAAGCTTGACCACGTACGACAATACGGGGAGGTAACGGATCATGAAGAACTGGAAAGCTGCAGCTGCCGCGGTGCTCGTTGTGTTCTTGTCGCAGTGCAGGTCGCCGACGGGACCCGGCACCACAGCGAGCCCACTCGATGCCTTCGTCGTCAATAACGGGGTAAATCGCATCTACCTCAACGACGGCTCGGCCTCCTTCAGCGGCTCGAACGCCACCGACGACGCTCACAACAGCTATGAGGTAGCCCTGCGAGATCTGGACGGGGACAACGACCTGGACGCCTTCGTGGCCAACTGGGGGGACTGCAATCGCGTCTACCTCAACAACGGTTCGGCCTCCTTCACTGGCTCGAACGCCACGAACGACGCCTACAACAGTATGGCGATAGCCCTGGGGGACCTCGATGGAGATGGCGACATGGACGCCTTCGTGAGCAACAAAGACCAAACCAACCTCATCTATCTCAACGACGGCGATGCCGCATTTACCGCCTCGAACGCCACCGCTGACGCCCACGACAGCCGAGGCGTAGCCCTCGGGGACCTGGACGGAGACGGCGATCTGGACGCCTTCGTGACGAATTACAACCAGGTCAATCGCGTCTATCTCAACAACGGTTCGGCTTCCTTCACCG
>MIBK01000062.1:10468-15670 GCA_001829505.1 Spirochaetes bacterium RBG_16_67_19 | reverse complement strand
CGACGGACGACGCCCACAACAGCTACGATGTAGCCCTGGCAGACCTGGACGGGGACGGTGACCTGGACGCCTTCGTGACCAACGCGTTCCAGGTGAATCGCGTCTACCTCAACAACGGCTCTGGATCGTTCACCGGCTCCGATGTCGGCGGCGACACCGATTCCAGCTACGCAGTAGCCGTGGGGGATCTGGACGGCAACTAGACGCCTAACTGACCCACCGGCCAGAGTCGTCACCTGACGAGGAGCTAGACCTCGGATTGGCGGGAGGACCATGTTCGGGTCCTGCTCGGCCCCCGGCGCAAGAAAACATCGGGGATTGTCCGGTCACTTTCGCCGTGCTACGATCCCCCCATGCAATCGGCCAAGGTCATGATGCGCCTGCTGGACCGCAACTTCATCACCAAGCTGCTGATTCTGGGCCTGTTGTACTCCATGGTCCCGCTGGCGGAGATCTTCCTGCTGATCTACCTGGGCAACCTGATCGGCTACTACTTCACCCTGGCCCTGGCCGCCTTCGCCGGCCTGCTGGGGATGCTGGCCGCGCTGCGGGAGCTGCGCAAGAACCTGCAGTCGCTGCGGAAGAAGACCCGCCGCGGCCAGTTGCCCACCCAGGAGTTCATCAACATCACCGGGGTGCTGGCCGCCAGCATCCTGCTGTTGACCCCCGGCTTCATCACCGACACCCTGGGCTTCCTGTTGTTCGTTCCCAAGGTGCGCAACGCCCTGGGGCGCTGGGTGCTTTCCAAGACCCGCACCGACCTCAAGGAGCTGTACGAGTACCTCAAGCTGGAAGAGGGCTAGCGGCGTCCGATCTTGGCGAAGAGCACCAGCACCCAGAAAACCAGCCCGGTGGCCAGGCCCAGCAGGTTGCCGCTGGGCTGGCGGTTGGACTTCTTTTTTCCGGAGAACAGCTCGAAGCAGTCGTCCACCCACAGGTAGATCCCGGGGGTGAGCTCCTTCTTGCGGCGCAGCACCCACAGGTCCCGGCCGGGCAGCCCGCCGCCCACCAGCAGGAAAGTGGGGGTGGCCTTCTTGATGGCCAGCAGCACGTTCTTCTCCTGGCTCTTGGGGTAGAAGCCCGCGTGGCGGCCCACCAGGCGCAGCCCCCGGAAGGAGTCCCGCAGATTGCGCTCGGCCTTCTCCACCTCGTCCTTGCGCCCGCCCAGCAGGTACACCGTGCGGTTGAAGCGCTCGGCCAGGGAGAGCAGGCGGATCACGAAAGTGAAGGCGGAGTAGCAGGTCAGGGTGCCCTTGCGCAGGAACTTCGCCCCGCGCACGATGCCGGGGGAGATCGGCAGGATAAGGGAGGCCTCGCGCAGGCAGCGGCGGTACTCGTTGTGACCGCGCGCGGCCAGCAGGCGCTGGCGGTTCAGGAACACGATCTGGTGCCGCCCGCCGTCCAGCAGGAAGCTCTCCACCCGCTTGAGGGCCTGCTCCTGGTCCAGGGCATCCACCGGCACGTTGAGCAGCTGCACACGCATGGCTAGGCTGGTTTCCAAGCTTCTCTCTCCTCCAATAGGCATTGCACCACCGCGGCGGCGAAAAGGGCGGCGGTTTCGGTGCGCCAGACCCTGCGCCCAATCGTAATGGGCTGGAAGCCGCGCTCCCTGGCCCGGGCGACTTCCTCCTCGGCCAGGCCCCCCTCCGGGCCCACCAGCAGGGTGACCCGGCGCGGCACGCCGGCCAGGGCGGCATGCAGCGAGCCGGCGGCCAGGCGCTCCTGGTGGAAAACCAGCCGCAGCTCGCCCTCCTGGGCCGGAGCATCCAGAGCCCCCTCCAGGGGCAGCGGCTCACTGATCAGCGGCACGCGGCTGCCTCCGCTCTGCTGGGTGGCCTCGCGGGCGATCCTGCGCCAGCGCTCCACGCGCCGCTCCCGGTCCCCCGGCTCATCCAGGCGGCTCAGGCTGAAGCGGCTGAACACCGGAACGATCTCCGCGACCCCCGCCTCCGTCACCTGGCGGACGATCTGATCCATCTTGCGCCCCTTGGGCAGCGCCTGGATCAGCGCCACGGCCGGACCGCCGGGCTCCTCCGCCTCGGGCGGCTCCAGCTGGAGGCGCACGAAATCCGCGCCGATCGACGCGATCCGGCAGGCCCGCAGCGCTCCCCCGGCATCCCGGGCCTGGAAGCGCTCCCCCACGGCGAGGCGCAGCACGCGGACCAGGTAATGGAAGTCCCGGCCGCGCAGCTCCGCCGCCCCCCCGTCCTGAGCCTCGCCCGGCAGAACGAAAACCCGCAAGTCGGCTGTCCCTCCTCCAGCGCGCTAGCGCGGGAGCAGTTCCACGGCCTTCTGCAGTGCCGTGTCGAACTCCAGATCGTACAACGGCGGGTTGTCGTTGGTCCGGTTCACCTCGTTGCGGATCAGCCGGCGCACGTAGCGCTCCGCCAGCTGGATCTTCTTTTCCTGCAGCTGCCGGAGGAAGGCCTGGATTTGGGGCTCGCCGGGCTGGGGATTGGCGGCCACGAAATCGCGCAGCAGGTTCTGCTCCAGCAGGGAGGAAACCGCCTTCTCCTCCTCCTCGCTCAGCTCCGCCTCCTTGACCTCCACGTCGGGGAGGATGCCCACCTTGTCGATGTTCCTGCCCTGCGGAGTGTAGTAGCGGGAGATGGTGAGCCGGTAGCCCTCTTCGCCCAGGTCGCGGATCCACTGCACGGAACCCTTGCCGTAGGATTTCTCCCCCACGATCCTGGCCCTGCCGGTGTCCTGCAGGGCTCCGGCCAGGATTTCCGAGGCGGAGGCCGAGCCCCGGTTGACCAGCACGAGCACGGGCAGCTCGCCCGGGACGATCAGCCGCCGGGCGGAGGCGTAGAAGACCTGGTTCTCCGAAGCCATGCGCGAACGGGTGCTGACCAGCGGGCCGCGGGGAATGAAGAAGTTGGCCACGTCCACGGCCGACTGCAGCAGGCCGCCGGGATTGCTGCGCAGGTCCAGGATCAGGGCGCGGTAGCCGGCCGCCTGGAAGCCGCGCAGCGCCTCGGCGGCGCGCTCGGCGGTCTGGGGGGTGAACTGGATCAGGCGCAGATAGCCGACGCCGCCGGGCATCATGGCGTACTTGACCGTCGGCACCTCGATCACCGCCCGCACCACCGTCACGTCGAAGCGCAGCGCCTTGCCGCGCAGGACGGTCATGGTCACCGGGGTGCCGGGCTGCCCGCGCAGGATCGACAGCACCTGGTCGATGCTCAGCTCCAGCACGGAGGACCCGTCCACGGCCACGATCAGGTCCCCGGCGTGCACCCCGGCGCGGAAGGCCGGCGTATCCTCGATCGGGGAGACGACCTCCACCCCGCCCTCGACCTTGGAGATGATCAGGCCCACCCCGCCGAACCTGCCGGTGGTGGTATCGCCCATGTCGCGCATCTCCTGGGCGTCCAGGTACAGGGAATAGGGGTCCTGCAGCGCCTGGAACATGCCCTTCAAGGCCCCGTCGATCAGGACCTTGGGGTCCACCTCGTCGACGTAGTTCTTCTGGACGTCCGCGAACACCCCGGCGAACATCTCCAGCAGGCGCTGGTTGTCCGCCTCGCGGTTTCCCGCCAGCACGCGCGGGGAGAAGGCCAGCAGCGCCAGCACGGCCACCAGGAAGGAGGTGACCGCGATCCAGACGGCTCGCTCTGCGAACCGCCGCTTGGGTTTGTCCATCGCCCTAAATTCAGCATTCCCCGCCGGCTTTGTCAACCTGAGCGCGCGACTTGACCGCTGCCCACCCGGAGGCTACACTCCGCACCGGTAGGCGAATGGGCAAACGTACGCTGCTGCTGGCCGCCGTCCAGTTCCTGTGGGAGCTGGCCCGCTTCCTGGGCCTGTTCGCGCTGGCGTTGCTGCGCTTCCGGGGAGCCGCCGTGGAGGACCCGGCCGCCGTTCTTTGGCTGCTGGCCCTGGGCTCCGCGCAGCTGCTGGCCCCCGCCCTGCTGGCCCTTTTCCTGTACAACCCGGACGGCAGGGCCACCCTGCTGCCGTTCCTGCGCCTGGCGAAGATCCTGCAGGTGTTCCCGGTCCTGCTGCTGTCCTTCGCCCTGGCCCTCCGGCCCGGCCCCGCCCTGCCGTCGCTGCAATTCGTCCCTCCCCGGCTGGCGCTTTCCGCGGCACTTCTGGCCGCCACCCTGGTGGACCTGCTGTTTCTGCTCCTGCTCACCCTCCGCTCCGAGAAGCCGGCCACGTCATGAACCTGGTACTGCTCCTGGTCGCGCTCCTGGGCGGCGGCCCGCCGCTGCGGGTGAGCCCCCCGGAATGGGACCTGGGCAGCATCCCCGCGCAGGCCGGCGTCCAGGTGCTGGAAGCCCGCCTGGAGAACCTCACGGAGCGGCCCGTGGCCGTGCGCCTGCTCAGCACCTGCGATTGCCTCAGCGTGGAACCCGCCTCCCTGGATCTGCCGCCGCGGGGCCAGGCCGTCTTCCGGCTGCGCTACGATCCGGCCCGGGAAAGCGGTGAGGTGGAGAAGTACCTGGTCCTTTCCACCGACCTGCCGGAGCTGCCCAAGGCGCTGTACCTGGTGCGCGGAGAGGTGACCGGGGCCGCGGCCGACGACAACCTGGTGGAAAGCCCGCGGGCCGCGGGCGCGCGCGCTGGCGGGGAAGTGCCCCTGGACTTCTACTACGCCGCCGGCTGCCGCAGCTGCCTGCGCTTCCTGGGGCGCACGGTGCCGCGGCTGGAGGAGGAGCTGGGCATCGGCCTGCCGGTGCGGGAGCACAACATCCTGGATCCGGAAACCTACGCGGAGTACCGCCGGCTCCTCGACTCCCGCGGGGAGCAGGAGCGGGCCTTCCCCGCGCTGCTGGTGGGCTCCCGGCTGCTGCAGGGTGAAAGGGAAATCCGTGGCGAGCTCCAGCAGGCGCTGCAGGAAGCGGGCGCGGCGGCCTCCGTGGCCTCCGCGGCGCCCGCCGAGGCTCCGCCGGAACCGCCGGAACCGGCGACGGGACGCCCGGGCTCGACGCTGGCCGGCAGGCTGGCGGCTCTACCCATTCTGGCCGCGGGGCTTCTGGACGGGATCAATCCCTGCGCCTTCACCACGCTGGTTTTCCTGCTCTCCGCCCTGGCCCTGGCCGGGCGCAGCCGCCGGCAGATCCTCTGGATCGGGGTCTGCTTCACCGCGGCGGTGTTCCTGACCTACCTGGCCATCGGCGCCGGACTGCTGCAGGGCGTGCGCCTGGCGGGAGCCTTCCCGGTCCTGAGTGCGGCGCTGCGCTGGCTGCTCATCGC
>MIBK01000062.1:3039-10192 GCA_001829505.1 Spirochaetes bacterium RBG_16_67_19 | reverse complement strand
GGGCTTCATCCTTCCCCTGGGCGCGGTCTTCCTGCTGGCCTGGCTGGGCGTGGCCTCCCAGCGCCTGGCCGCCTTCGCCCGGCGCAGCCTGGCCGGGGTGAAGCTGGCCCTGGCAGTGCTGTTCCTGGGGCTGGCCGTGCTGACCTATTTTACGTAATATTTCATCATGGAAAGCGTGCTGGCTTTCATTCAGTATCCCGCCTGGCTGAAGCCGGAGATCATCCCCGGACTGCCCTTCCGCTGGTACGGCCTGATGTACCTGGTGGCCTTCGCCGTGGCCTACCTGCTGGTGCGCGTGCAGGTCCGGGAAAAGGGCATCGCCGTCGCCAAGGACGACGTGCTGAACCTGTTCTTCTGGGCCATCGTCGGCCTGATGGTCGGGGCCCGCCTGGTGGCCGTCACCGTGTATTCCCCCGACGGCTACTACCTCAGCCACCCCTGGGAGATCATCCTGCCGGTGCGCATCGTCGGAGGCCGGCCGCGCCTGACGGGGCTGGCCGGCATGTCCTACCACGGCGGCCTGGCGGGCGTGATCGTGGCCAGCATCCTTTACACCAAGCGCAAGGGCTGGAGCGTGCGGGAATGGGGCGACATGCTGGTGACCGGCTCGGCCCTGGGCTACACCTTCGGGCGCCTGGGCAACTTCATCAACGGCGAGCTGTTCGGCCGGGTCACCACCCTTCCCTGGGGCATGGTGTTCCCCCTGGCCGAGGAGTTCTCCACGCGCGAGCAGTGGGTGGGCGAGGTGGCCGCGAAGGTGGGGATCGACCTCTCCGGCCTGCAGATGGTGAACCTGCCCCGCCACCCCTCCCAGCTCTACGAGGCCTTCTTCGAGGGCCTGGTGCTCTGGGCTGTGCTCTGGTTTGTCTTCCGCCGGCGCCGCTCCTTCCGCGGGCAGCTCATGGCCGTCTACATCATGGGCTACGGTGCCTTGCGTTTCCTGATCGAATACGTCCGGCAGCCGGACGTGGAGCTGGGCTTCCCCATCCACCTGGTCCGGCTGGACAACCCGTACATCCAGTTCAGTCCCTTCAACCTGACCACCGGGCAGATCCTGAACCTGCTCATGATCCTGGCCGGGGTTGCCTGCTACCTGCTGTTCCAACGGCGCGAGCGCCTGGAGCGGGCCCGGGAGGCACAGATCCCGCCGAAGATTTCCGCCCGAAAGCTGCGCCGCCGGCTGCGCTGAGCCGGGTCGGGGCGGGCGGGCTCTCCTTTTTCCGTGAAAAGAAAGTATGCTATTTCATACAATCCTCGCAAATGCAGCCGCGCCCCCGCCGGGGACTCATTCTAATTGCTTGAGATGAAAGTGATTAGTTTTAGAAGAATCTGCCGATCAATGGTCTGATTCTTGCAAATATTCCTTGCGAGACGAGCAGATTGATGGCAAACCCGGCAGCTCCAGTCAGGCACCTTGTACTCAGCAGACCCCAAACCACGGTCGACACCCTGCGGGGCGAGATCGTCCGCAAGGGGCTGCACCTGCTCATCGCCCTGGTGCCGATGCTGGCCTCCTTCAACCTGTCGGCCACGGTGGCCCTGCTGGCGACCGGGACCCTGTTCTACGTGTTCGCGGAAAAGATGCGCATCACCGGGCGCACCGTTTTCATCGTCTCCGACCTGACCGTGCTGGCCTCGCGGGAGCGCGACCGGGGCCACTTCGTGATCGGGCCGGTCACCCTGGGACTGGGGGCCATGCTGGCGCTGCTGCTCTACCCCTCCACCGCGGCGGCCATCGCCGTGTACGCGCTGGCCTTCGGCGACGGGCTGGCCAGCCTGGCCGGGAAGATGTTCCACACCCCGCGGATTCCGGGAACTCGCGGCAAGACCGTCGCCGGCAGCCTGGCCTGCTTCGCGGCCGTGCTGCTGAGCTGCCTGCGCCTGACCGGCAGCCCCTGGAAGGCGCTGCTGCTGGCGCTGGCGGCCACCGCCCTGGAGATGATCCCCGTGCGCGACTTCGACAACCTGCTCCTGCCGGTGGGCACCGGCTTCCTGGCCACACAGCTCCTGGGCCGCTGAGCGCGGCCACCAGCCGGTTTTCCCTCGTCCATCAAACCCACAGGTAATAGACGGCGATCTGCCGCACGAAAAGGTATGTCCCCGCCGCCAGGGCCAACACCCCGAAGGCCGCCGCCGCCGGGGAAGCGCCGTACCCGGCCAGGGCTCTGCCGGCCAGCAGCAGCGCGGCGCCCGCGCCGGCCAGGGCGAAGCGCGGGCTGTGCCGGATCAGGGCCGCGGCCAGGAAGCTGGCCACGCTCAGCGCGGCCAGGGCCGCCCCGATGGCCCGGTAGCCCTGCGGGTCGCCCAGCCCGTAGAGGAAGGAGGGGGCCAGGGTCGTGGCGTCCACGGGCTGGACCGCCGCCAGGGTGAAGGCCAGGAGGACCACCGCCCCGGCGGCCGCCGGGTAGTGGGAGTACTTCAGCCCCGCCGCGTAGAGGCTGGAGGCCAGCAGGCAGGACAGCCCGAAAAGGCGGCCGAAGAGCACGGCCCGCGTGGCCGCCGAGGCGACGGCCGCGGGCACGGGCAGGAGGTGGAACAGCAGGTTGGCGGCGCGCCAGACCTCCAGGGAAAGGGAGGCCAGGAAAAGCATCAGAAAGAAAAGCTCCGGAGCGGAGGTCCGCCGGAACAGCCTGCCCACCAGGGGCACGGCCGCCACCCCGAGGCCGGACACCGCCAGGATACCGGCCAGCCCGCAGGCCAGGGCCGCCGGCGCGGAGGGCAGCCGGGCCAGGAGCGTCCACCAGGGCGGCTGGCCCGCCGGGCCGGGCAACCCGTTCGAGCCGGATAGCGCGGCCAGCGCCTCCGCCCTTGCCCCGAACAGCAGCAGCCAGGCCAGCGTCCCCAGGAAGACCAGGTGGCCCGCGGCCAGGACGAACCCCGACCACAGGACGATGCTTTGCGGGCGCAGCGGCACGGTGCGGACCTCCGCCTCAGGGATAACATGCCGCGGGGCCGGGAGGCAAGTGCGGTCGCGCGTTTCCACTTCAGAAATCCGCGCAATGTACGATATATGAATAGGAGCCACCATGCACAAGAAGGGATTCCTGGCCTGCGTTCTGGCCTGCGTACTGGCCCTGTCCGCGTCCCCGCTGCTGGCCGGGGATGCGGCCGCGTTCCAGAACCTGGGCTTCTCGCCGGACGGCAGATACTTCATGTTCGCGCAGTACGGCGTGCGCGAGTCCGGTTCCCTGCCCTACGCGCAGATCTTCACCGTGGACGTGCCGCGCAACCGCTTCGTTCCCAGCGGGACCCGCAAGAGCACCGCCAAGACCGCGGTGGAGCCGGGCATCGACGGGCGCGGCGCCCTGTTCAACCTGCTGGCCGAAGTGCTCCCGTTGAAAAGGAAGTACGGCATCGACCACGCCCTGACCGGACGCCTGCTGTACATCCTGCTGGACGGCGCCCAGCCCCTCGCCGAGCTGGAGTTCCGCGACTTCCAGGCGGACAAGAAGTACAAAGTGGTGCTCAACCAGTCCAGCGCCGGCTCGGGCACGGGGGTGAAGTCCTCGTTCCACCTGGTGATCACCGTGGAGGACTCTTCCGGCGGCATCCGCAGCTACACGGCCGGCGACCCGGATTACTGGAGGGAAGGCGTGCGCGGCTACCGCATCCGCCAGATCCTGCTGGCCCCCGACGGGCGGTCCCTGGTGATCGCGGTGGAGCGCGCGGAGGAAGACCCCGCCGGGGCGAGCATCCGCTACATGGTGGAGACCCTCAAGCTGTAATTCCGATGAAGGCCCGCTTCGCTCATCTGAACCTCGTGGCCCGGGACTGGCGGAAGCTGGCGGCGTTCTACGAGCGCGTGTTCGGCTGCCGGCCCGTGCCCCCCGAGCGGGACCTGCAAGGCGCATGGCTGGCGCTGGCTACGGGATTGCCCGGCGCGCGCATCCGCGGCCTGCACCTGCGTCTGCCCGGAGGCGGGAAAAGCGGGCCGACCCTGGAGATCTTCCAGTACCTCCCCGAGGGGCGGGATCCCGACCGGGCGGTGAACCGCCCGGGCTACGGGCACATCGCCTTCGCCGTGGAGGACGTGGCCGCCGCCCGGGAGGCGGTCCTGGCCGCGGGGGGCGGCGAGGTGGGTCCCCTCACCACCGTGCCGGTGGCCGGGGCGGGGACCATCACTTTCGTGTATCTGACCGACCCGGAAGGCAACATCCTGGAGCTGCAGAGGTGGGTCTGACCTGCCGCTGATGCGGCTCCGCTACTGCGGCCCCGCGGCTGGAGGCGCCCGTTCAGCCCAGGCCGCGCTTGACCGCTAGCCCGAGGGACGGCCTAGGTCTTCCGATGTAGGGCCGGCCGCCTCCGGCCGCCTTTGCTTGACGAAGGCCCGGAGCTCACCGTAAAATGCCACCCCAATGGCTTCGATCAAAAATATCGGGATCATCACCTCCGGTGGGGACTGCGGAGGCCTCAACGGGGTGATCAAAGGCGCGGCCGGCATGGCCACCGCGCTGGGGCTGAAGGCCTTCATCATCCCCAACGGCTACGCCGGGCTTTACAACCTGGTGGACATGAAGGGCCTGGTGCACCTGGACGTCTCCCGGCTGGAACTGATCAACGCGGCGCTGGCCGGCTCCGAGGCCGGGCACTCCCGGGTGGCGGTCAAGAAGATCCCCGACCCGGCCAAGTACGAGCGCATCGCCGCCGGCCTGGCGAAGTTCGACATCGGCGGCCTGGTCATCTCCGGCGGCGACGACACCGGCAGCGTGGTGGTGGACCTTTCCGAGAGGGGCATCGCCTGCGTGCACGCCCCCAAGACCATGGACCTGGACTTGCAGACCTACTCGGTGGGCGGGGACTCGGCGGTCAACCGCATCGCCCGCTTCGTGGACGAGCTGAAAACCACCGGCCGGACCCACAACCGGATCATGATCGTCGAGGTGTTCGGCCGCTACGCAGGGCACACCGCCTTCCGCGGAGGACTGGCCGCGGACGCGGACTGCATCCTGATCCCCGAGGTGCCGGCGGACTTCGACGTGGTATACGCGCATTTAAAGAAGGTGTTCCTGCGCCGCATCCGGGAGAGCGACGTGCGCGCCGGCACCTACACCATCGTGGTGGCCGAGGGCCTGCAGGACGCCAAGGGGGAAAGCCTCACCGATTCCAGCGCCGGCACGGACGCCTTCGGGCACAAGAAGCTGGCCGGGGCGGGCAAGTACGTGCGCCAGCAGCTGGACGAGCGCATGAAGAAGGATCCGGAAATCAAGGCCTTCATGCAGGAGACCGGGCAGTTCGTGCCCACGCTCAACGAGATCCCTGAGGCCCGCGAGGTGGTGCCCACCCACCTGGTACGCTCGGGCTTCTCCTCGGCCTTCGACGTGAACTTCGGCAAGGAGGCCGGGGCGGCGGCGGTGCGCCTGCTGGCCCAGGGCATCACCGGGGTGACCGTGGCCGGCGTGCACCGCGGGGAGATCGTCTACATGAAGACCAAAAACGCCATTGTGCAGCGCCACGTGGAGCCCAGCGGCCTGGCTTTGTTCGAAGAGCTGGGAGTGTGCTTCGGCCGGCCGGCCGGCAAGTTCGCCCCCAAGTTCCGCGAGGAGCGGCGCATGGGCGGGCGCTACCTGTAGCCATGGCCGAACAGATCACCCCCCGCGCCAAGGACTACTCTCAGTGGTATATCGACGTCGTGCTCCAGTCCCGGCTGGCCGACTACGCCCCGGTCAAGGGCTGCATGGTCATCCGCCCGCGCGGCTACGCTCTGTGGGAGAAGATGCGCGAACGGCTGGACGTCATGTTCAAGGAAACCGGGCACCAGAACGCCTACTTCCCCCTGCTGATCCCCGAGAGCTTCCTGCGCAAGGAGGCCGAGCACGTGGAGGGCTTTTCCCCCGAGCTGGCCGTGGTGACCCACGCCGGCGGGGAGAAGCTGGAGGAGCCGCTGGTGGTGCGCCCCACCTCCGAGACCATCATCTGGGCCATGTACAAGAAGTGGATCCAGTCCTGGCGCGACCTGCCCCTGCTGATCAACCAGTGGGCCAACGTGGTGCGCTGGGAGAAGCGCACCCGCCTGTTCCTGCGCACCACCGAGTTCCTGTGGCAGGAGGGGCACACGGCGCACGCCACCGCCGAGGAGGCGCAGGAGGAGACCCTGCGCATCCTCATGGTCTACAAGAAGTTCGCCGAGGAGTACATGGCGCTGCCCGTGCTGGCGGGAATCAAGAGCGAGAGCGAGAAGTTCGCCGGCGCGGTGCGGACCTACGCCATTGAGGGCCTGATGCAGGACCGCAAGGCGCTGCAGGCCGGCACCTCCCACAACCTGGGGCAGAACTTCGCCAAGGCCTTCGAGGTGACCTTTCAGACCAAGGAAGGGGGGCTGGACCACGTCTGGGCCACCTCCTGGGGAGTGTCCACCCGCCTGGTAGGCGCCCTGATCATGGCCCACTCCGACGACCGCGGCCTGGTGCTGCCGCCCGCCCTGGCCCCGACCCAGGTGGCCCTGGTGCCGATCTTCACCAACAAGAACAAGACCGAAGTCCTGGGCTACGCCGGCAAGCTGGCCGCGCGCCTGCGGGCCGCGCACACCGTGGAGCTGTTCGACGACGACCAGAGCTCGCCGGGCTGGAAGTTCGCCGAGGCCGAGCTTTCCGGAATCCCGGTGCGCATCGAGGTCGGCCCGCGCGACATGGAAAAGGGCCAGGTCGTGCTGGTGCGCCGGGACACCCTGGAGAAGATCCCCGTACCGGAAAAGGAGACCGAGAGCCGGGTGAAGTCCCTGCTGGACGACATCCAGGCCGGCCTGTTCCACCGCGCGCTGGCCTTCCGCAAGGAGAACACCCGCCGCATCGACGACTACGAGGAGTTCCGCGGTTTCATGGAGGGTGACGGCGGCTTCGCCGAGAGCGGCTGGTGCGGCGATGCGGCCTGCGAGGCGAAAATCAAGGACCAGACCAAGGCCACCATCCGGGTCCTGCCTCTGGGCCGGGAACCCCCCGAGGATCGCCGCTGCGTCTGCTGCGGGGAACAGGCCAAAGAAATTGCGGTCTTCGCCAAATCTTATTAAGAAACTCTTCCTCCTGCTCTGCCTGACGGCGGCCCTGCTGGCCGGCGGCTGCGTGAGGCTCCAACCGGCGGAAACAGGGACGATCCTGGCGGGGCGCTGGTACCAGCTGGCCGACGGGGCCTTCGAAGCGGTGCAGGCTCCGGGGCAGCC
>MIBK01000062.1:0-2872 GCA_001829505.1 Spirochaetes bacterium RBG_16_67_19 | reverse complement strand
CCTGACCACCCTGGTGCCGGCGGCCGGCTCCCTGACCTGCCACCTGTACTTCAACAGCCTGCTCAACCTGACCGACGCCGGCCAGCTGCCCGTTCGCGGGCTGGCCCTGCTGGCATTGCACCCGCAGGACGGGATCTACCGGCAGATCCAGATGCCCTTCCAGTCCTCCCACCGCGGCTGGGAATGCGTGGGCTTCGCCCCCCTGTCGGCGCAGGAGTTTCTCCTGGAATGGAAGCTTTCCGAGCCGGAACGGACCCTCTTCGAGTACACCCGCTACTCCTTGCCTTCTTCCACGGAAAGCCGGGCCTCCAGACGGGAGTACCGCGAAGCCTGGGAGCCGCGGCCGCTGGAAGGGCGGCTGCCCGCGGAGTTGGAGGGGCTGGCCCGGGAGCTGCTGCGCCGCCTGGATGACCCGCGCCTTTCCCTGTTCCTGGGAGCACGTTCCGTCCTGGAGCCGCTCTGCCGCCGCTATGCCCGCAGGCCGTCCTCCGGGCGGCCGGAAGAGGGCCTGCTCACCGCGCAGGCCTTCCTGGACGGAGAGCGCCGGCTCCTGCTAGCCTCCGACGGCCTGCTGCTGATCGAGGGCCCGGGGAGCTCAGGAATCCCGACGGGCTCCGGCGCCGCGCCCGCCGCGCCCGCCGCCCGCCGGCTGCCCGCCCTTCCGGCCGGATTCCGGTATACCGGCCTGTTCGTGCTGGAAGGGCTGCTGTTCGCCGCCTGGGAGCAGGCGGACTTCACCACCACCGGGGCCGCCGGCATATTTATTTCCGCCGGGCTGTGATACATTGCCTGGATAGGATGAGAAAAGCAGCCGCTCTGGCCGCGCTGCTCATGCTGACGTTGGTTGGCGTCGATGCGGGAGCCTGGCCGGGGGATACGCTCGAGGTGGACGGAGCCATGATCTGGATCGGCAACGCCGATCCGGACAGCGCGCCCAGCCCCTTGCTGCCCGCCCTGGGCCTGAACTTCCCGCTCATCGCCGAACGGCGTAGAGGCTTCGACATCGGCTTCCTGGTCACCGGCCTGTACTACGAGTACGCCGGCGGGAGGGCCATCCCCGCGGAGCTGGAGCAGCGCGACTATGGGGTGCTGGCCGTGCTGGGGGACGCCCGCTACAGCCTGTTCGTGCCCATCGGCCAGCGGGTGCGCCTGGGCTTTTCGGCGGGCCTGCTGCTGTTCCTGCGCCTGCCCGTGCCCCTGGGCGCGGACGCCTCGGCGGATTTCGGCCAATCCCTGGTCTACCTGCTGGCGCGCACCGCCTACCCGGAAACCGGGCTGTCCGTGCGCTTCCCGCTCCTGCCGGCCTTCGACCTGGATTTCGGGCGCGGGCGGCCTGGCCGTGGTTCCACCTCTTGGACGGGGAGCCCTACGCCTTCTGGGACCAGCTCGTCGTGCGCGCGATGCTAGGGCTGGTCTACAAGCTGCCCTGATCACACGAAGTCGAAACGATCCACCTCGCGCCAGACCTTCTGCTTGCGGGCCACCAGCAGGGAGACGAAGGCGCTGGCCAGCACGTCCAGCAGGACGCCGTAGCTCACCAGCAGCGGGGCGATGGGCTTGAGAATCAGGTAGCCTTCCTGGATGCCGCGCCCGTAGATCCCGCACAGCGTGGAAAGGGCCACGTAGGCGCCCAGCCCGGGCACCGAGCCCAGCGCCAGGGAGATCAGGGTGGTGAACAAGATGGTCCAGAGCACCTGCAGGAAGCTCACCTCCAGGGTGGAATAGCTCTTGAGCACCAGCAGGAAGCCGGCCGCCGTGACCAGAGCGGTTCCGGCCCGGCCGAAAATCCCGAACAGCGTGTACGCCGCCGAGCCCACCCGCCGGGGCACGCCCAGGTTCTCGTGGCCGTGCTTGGCCAGCATGGTCACGGACAGGTAATGGTCGCCGGAGAAAAAGCCCACCAGGGCGGGGGCGATCACCGCGTACAGCCACTTGTACGGATTGTCCCGCTCGCCCACGAAGTACAGCACCAGGGGATACACGGCGAAGACCACCAGGCCAGAGTCGATGGTCAGGATCATGATGATCTGCTTGAACATGCCCAGGTCGTACTGTCGCAGGGTCATCAGGAAGTAGGCGGCCACCGCGATCATGGCGAAGCCGAACAGCTCGCAGACCAGGGAGTTCAGATGGTAGAAGATACGGTTCAGGGAATCCAGCAGCTCCACCACGGGGGTGGTGATGCGCAGGTCGAAAGCGAGGTTGAGCCCCAGCAGGAAGGCCAGCACCGCCAGGGGCAGGAGCAGCTGCCCCGGGCCCACCAGCACCTGGAACAGGTTGGTGGGGAAGACGGTCAGCAGGGTCTCCTTGACTCCCGGCAGGCGCATGGCCGTTTCCTGGGCCACGGGAATGGGGATGCGCTGGGGAGAGAAGATGATCACGGTCAGGATGCCCACGATCACCAGCAGCACCGTGGACCCCAGCAGGTACAGGACCAGTCGCCCGTAGGTGGGCAGCAACAGGCGCTCGCGCCGCAGCTCGAAGGTGCCGATGGCCAGGGAGGCGAAGGTCAGGGGCAGCAGGACGTAGCGCCCGATCTGGATGAAGAGGCGGGACAGGAAGGAGAAGAGCTCCATGCTCTTCGGGCCCGCTGGCAGCAGCGCGCCCAAGGCGATGCCCAGCAGGCTGCCCACCAGGATCTTGATCCAGATTTTCATGTGCGCACTGTATACGATTGCCAGGCGCTTCGTCAAATGGCATAATCGAAGGCCATATGAAAGGCGTGATCCTGGCCGCCGGCTACGGCAGCCGTTTTCTACCCGTGACCAAGACGGTCCCCAAGGAAATGCTGCCCCTGATCGACAAACCCTCCATCGACTTCATCATCGAGGAGTTCCTGGATTCGGGCATCAACGAGATCCTGGTGGTCACC
>MIBK01000061.1:19105-19597 GCA_001829505.1 Spirochaetes bacterium RBG_16_67_19 | reverse complement strand
CACGGTCTTTTTGAAACCCGTACAAGCGATCTAATCTGTCGCAGTAAATGCGGCCTTGCGCGTTATAAATAATCACTTTTCAGCGAAAAACAACAGGTGGAGCGGAAGATGGCAATCATCCGAAGACGAAAGATGAACCACGGCAACCCATCCGAGACGGAGCCCTCCGGCGCGCCGGGGACCGAGCTCCCGGAGGATGCCCAGCAGGAGGAGGATCTGGCCGACCGGCTGACCGACTCGGTGCTGCACGAGGACGGCTACTCCCGCCGTAGGCCCAAGCGGCGAAAGATCCGCGTGGAGCTGATCAAGGAGCCCGCGCCGGCCGCAGCTCCAATCGACAACGGCTCCGAGGCGGAGGGCGGAGTGCCCGCCGCCGGAGGCGTTGACGCGTCAACGGCGGCCGCGGCTCCGGCCGATGCCGCTGCCGCGGGTGCCGCCGGCGCTCCTGTCGCCTTCGGCGGCGCAGCAGCGCCCGCCTACGGCGGGGGAGTA
>MIBK01000061.1:5913-19091 GCA_001829505.1 Spirochaetes bacterium RBG_16_67_19 | reverse complement strand
CGGCGGCCATCACCGCGGCCGCGGGGGGCATCCCCCCCAGAACCGCGAGAAGCTGCTGATCAACGACCTGTCCCTCACGGGCATGCCCGAGCTGCGGGCCCTGGCCACCAAGCTGGGGGTCAATCACGAGAGCGTGGCCTCCCTGAAGAAGCAGGAGCTGATCTTTGCCATCCTCAAGGGGCACACCGACAGGAGCGGGCAGATCTACGCCCACGGCTGCCTGGAGATCCTGCCGGACGGCTACGGCTTCCTGCGCTCCCCCAACTACAGCTACCTGCCGGGCCCGGACGACATCTATATCTCTCCCTCCCAGATCCGCCTTTTCAACCTGAAGACCGGCGACACGGTGTCCGGGCAGATCCGCCCGCCCAAGGAAGGGGAGCGCTTCTTCGCCATGCTGCGCGTGGAGAGCGTCAACTTCGACGCCCCGGAAGCGGCCCAGACCCGCATCCCCTTCGACAACCTGACCCCCCTGTATCCCGACGAGATGATCAACCTGGAGACCCGGGGGGAGGAGATCTCCACCCGCATGATCAACCTGTTCTGCCCCATCGGCAAGGGGCAGCGCGGCTTGATCGTCTCCCCGCCGCGCACCGGCAAGACGATCCTCATGCAGAAGATCGCCAACGCCATCACCGCCAACCACCCGGAGATCTTCGTGATCGTGCTGCTGATCGACGAGCGCCCGGAGGAAGTGACGGACATGCAGCGGAACGTCAAGGGCGAAGTGGTGTCCTCCACCTTCGACGAGCAGGCCTCCCGGCACGTGCAGGTGGCCGAGATGGTGATCGAGAAGGCCAAGCGCCTGGTGGAGCACAAGCGCGACGTGATCATCCTGCTGGACTCCATCACCCGCCTGGCCCGGGCCTACAACCAGACCGTGCCCACCTCCGGCAAGATCCTCTCCGGCGGCGTGGATTCCAACGCCCTGCACAAGCCCAAGCGCTTTTTCGGCGCGGCGCGCAACATCGAGCAGGGCGGCAGCCTGACCATCATGGCCACGGCCCTGATCGAGACCGGCAGCCGCATGGACGAGGTGATCTTCGAGGAGTTCAAGGGCACCGGCAACATGGAGATCAACCTGGACCGCAAGCTCTCCGACCGGCGGCTGTTCCCGGCCATCAGCATCAAGAAGTCCGGCACCCGCAAGGAGGAGCTGCTGCTGGCCGAGGACGTGCTGAACAAGATGTGGGTCCTGCGCAAGGTGATCAACCCCATGGACGACGCGGAGATCATTGAGCTGCTCCTTGACAGGATGCGAAAGAGCAAGGATAATCAGACCTTCTTACGCTCCATGAATACCGGGGCGGCCGACGAGTGACAGAGGTAAAGCGATGAAAGACGGGATCCATCCGAAATACGAACCGACCACGATCACCTGCGCCTGCGGCAACGTGATCGAAACCCGTTCCACTGCCAGGGACATCAAGGTGGAAATCTGCTCCAACTGCCACCCCTTCTTCACCGGGAAGCAGAAGCTGGTGGACACCGCCGGCCGCGTGGAGCGGTTCAAAAAGAAGTACAACATAAAAGACTAGGCTTTCCCGACCTCCAGGTAGCGCCGCATGTTTTCCCAATGGCTGCCTCGCCAGTATACCCGGCCGCATTGGGGGCAGGCCCGGAAGCGCCGGTAGCGCAGGGCCACCTGCGGCGGCACCCGCTCCCGGGCCTGCCTCCGGCTCACGGCTTCCAAGGCCCGGTTGCAGACCAGGCACAGGCTGAAGGGCGAGAGGCGGCGGCTCAAATCGAAGCGGGCGATCACCTCGCTCAACTGGGCGGGGGGGTGCGGGGAGCGCAGGCAGTAGCCGTGGGTCACCTCCGAACGCATGAGCAGGCCCCGGTCGCGGGTGAGCAGGATCCTGCCTTCCTGGCGCGACAGGCGGCTCAAGGTGCGGTCCTCCCATTGATTGTCGTACAGGGAGTCGAAACCCGCCAGGCGCAGGAGGCGGGCCAGGCGCCCCAGGTGCACGTCCAGCACGAAGCGCACCTGGCGCAGCGGGCGGGGGCGAACCCTGGTGAAAGCGGAGAGGTCCAGGCTCTCGAACACGGGGTACACGCTGAGCCGGTCGCCGTCCGCCAGGTGGTGGGCGAAACCCACCGAGCGGCCGCCCACCAGCACCAGGTCGACCTCGGTATGGGGGATGCCCAGCGACTCCACCAGGCTTTTGACGGTCTGGCCGCGCTGCAGGGGCCAGGGGAAGGGGCGCTTGCGCCGCTCGGGGGGAAGGAAATCGTTCAGCTCCTCGTAGCAGCGGACCTCCACCTGCCGGTCGGTCACGAGCTAGAGGATACTACAGAAAGGGCTTAATGCTGCAGGGAATTGAGCTTGCCGATCATGAACTGGATACGGCTGGAGAGGGAGGCCAGCAGGCGCTTGGTCCACTGCGGGCTGGCGGCGAAGATGTCCTGGAAGTTCTCCTTGGAGAACACCAGGGCCTCCACGCTGCCCTTGCTGATCACGGTGGCCGAGCGCACCGACTTGTCGAAGAAGCTCATCTCCCCGATCAGCTCGCCCTTGCCCACGGTGTTCAGCACCTTGTATTTGGTGCCCTCCCGGCGGGTGATGTAGACCTCGCCCCCCAGGATCCAGAAGATCTGCTGGCCGATGTCCCCTTCCTTGATGATGATGGTCTTGTCCTGGTAGGTATGCCCGAACTTCCTGCGGATCTCGTCGTTGATCGCCCCCTCGGCCTGGAAGGCGATCTTCATGATTTCCGTGTAATCCCTGTCGCTCATGGCTCAGGCTCCCTTGCCCGCGCCGGAGGCGCCGGCCAGGCGCAGGCGGCCGGAGAACTCCGCGTTGAGCACCCGCAGGTACTGGGTGCACCCAGTGATGGTGTTGAAGGCCAGCTCCCAGGACACGCTGGAGGCCAGGTCGAAGCCCTCGCGGTCCCAGCGGTACAGGATCGTGCTCTCCAGGCAGCAGGCGCCGGTCAGGCGGGGGCTGGACAGCAGGGATTCCACCAGCCCGAAGACCGAATCCGGGTGCAGGTACACGGAAAGCCGCTCGGACAGGGGCAGGTCCAGGCGCACCAGCCCGGCGACGACGTAATAAATGGAAGAACCGCTCACCGCATCGCCGGGCTGGTACAGTATGGTGCCCGGCTCCGCGCGCAGTTGTTCCCCGTACTGCAATTCCTGCTCGGTCATACAATATTCTCATCGACAGGATGCGCTCGTTTTATTGAATTCTTTTGCTTTTTCCCATACTATAGCCGCGGAGTTTTGCATGGATGACCTTGCCCGCAGCCACAAGGAAGAGTACGGGGAACCTCCGCAGCTGATCGCCTCGGCTCCCGGCAGGGTCAACCTGATCGGCGAACACACGGACTACAATGAGGGCTTCGTGCTGCCCATCGCCATCGACTACTGCGTCCACGTCGCCGTCTCCCGCCGCAAGGACCAGCACCTGAAGTTCTACTCCCTGGACTTCAAGGACCGCAAGCGCACCAGCATCTCCAATCTCAGGTACAAGAAGGAGGACCGCTGGGCCAACTACCCCAAGGCCGTGATCAGCGCCCTGCTGGCCCGCGGCCACCAGGTCGGGGGCCTGAACCTCTCGGTGCTGGGCAACGTGCCGCAGAACGTGGGCCTGGCTTCCTCCGCCGCGCTGGAGGCGGCTACGGCCTTCGCCCTGCAGCGCTTCCTGGGCCTTGCCCTGGGCGGTACGGAGCTGGCCCGCCTGGTGCTGGAGGCGGAGAAGAGCTTCGTGGGGGGACACGGCACCCTGGTGGACCACCTGGTCTGCAGGTTGGCGAGGACCGGGGCGGCCATGCTCGTGGACACCCGCTCCATGGATTTCCGCTACGTCAGCCTGCCCCTGAAGGGGGCCCGTTTCCTGATCACCAATTCCAACGTGCCCCGCACCCTGGGGGACTCCGAGTACAACCAGCGCCGGGCCGAGTGCGACCGCTGCGTCAGCCTGCTGGCCGCCAAGCGCCCGGGACGATCCCTGCGGGACTATTCCCCCGCGGACCTGCGCGACAGCATGGGGCTGATCCCGGAAACCACGCGCAAGAAGTGCCTGCACGTGGTGGAGGAGAACCAGCGCGTGCTGGAGGCCGAAAGCGCCCTGAAAAAAGGGGACCTGGCGGCCTTCGGCAAGCTGATGAACCGCTCGCACGAGAGCCTGCGCGACCAGTACGAGGTTTCCTGCCCCGAGCTGGACTGGCTGGTGAAGAGGGCCTGGGAAACCGAGGGGGTCTATGGCTCGCGCATGGCCGGCGTGGGCTTCGGCGGCTGCACCGTGACCCTGGTGGAGGAGAGGGCCATCCCCGTCTACATTTCGCGCCTGGAGGCCTACGAGCGCATCTTCAGCTTCAAACCGCAGACCTTCGTCTGCGAGCCCACCGGCGGTGTGCGGATTTCCTATGAGAATTCTGCTCACAAACGATGACGGGGTGTCCAGCCCCGGGCTGCGGCTCCTGGGAGAGGCCCTGGCTGCGGAGCACGAGGTCTGGATCGTAGCCCCCGATTCCAACCGCAGCGGCAGCTCGCACTCCATCACCCTGGGCACGCCCAGCCGCTTCCGGCGGACGGGGGAAAGGGAGTTCACCTGCTGGGGCACCCCCGCGGACTGCGTGGTGGTGGCTCTCATGGGATTGGTGCCGGAGGCTCCGGACCTGGTGCTTTCCGGGATCAACCTGGGCCCCAACCTGGGCACGGACATCCTCTACTCCGGCACGGCCGCGGCCGCCCGGCAGGCGGCCTTCATGGGCCGGCCCGCTGTAGCCTGCTCGCTGGCGGCCTACGCCCCTCCGTACCGCCTGGACTTCGCGACCCGCTTTCTGGCCGGCAACCTGCAGGCCTTCGTGGACTTGTGGGCCGAGGACCACTTCCTGAACATCAACTTTCCCGACAGCGCGGCGCCCGCCGGCGCGGAGGTGACCTTCCCGGCCCGCCGCGTGTACAAGGACACCCTGGTGCGTTTCCAGGCCCCCAACGGGGACCTGTACTGCTTCCTGGGCGGACCGCAGCCGGAGGCCCGGGAGGAGCCGGGCACCGACTACCGGGCCATCCAACAGGGCGCGGTCTCCATCTCCCCGATCCTGATCCACCCCTCCAACCACGACATCGAGGACCGCTATCGCCAGGCCTCCTATTTCAATCCCGCGTAAAGATCCCCCCCCAATCGGCCGATATTCATAGTGTGGAGACGGCGATGAACGTAGAAAACATTACGATTAAGCCCACCGAGGCACGCCCCGCTCCCTCCACCCCCGAAGCGCCGATCATCCAGCTGGAGGAGATCCAGTCCATCATCTACCTGGGGGTGAAGGGCGAGGTCCTGCCCGTCGAGAGCCATCGCGTAGATACCTTCGCCTGATTCGTGTATAGTACCCGCATGATCAGGCTTCGGCTCGGCGGGGCCCTTGCGCTGTTGCTGCTATTGCTGGGCGCCCGGGCCGCGTCGGCCCAAAGCGTCGACATGGAGCAGGCCCGCGCGGACGACGATTTCCGCTGGGGCGTGCGCGCCTTTCACGACGCCAATTTCGGCGATGCCATCCTTTCGCTGGAAAAGTCCCTGAGCCGCAAGCCCGCCGCGGCGCTGCCGCGGGTGTGGCTGGGGGATGCGCTGTACAAGCACGGCTTCGAGGAGGAGGCGCTGGCCGAATGGCGGCAGGCGCTGCTGCGGGATCCGGGCGATTCCCTGCTGCGCAGCCGCATCCAGCTCACCGAGCTGCGCCGGGGAGTGGCCCGGGAGCTGGCCAGGCCCCCGCGCTACGTGGTGGCCGCGGAGTTCCCATCGGGCAAACTGAGCTCCCCGCCCCTGCGGCGGCCATCGGCGGTGCACGCCCGGAGCGACGGCGGCTTCTACGTGGTGGCCTTCGGCTCCGGCCAGATCGGGGAGCTGGACGTGAACAACCACGTGCGCCGGATCCTCAACGGCGGCCTGAAGGGCTACAACCGGCCGTTCGACTGCCTGGAGGTCGCCGACCCCCGCACGGGGGACCGCTTCCTGTGGATCACCGAGTACGGCGGGAACCGCCTGCTCAAGGCCAACCTGCGCGGGGAGCGCCTCGCGGAGTTCGGCACCGCGGGCCGGGGCCCGGGGGCCTTCCTGGGCCCCCAGTACCTGGCCGCCGACCCGGGCGGATACCTGTACGTGACCGACTGGGGCAACTCGCGGGTGGCCAAGTACGACCTGGACGGCAACTTCATCCTGTCCTTCAAAGGTGCCCTGGCCGGGCCCACGGGCATCGCCGCCCGGGACGGGGAGGTGTTCGTGGCCGACCGGGCTCGGGGGGCGGTCCTGCGCTTCGACTCCAGCGGCAACTTCCTGCGTGAATACGGCGGCCTCGCCGGCCCGGAGGGCATCGTCTTCCGTGATCCCGGCACGCTGCTGGTGGCGGACGGCAACCGCCTGCTCGCCTTCGACGTCGAGAGCGAGAACTGGGAAACCCTGGCGGACCTCTCGGGGGACGCCGGGCGGATCACCCACCTGTCCGTGAGCGCCAACGGGGACCTGTATGCCGTGGACTTCGACCGCAGCCGCGTCCTGGTGCTCTCGGAGATGGCGGACATGTACACCGGCCTGGTCGTGCAGGTGGAGCGGGTGTTGAGCGACTCCTTCCCGGAGGTGTTCGTGGACCTGACCGTCCGAGACCGCTGGGGCCACAGCCTGGTCGGCCTGACCCGCGACAACTTCCGTGTCACCGAGCGCTTCGCCGAGGTGAACGAGCCGGACCTGATGGGCGCCAACCCGCCCATGGCCATGGTCCTGGTCGTGGAGAAGTCCCTGGCCATGAAGGATAACGCCCGGGGCCTGGCGAGCGCCGTGGAGCGGCTGTTCGCCCTGGTGCCGGCCCGGGACCTGGGCCAGCTGGCCGTGCTGAGCGCGGGGGAGAAGCCCGCCCTGGAGGGAGCCTTCGGGGGCCCGCGACTGGCCGCGGTACGCGCCGCCACCCTGGAGAGCTGGAGCCCCCGCTGGCGCTTCGACCGGGCGGTGCGCCAGGCCGTGCCCCTGCTGGCCGGCCGTCACGCCCGCAGGGCCGTGGTGTTCCTGGGCAGCGGGCGCCTGGAGTCGGACGCTTTCGGCGAGTTCTCCCTGTCCCAGGTCGCCCGCTACCTGGCCAACAATGGGGTGGCCTTCTACGCCGTGCACTTTTCTCCCGAGCCAAGCCCGGAGCTGGACTTCCTGGCCGCCGAGACCGGCGGCGGGAGCCTCTTCTACTTCGCTCCCCGCGGCATCGAGCCCCTGGCGGAGGCCGAAGCCCGGCGCATCTATCCCCTGTACACGCTGCGCTACAAGAGCCGCGCGGACGCCGATTTCGGCCGCCGCTACCTGGACCTGCAGGTGGAGGCGACCCTGGCCCGCAGGAGCGGCCGGGCCCAGAGCGGCTACTTCGCGCCCCTGTCGGATTGAGGCCGGTATTGAGCGCGCGCTGGGAGGCGCTGTGCCGGCGTTGCGGCGCCTGCTGCCACGAGAAGAGCTACACCCGCGGCAGGATGATCGTGGACTACGGACGGCCCTGCCGCCACCTGGACCAGCAGACCCGCCTGTGCCGGGTGTACGACGTGCGCTTCCGGGCCTGCCCCGAATGCCGGCGCCTGACCATCTTCCACGCCTGGTTCTCCCGCTACCTGCCGGGCAATTGCGGATACGTGCGGGCCTTCAGAAAATGGCGAAGATCCGCCAGTCCCCCTCCTCCCGGCTGAAGTAGTACTCCTGGAAACGGGTCCAGAAGGGGATCCGGTCGGAAAGGTCCAGGCGCGCGCGTACGCTCAGGCGGTACTCGGCGCCCGCCCTCCGGTCGGCGAAGCGCTCCGAGGGCTCCACGCTGATGGTGCCGGTGTCCACGACCTGCTCCGCGCTCACCCCGCCGAAGTCGCCGGCCTCGAAGTAGCCCTCGAAAGTGGCGGCCATTTCCTCGCGGGTCAGGGTGGCGTTCAGGCGGAGGACGAGGATTTCACTGGCGAAGTAGCGGGAGGCCTCGGCGGGCTCCCTGGCCAGAAAATGGCGCAGGGAGGCCAGGAACGCCTCCCGGATGGACTTCAACTGGTTGCCAGGATCCGCGGCCGGAGGGGCCGGAGCCGGGGGGCTTTGCGGATTCCAGGCGGAGGGGGGCAGGGGCGAGCCCACTGCGAACAACAGCCATTGACCTTCCCGGGCGTGGAACAGGTACTGCTGCTGCTTCTCCCAGAAGGCCGCCTCTTCCGAGAAATCCGCTCGCGCGTTGACCAGCACCGCGTAGCAGGGGCCCCATTCGGGAGCTCCCGCTACCGGGCTCACCTGCAGGCTGTCCAGATCGAAGACCGCCGAGGGGGGGAGCCCTCCGGAGAGGTCGGCCCGGGCGAAGAAGCCCGCCAGATCGCCGGCGATGGCCTTTTGAGCGAGCTCGTCGGCGAAGGCGGCAAACCAGAGCGATCCGTCCATCAGCGACAGCAGGGTCGGGGTATCCTCGGCCAGAAACGCGGACACCAGGCGCAGGAAACGACTTTGCAGCAGCGCCTGCATCGCCTCGGGGGCCTCCTGGCCCGCCGCTGCGCCGGATTGCGGGCGCGCGGCCGCGGGCCCCGGCGGCGCGGCCTCGCCGGCGATGGCGGCCGGGTCCAGCCCCGGATCGAGGTGGAAGGCCAGGCCTTCGAACTCCAGGGCCTTGGCCCGCTCGCCCTGCAAGGCGTATTGCCTGCCCACCAGATAGTAAGCCTCGGCCAGCTCCCTGCGCTCCGCCGGCCCGAGCCGCTCGTAGAACTGGGCCCAGACCGCCGCGGCAGCCGACAACATGAGCAACGCCACCCGGAGCATGCGTCCCATCGCCTTCCTCCTGTGCCGGCCTCATTATAGCATGTATTTGACAGCCCTTGGAGGCGAGGGTATACTGATCCGAGGCAGGAGGTGGGCATGGAGGAGCGCAGGAGCGGCGACCGCAAGCGGGTAATGATCACCACGACGGTGCGCAAGCGCAAGGACAACGACGAGGTGGAGATCATGGAGTTCCGCAGCCGCGACCTGTGCATCGGGGGCATCTTCGTATCCACCGAGGACCTGAGCCTGTTCCAGCTGGGCGAAGAGCTGGAGATCCTGATCGACGACGACGGCCGCAAGTACTACAAGGGCAGGGCCCGGGTGGTGCGCTCCGCGCGCGTGCTCTCCAAGCAGGGGGAGCTGACCGACAGCGGCTTCGGCCTGATGTTCACCTCGCCGGACCCGGACTTCATCGAGATCGTGCAGAAGAAGCTCGGCTGAAGCTCCCTTTCAATACGCAGTAGCGTGCTAAAGGGCGGCAATAGCCGCAGGTTAGTAATTGAACGCGCTCTCCCCGATGAACTCCCGCAGTATCGAGTAGTCCGGCACCCAGCCGGGCGGGATGGGCGCGAAATTGGCGATGAAGGACAGCAGGCGCAGCGCCTCGTGGAACTTGGGGTGGTCGGGCTTGACCGTCTTGAGCAGCGGCTCGGCGTACACCTTGAGCACGCTCAACTCGTAGTCCAGCGCCGAGTTGAAGGCCGAGTCCGCGGTGTTCTGGAAAGGGAAGATGTTGCGGTCCTCCCCGTTGCGCACCGACTGCCACATGCTCAAGGTGCCCCCGGCCGGCCGGCCGCGGAACTGGTGATCGCGCACGATGCGGCGCAGCAGCCGGTTGTCCGTGGTGGAAATGCGGTTGTGGTCGTCCAGGTTCAGCTGGGTGAGCGCCGAAACGTAGGCCTTGTACTTGCTCCCGGCCGGTATGGCCGGGGTCAGCTCGTCGTTCAGGCAGTGGATGCCCTCCAATAGCACCACCCCGCGGCCGGGGAGCCGGAGACGCACTCCGGCGGGCCGGCGCTGCCCTGAGTGGAAGTCGAAGCGCGGGATCTCCACCTCCTCCCCGGCCTCCAGGGCCAGCAGCTGCCGGTTGAGCAGGCCCACGTCGATGGCCGCCAGGCTCTCGAAGTCGTAATTGCCCTCCTCGTCCCGGGGGGTGAGCTCCCGCGGCACGAAGTAGTCGTCCTGGGCCAGGAGCACGGGGTTTCTGCCCAGCACGCGCAGCTGCACGGCCAGCTTCTTGGAGAAGGTGGTCTTGCCCGAGGAGGAGGGCCCGGCGATCAGCACCACCTTCACCGTGTCCCGCCGCTCGTTGATGCGGTCGGCGATCAGGGCGATCTTCTTGTCATGCAGCGCCTCGGCCACCTGGATGAACTCCCGCACCCTGCGCTCGGCGATCAGGTCGTTCAGGTGCCCGACGCAGCTGACCCCCAGGATCTTGCCCCAGTCCTTGTACTCCCGGTAGATCGCGGCCAGCACCGGATTCTCCTCGAAGCTGGCCATGCGCTGCGGATGGTTCCAGGGCGGGTAGCGCAGCAGGAAACCGGGCGGATAGGCCGTGAGGTCGAATACCGAGAGCAGTCCCGTGTCGGGAACCAGGGGGGCATGGGCCAGGTCCATGAAGTCCCCGCAGAAATAGACGGGCACCTTGGGCTCGTTGCGGTTCTTCAGCAGCAGCACCGTGTCGGCCTGCCTGGCCTCCTGGAAGTAGCGGATGGCCTCCTCGTAGGCGATGACCTGCCGGCGGATGGGAAGCCGCCGGGAGGCGAGCTCGCGCAGGCGGGCGCCCAGGGCCGCCAGGTCCTCCGCGGCAACCTCCCCCTGCCCGTCGAAATAGTACAGGTAGCCGTGGCCCAGGGAATGGCCGAGGACCAGGCGGCGCCCCGGGAACGCCTCACGGGCGGCGATGGCCGCCAGGAAGCACAGGGAGCGGCGGTAGATGCCCGCCCCCTCCCGCGAGGCCAGCAGCACCGGAGACAGGCGGCAGTTGATGTCGATCGGGTAGCTCAGGCTGGAGAGGGCGTTGTTGGCCAGGACGGCCACGATCGGGGAGGGGGGAGCGGCGAACTCGCGATCCGACAGGATTTCCCCCGCCTGGGTGCCCGCTGGAAAGCGGCGGACGGCCCCGGAAGGGAAGGTGACCGTGATGTCCATCAGTAGAGGTTGTGAGCCTCTACCTCCTTCCAACTCAGGTTGCGGCGGATGGCAGGGGCCTGTTCGGTGCCCGCTTCCGAGGAGGCCACCGCGGCGAACTCCCGCAGGCGGTTGCCGTCCTTGTCGATCAGGATCTGCACGATGGGGGTCTTGGGCGAGCGCGGGTCGGTGCGGATCACCCGCCCCATGGCGGCATTGGACAGGAGCACCGTGGTGCCCAGGGGATAGACCGAAAGGCAGTAGATCAGGGCGCGGACCGCGGCCTCGTCGTAGAACACCCCGCGCCCCTTCAGCAGCTCCAGCAGGGCGGCGTGCCCCTCCCGATTGACCCGGAAGGGGCGCTTGGTGGTCATGGACTCATAGGAGTCGGCCACCGCCAGGATGCGCGAATACACGGTGATCTTTTCCCCGGCCAGGGCCCGCGGATATCCGGTCCCGTCCAGCCGCTCGTGGTGCTCGTAGGCCGTCAGGGCGATGGTGTCGGCGACGGAGAAGCCCTTCAGGATGCGATAGCTCAACATCGGGTGGGCCTTGATCATCTGCCATTCCCGGGGGCCCAGCTGCCTGGGGTTCAGGTAGAGGGCGTCGGGAATCTTGAGCATGCCGATGTCGTGCAGCAGGGCGCCGGTGCCCAGTTCGATCAGGCGGTGCGGCGGCAGCTTCAGGTAGTCTCCGATGGCCAGGGAGAGGATCGCGCAGTTGAGGCTATGCTGGTGAAGGTAGTTGTCGGAAATGTACACGAACTCCGGCAGCCGCAGGATGGAATCGCGGCTGGATTTCACCAGCTCGATCAGCCCCTTCACCCGCTCGGTGATGCCGGCCAGATCCAGGCGGTTGGCCTCGGCGAAGCGGGCGAAGCTCTCCACGGTGAAGCTGATCAGGCTGAAATACAGCTTGCGGGCCTGCTCCATCTGCTGTCTTTCCTGGACGTCCAGCTCCAGGGTGGACTTGGCCGCCACCGCCGGCCCGCTGTTGGCCGGCGCTTCCACCGGGTTCCCGTCGCAGTACACCGCCTCGTAGCCCCAGCGGGCCAGGCGCTCCCGCAGCTCCTGGGGGGTGTGCACGTCCGGGGAAAGCAGGATGTAGCCCTCATCCAGGTACACCGGGGCGTCGAAATACTGGTTCTCACGCAGTTCGGACAGGGGAAGGCGCTTCATGGCGGGTTTCCTCGCGGTTGACCCGGGCCCTGGTATCCCATAGACTCTGGGTCATCATTATAGGAGCTTGGCTTGAAATTTAAAACCCTGTACATCCTGTTCAATGCGGTGATTGTGGCGGCCTTCCTGATCATCTTCCTGCTGCCGCTGGCCCTCCTGGGCGTGGACTATTTCCGCCTGTTCGCCCAGAAGAACTGGATCGCCGGCGCCCTGTTCCTGGCCACCCTCATCATCATTAACGGCTACTTCGCCCTGAATTGGAAGCTGTTTCGCCTGCTGGAGCGCGAGGACTGGCCGGCGCTGATCCGCCATCTGGAGGACACCATCTACCGGCGCGGCCGCCTCGCCAAGTCCTCCTGCCGCCTGCTGCTGAACGCCTACCTGATCACGGGTAAGACCGAGCCCATCGCCGCCCTGGAGGCCCGTGTGCGCCGCGACCGGCCGGGGCTGCTGCCCGCCCTGGCGCTGCCCTTCGGCCTGCCGTACCTGCTGCGCGGGGACCCGCAGGCCGCGGCGGACTACTTCGGGCCGCTGGCCGCCCAAGAGGGGGTGGCGGACCGGGGCTGGATCCGCTGGAACCACGCCTTCAGCCTGATGCAGCTGAAGAGGCAGGAGGAGGCCGGCGAAGAGCTGCAGAAGCTGCTGCGGAGCGCTCCCGCTCCCGAGCTGCGCCTGCTGGCCCTCTACATGCTGGCGGCCAGCACCAGCGCGGAGCTGCGGGGCGAGGCCGAAAAGGGCCGCGCGGAGCTGGCCGGCCATTTCACCCCGGAGCAGTGGCGGCGGAAGCTGGAAGGCGGGGGAGGCAACCCGCAGGTCACCCTGCTGGCGCCCATCCTGCGCGAAGCCAGGGAGTGGCTGGCCAAAGGCTAGGATGCCGGAGAGCGGGGTCGAACCGCTACGGCCCTTGCGGGCCAGAGGATTTTAAGTCCTCTGTGTCTGCCAGTTCCACCACTCCGGCGGTGAGCAAAAGCCGCCGTGCAGTCTATCGCATCTAGACGGCCCTGGCCAGCACGCGGGTCAGGCGCCGGGCGAACTCCGCGGGGTTCTTCAGCTCCGCCCCTTCCTGGATCAGGGCCTGCTCCAGCAGCAGGTGGCTGGCGTCGTTCAACAGCTCCCCTTCC
>MIBK01000061.1:0-5901 GCA_001829505.1 Spirochaetes bacterium RBG_16_67_19 | reverse complement strand
TCTTCCGATCTAGCTCGTGGTTGGGTTTGAGCTCCAGGATCGGCTTGACCTCCGGCAGGTCCTTCTGGCCCAGTGCCCGGGCCAGGTGCTGCATTTGCACGGTCGGGTCGCTGTCGTCCATCACGACGCAGGCCGCCGAATCCTCCAGCCGGGCGGAGGCGCGCACGTCCTTGACCTCCTCGCCCAGCACCTTGCGGATGCGGGCCAGCAGTGGGGCCAGGTCCTTGGCCTGGGCCTTGTCCGCTTCGGTGGACAGGTCCTCCCCGGCGCCGCTGCGGTTCACGGCCTTCAGCTCGATGTCCTGGTAACGGCCCACCGCCGCGGCCACCAGCTCGTCGATGCCGTCGTCCATGAGCAGCACTTCCAGGCCTTTTTTCTTGTAGGCTTCCAGCAGCGGGGAGGCGCGCATCTTCTCCTCCCGGTCCCCGGCCAGGTAGTAGACGGCTTTCTGCCCGGAGGCCATGCGCTCCTTGTAGCCCGAGAGCGAGCTCAGGCCCTCCTGGGAGCTGGACTTGTAGCGCACCAGGGTGAGCAGGCTTTCCCGGTTGGCCGGATCCTGATAGAGCCCCTCTTTTATGCAGATCCCGAACTCCTTGTAGAAGTCCGCGTACATCTGCGGGGTGTTCTGGGCCATCTTCTCCAGCTCGCCGAGGATCTTCTTGACCGCCGCGGTGCGGATGGAGCGCAGCACCTGGTTTTCCTGCAGCAGCTCCCGGCTGACGTTCAGGGGCAGGTCCTCGGAGTCGATGACCCCGTGCACGAAGCGCAGCCAGGTGGGCAGCAGCTCCTTCTCGTCGTCGGTGATGAACACCCTCTTGACGTACAGCTTGACCCCCGGGCGGTAGTTCACCCAGAACAGGTCCGCGGGCGCGTGGGAGGGAATGAAGAACAGGGTCGTATACTCCAGGGCCCCCTCGGCCCGGGTGTGCATGAAGGCCAGGGGGTCCTCTTGGTCGTGGCTGAGGGTCTTGTAGAACTCGTTGTACTCCTCGTCTTTGATCTCCCCCCGCGGACGCCGCCAAAGGGCCGAGGCGGAGTTGATCTGCTCGACCTGCTCCTTGCCGTCCTCGGCGTGGTGCAGGTGGATCGGGAAGGGGATGTGGTTGGAGTACTTGCGCACGATGCCCTCGATGCGCCAGCGGCTGGCGTACTCCTTGCCCCGCTCGTTGAGGAAGAGCTTCACCGTGGTACCCTGCTGTTTGTCCTGGACCTCCTGGATCTCGAACTCCCCTTTGCCGTCGCTGCCCCAGCGGTAGACCTTGTCCTGCCCGGCCCTGCGGCTCACCACCTCGACCCGGTCTGAAACCATGAAGCAGGAGTAGAAGCCCACCCCGAACTGGCCGATCAGGTTGGAGCCTTTCTGGGCCTCCTCGGCCAGGCTGTCCAGGAACTGGCGCGTGCCCGAGTTGGCGATGGTGCCCAGGTTGCGCTCCAGCTCCTCGGCGTCCATGCCGATGCCCGAGTCCGATACGCTGAGCCACTTCTGCTCCTGCTGGTCGAAGGCGATGTCGATGCGCGGCAGGAAGGCGTAGCCCTTGAACTGCTCGTCGGTCAGGGTCAGGTATTTCAGGCGGTCCAGGGCGTCGGAGGCGTTGGAGATCAGCTCCCGCAGGAAGATCTCCGGGTGGGAGTACAGGGAGTGGATGATCAGGTGCAGCAGGCGGCTGACTTCGGTCTGGAATTTGTGTTTGGCCATGGCCTACAGAATACTAAAGGGCGGGGGGGGCGAGCAAGACACCCCCTGCGGTTGACGGGGGGTAAGGGGAGCGGGTACCCTACGCTTGAGCCATGAAGATCGCCGAGCTGCTGGAGGAGCTGGACCTGTCGCTGGACGACGTGCGCTGGTTCCTGGCCGTCAGGGAGACCGAGCGCCTGCTGGCCCTGAAGGACACGCCGCTGGAGATCACCCGCCTGCTGTGGTCCGGGGCTCTGGAGCGCGACCTCTACGATATGGAGGAGCGTTTCCTGGCCGAGCAGGGCGAGGCCCTGGCCCGGGGCCGGCGGGACCAGACCGCGGTGCGCCAGATCCTGGCCGAGGTCGTCCGGGCCCGAGCGGGGCGCTACGCCGGAAGACAGGCCGACCCATGAGCAAGCTGTGGCAAAAGGGCGTGACCCTGAACGAGCTGGTCGAGCGCTACACCGTGGGCCGGGACTACCTGCTGGACCGGGACCTGGTCAACGCGGATTGCCTGGCCAGCATGGCCCACGCCGCCATGCTGGAGAAGATCGGCCTGCTGTCCGCCGGGGAAAGCTCCTCCCTGCACGGGGGCCTGGCGGAAATCGTACGCCTGAACCTGGCGGGCCGCTTCCCCATCGCGGCGGCGGACGAGGATTGCCACACCGCCATCGAGAACTTCCTGGTGGCCCGCCTGGGGGAGGCGGGCAAGAAGATCCACGCCGGCCGCAGCCGCAACGACCAGGTCCTGGCCGCCCTGCGCCTGTACGGCAGGGCCTTCCTGCTGGAGTTCCAGCGGTCCGTCCTGGGGTTGGCCGCCACCCTGATCGGCTTCGCCCGGAGCCACCAGCTGGTTCCCATGCCGGGCCGCACGCATATGCAGCTGGCCATGCCCAGCTCCGTGGGCCTGTGGGCGGCGGCTTACGCCGAGGAGCTCCTGGACGACCTGCTCCTGTCGGAGGCGGCCTACGAGCTGAACGACGCCTGCCCGCTGGGCTCGGCCGCCAGCTACGGGGTGCCGCTGGCCTTGGACCGGGAGATGGTGGCCGACCTGCTGGCCTTCGCCCGGGTACAGAACAACGTGCTGGCGGCCAACAACAGCCGCGGCAAGGTCGAGTCGGTGATCCTGGACGCGGTGGAGCAGGTCATGCTAACCCTGAGCCGCCTGGCCCAGGACGTGATCCTGTTCTCCCTGCCCGAGTTCGGCTACTTCGCCCTGCCGGAGGAGCTGTGCGCGGGCTCCAGTATCATGCCGCAGAAGCGCAATCCCGACCTGTTGGAATTGGTGCGGGCCAAGACGGCCGCGGTTTCGGCGCGCGGAGCCCAGATCAAGTCGATCCTGCGGGCCATGCCCTCGGGTTACAACCGCGACCTGCAGGAGACCAAGGCCCCGTTCATGGAAGGCTGCACGCTGGGCCTGGCCAGCGTGCAGGTGGTGGACCTGCTCATGGGGCGCCTGGGGGTGAACGAGGAGCGCCTGGCCGCGGGCTTCCGGCCGGAGATTTATGCCGCCGACCGGGCCCTGGAGCTGGTCGCCGAGGGGGTGCCCTTCCGCGATGCCTACCGCCGCGTGGCCGCGGACCTCGCGGCGCTGGGGGAACGGGACCCCCGTGAAGCCATCGCCCGCAAGACCCACACCGGGGCCCCGGGGAACCTGCGCCTGGACGTGGCCGAAGGCCGCCTGGCCTCGCTGCGGGAGGCTGGTGAGCGCCGCCGGCAGCGGGTGGAGCCGAAGCTCAAGGCCTTGGCCGGCTTCGACGTGCCGCTGTACGGTTGAAGGAGGCTGCCCCCTTGCGCCGCTTCGTGCCGCTGGCCCGCAAGGTCAACTTCATCCTGGTCTCCAGCCTGGCGCTGGGCATCGGCGCGGCCATCGTCTACCTGGCCTATGCCCAGAACCGCGATTTGCGCCGGGCCAACGCCGAGAACCTGCAGCGCCAGTCGGAGATCCTCTACCAGTCCATCAAGAACGCCATGCTCCCCGGGGAGGCCCCCGTGGCCGTCCGTCTTTTTGCCGACATCCGCCAGGCCACGGGCACCTTCGAGGTCAGCCTGTACCGCGCCGACGGCGTGGAGGCCTTCTCGGACAACAGGACCATCGAAACGGTGAACGCCAACCTGGAAAGGATCTACTTCCGGGCCAAGCCGCTGCTGATGTCCGACGCCCGGATGATCGCGGCGGACATGAACTTCACCCGCGCGGTCCAGGAGCGACGCACTGTCCTTTACCAGCAGGCGGAAGGGGAGAGGAGCTACGCCCTGATCTACAAGACCCTGCTCAACCTGCCCAAATGCGCGGGCTGCCACGGCAGCACGCATACCGTGCGCGGGGTCATCCACATCCGCTCCGACGTGACCCGCGAGGCCGTGCAGCAGCGCAACAATCTGCTGCTGGCCGCCGCGATTTTCGCCGTCCTGGTGCCGTTGCTGGCCGTGCTGCTGGCCCGCTTCCTGCAGGTCACCCTGGTGCGGCCCGTACGCCATCTGGGGGAAGTGTGCGCGGGGGTGCGGGGGGGAGACTTCAGCGTGAGGGCGAGGATCGGCAGCCGCGACGAGATCGGCGCGCTGGGCGAAAGGGTGAACGAGATGGTGCAGGGGCTGTACGAGCGCTTCCAGCTCTCCAAGTTCGTCTCCGGCTCCACCCTGCAATCCATCCGCAACCGGGAGCGCGGCGCCAAGGCGTCCATGACCCTGTTCTTCAGCGACGTGCGCAGCTTCACCGCCTATGCCGAGCGCCATCCCCCGGAGCAGGTGGTGGAGGCGCTGAACCGGCTGCTCAACGTGCAGACCGAGATCATCCACCGCAACGGCGGGGACGTGGACAAGTTCGTGGGCGATGCCGTGGTGGCCGTGTTCTCCGGCGAGCGGCGGGAGGAGAACGCCTGCCGCTCGGCCCTGGAAATCCAGGAGGAACTGGGCCGCGCTGCCGGTTACGATGGCCTGAAGGTGGGCATCGGCCTGGACTCCGGCGAGGTGATCCTGGGCCTGGTCGGTTCAGAGAAAAGGGCGGATTTCACCGTGATCGGCGATCACGTGAACGTGGCGGCGCGCCTGTGCGCGGCGGCCCGGCCGGGCATGGTCCTGGTCACGGAGAGCGTGTATTCCCCGCTGCGCGCCCGGGTCAAAGCCCGGGGTCCGGCGCACTTGAAGGTCAAGGGCAAGACGGAGGCGCTGGCCGTGTACCAGATTCTGGCCCTCCCCGGGGGGCCGGCTTGAACCCGCGGCGGGCCTCCGCCCTGTTGCCCCACGTCGCGCTGGCCGCAGTCGCGCTGCTGGCGCTCTCCTGCGCCCGGCCGGCGCCCCGGGCCCTGGTGCCGGCGGACTACGCCTCCTGGGAGCGCCCCACCGAGCGGGACCTGGACTACCCAGTGCCGGGACACGAGGATCATCGACGCCGGATCTACCTGAACCAGAGCGGTGAGGATGTGCGGATCACGGAGCGCCAGGGGCGCGTCGTTCACGAGTACCCGGAGGGCACGGTCATCGTCAAAGAGGTCTATGCGGGGCTGCAGTTTCGGCAGGGGGAGGCGCCCTTCCAGCTCACCGTCATGATCAAGAAGCCGAAAGACCCCCTGGCTCGCGGGGGCTGGTTGTGGGTGGTGCGGGACATGGCCTCCGGGCAGGAGACGGTCATCGACTACGAGTTCTGCTTCGACTGCCACGCCAATGCCAACGAGCCCCATCCGTATGGGGACAAGAATCCGCGCGGTGAGTTCCGCGATTATGTGTTCCTCCCATACCGCAAGTAGACTGCGGGCCGCGGCTGGGGCCATGGCGGCCCTGGCGCTGTTGGTTTCCTGTGCCACCCCGGGCCTGGCCATCCGGCCTGTGCCGGAGGCCCCTGCCCCTGCCGGCAGGCTGTTCGAGGCCGCGAGAAGGGGGGAACTGGCCCGGGTGCGCCGGATGGTGGAGCAGGACCCCGCGCTGCTCCGCGCCGAGGACCGGCTGGGCTGGAATGCGCTGGCTTATGCGGCCTGGGCCGGCCGCCAGGAAGTCTACGACTACCTGCGGTCCAAGGGCGGGGAGGCCTCCCTGTTCGCGGAGGCCGCCTTCGGGCCGCTTCCCGCCTTCGTGCAGCGGCTCCAGGACCGCCCCGCGGCGGTGCGCGACCGGGACCCGCGCGAAGGCGCCACGGCGCTGGGCTGGGCCGCGCGCAGCGGGAACCGGGAGGCCTGCCTGTTCCTGCTTTCCATGGGGGCAGAGCCCAGCGCCGCGGACCGCTCGGGGGA
>MIBK01000060.1:45047-48401 GCA_001829505.1 Spirochaetes bacterium RBG_16_67_19 | reverse complement strand
AAAAACAACATTCCAATGATGAAAATCAAGTCGATTCTCAAGAATGGCATCATCAGCAGGCCAAAGGAAAACAAGATCGCGGATGACTACATCAGGATGCTTTCCATTGCGGCCAGAGACAGGGAGCAGAAAGCCGCGTTCTTGAGCGGAGGAAATCAGCAGAAGGTTGTCATCTCCAAGTGTCTGAACAGGGAAAGCGATGTGCTCCTGATGGATGAACCGACCCGGGGCATCGATGTCGGAGCAAAACTCGAAATTCATGACATAACCAGAAATCTTGCCAATCAAGGGAAAGGCGTCATCGTATTCTCATCGGAACTGCCGGAAATCCTTCATCTATGCGACAGAATCGTATTCATGAACAATGGGAGAGTTTCTGCCACGATCAAGAACGGGAAGAATATCGATAACGACCAGATCATGAAAATCATCGCAGAAGGCGAGTCCAAAATATGAACCGCATACGCAAAAACCCGATCTTCATCATCGTTTCCTTCTTCCTGCTGATAAATGTTTTTTTTATCATCACGGCGGGGGATAGCTTCTTCCAACTTGATAATTACTTCTACGTGTTGAAACAAACAGCGATGATCATCATCGTCGCTTCTGCGGCGAGATTCTTATGATGACGGGGAATTATGACCTGTCTACGGGAAGCGTTGTCTCTTTTGCCGGATGTGTCTACGCCTTGATGATCAAGAGCGGAATGGCCTTACTTCCGGCGGGAATTGTCGCCGTTGTTGTCGGAATCCTCATAGGTGTAATCAATGGAACAATGGTGGCGAAATTCAATTTCCCGCCTTTTATCGCCACGCTATGCATGATGTATATTTCCAGAGGGGTTGCCCTGATCCTGGCTAATGGCGCAACCATACGGGACAACATGCCGCCGGAAATCGGCAATCTGGCAAGCAGAGATTTCCTCGGATTGCCGATATTTGTCGTATTCATAATCATTGCGCTGCTCATCTTTGTGTTCATTGAAAAGAAGACCCTTCTTGGAAAATATGCACTGGCTATCGGCGGAAACAAGAACGCGGCCTTCTTTTCCGGAATCAATACGGCAGCGATCATTTTCGCCATCTATGTTATTATTGGAGGGCTTGCCGGATTTGCGGGCGTCATGTCCGCATCAAGATTGAGCGCCGGTGATCCGAGAGGCATGGTTGGTTTTGAATTTGACGTAATCCTGGCAATCATACTTGGGGGTACAAGCCTTTCCGGCGGCAAAGGTTCCGTTATCGGCACTTTCTTCGGCGCCCTGGTGGTCGCCTGTCTGGGAAATGGCCTGGATATGTTGAATATTCTGACCTTCTGGCAGAGTATTTTGAAAGGCATTATTTTTGTTTTAGCCATAGTGTTGAATGAGAAGGTCATGAAGAATATCAGCAAGAAAACCGTAGCTGCAGCGAGAGCATAGAAGAAGTTGAACGAGAAGGTGCTGGCTATTGCACGCAGGCGCGCGCTGGCGCGGGCCGCGGCCTGAGTCTGGAGGGATCCCCTGGCAACGTCTGGCAAAAAGGCCTCCTACATCATCCCCAACCTGGACCGGGCGCTGAAGATCCTGGAGCACCTGAGCGCCCAGCCGCAGGGCAACTCGGTCACCGAGATCGCCAACCATCTGGGGTTGCCCAAGAACAGCGTGTTCCGCATCGTGCGCACCCTGGCAGCGAACAGCTTTCTGCTGGAGCACGACAAGATCTACCGCTTCAGCCCGAAAATCCTCTCCCTGGGCTACGCCGGCATCCAGCGCACCAACCTGATCGAGGCATCCCTGAAGGAGATGTACGCCCTGCGCGACGAGGTCAACGAGACCATCTTCGTGGGCACCCTGGCGCAGAGCCAGGTGGTGATCCTGGAGCAGTTGCCCTCCTTTCAGCACGTGAAGTTCACCATCGAGATCGGGCACCGCGTGCCGATCCACGCCTCCGCCCCCGGCAAGGCTATCCTGGCCTTCCTGCCCCAGGGCGAGCAGCGGGACCTGCTGGACCACATCGCCTTCACCCGTTTCACCGACCGGACCATCCCGGGCATGAAGACCATGCTCCAGGAGATCGAGTCGATTCACGAGAAGGGCTACGCACTGGACCTGGGCGAGGAGGTGACCGAGCTGTTCTGCGTAGCCAGCGCGATCTTCGACTACCGCGAGTACCCGATCGCCTCCCTCTGGCTCTCCGGCCCCGAGTTCCGGCTTTCGAAAATAGATCTGGACCAGGTCGGCAGGGTGGTCCGGGAGCACGCCTTGCGCGTTTCCCGGCAGTTCGGCTACGATCCTTCCCTGAGCAAGTACGCGGCCTTCAAGGTTGCGAGGTAGACGATGGACCTTAATCTCAAGGGGCAGGTGGCCCTGGTGACCGGCGGAGGGACCGGCATCGGCGCCGGCATCAGCGACTACCTGGCCGAGGAAGGGGTCCAGGTCGCGGTGAACTACATCGTGGACGGGGCGGCCAGCGAAGCCTTCGCGTCGGAGCTGGCCCGCAAACACGGGTCGCGGGCCATCGCGGTCTACGGCGACGTCTCCAAGCCGGCCGACGCGGAGGCCATGGTGGCCAATACGATCCGGGAGCTCGGGCGGGTGGACATCCTGGTCAACAACGCCGGCATCTGGCCCACCGAGGAGGTGCTGGCCATGAGCGACGCCAACTGGGACCGGGTGATCGACGTCAACCTGAACGGCCCCTTCTACCTGGCCCGGCGCGTGGCTGCGCACCTGGTGGAGGCGGGCCGGCAGGGGACGATCGTGAACATCTCCTCAAAGTCCGGCTTCCAGCTCAACACCGGCGGGCACGCCCACTACGCCACGGCCAAGGCCGGGGTGGCCATGCTCACCCGGGCGCTGGCCCGCGAGCTCACCGGCAAGGGCGTGCGCGTGGTCGGGGTGGCGCCCGGCATGGTGCGCACCCCGATCAACGAGGACAAGTGGCGCAAGGAAAACCTGCTGGACTCCTATGTCTCCCGCATCCCGGCGGGTCGCTTCGCCGAGCCGCGGGAATTGGGCTACCTGGTGGCCTTTCTTTGCTCCGACAAGGCCTTCAACATCGTCGGCACCACCGTGGACTGCACGGGCGGCATGCTGATCTGAGCGCCCCGGCTACCAGGCGCGCCGCGGCAGGACGGATCCGAAAACTTGCCGGTCGAAGCCCTGGAGGGCTTCCCGGAAGGCACCGCTCTTGTCGCTGAGCTGCTCGAAGGCCACTCCGATGCTGCGCGGGGCGCGGTGCACGACCCTGAAGCTGATGCCGGCCCTGGCCCCTCCGATCCCCAGGTTGGCTACCGCCCAGCGGCTGCCGGGGACAAGGCGTGCCGCGGCCGGCGGGTCCGGGAGCTCCATCCTCGCCCCGCCGGCGGAGATGT
>MIBK01000060.1:42823-44938 GCA_001829505.1 Spirochaetes bacterium RBG_16_67_19 | reverse complement strand
CCTGCGCCTCCAGGAATTGATCGTAGATCCGGGCGGTGTGCTCCTCGGGCTTGAAAGGCTTCAGGAGCACCGCGCTGATGCCCAACGCCGGAGCTTCCAGGACCTGCTCGACGTTCAGGCTGGCGATCAGCAGCAGGGCCGGGATCTCTTTCCTCTTGAGCTTCAGGCCCCGGATCAGGGCGTCCCAGGGCCGCTCCCAGCCGTCCCCGTCCACCAGCACCAGGGCGGGGCGGTCACTTTGCAGCTCCCGCGCCAGCGCCTCGAAGTCCGCGAAGGCCGTGATTTCCACGTTCAACAGGGCCAGCCGCCGGGCCAAGGCTTCCCGGAGCAGCAGGGAGCGCGACAGCACGGCCAGCCTGGGGACCTCCGGCTGGCGAAGGGTCCGCGGAACGGTTTCCAGCAGGTAGGTGCTCACGGGTTCCTCCTCTCTACAGTTTAGGCCGCCCAGGTGACAAAGAAGTTGCACCAGCATTACGGGGTTGTAAGGCGGGCGAGCCGCTATTGACAGGCGGCGCCTGCGCTGTACTCTGTCCTCAATGAAAGGTTCTTCATTATTTCGGGTGGTTCTTTCGGGCCTCATAGGGCTGGTGATCGGGTTTATCTTCACCGGCCTGGTGAAGCTCTTCGAGCCATCCGCCAATCTGACCTGGACGCTCTTGCCGATCTGCCTTGCCGCCGTTCTCTCGGGGCTCGTGGGGTATGTCGTGGGCGCCAGGCAGAAGAAGTAGATACAAGCGACAGCCGCAGCCAAACGAATCCCATCCATTGGACAATGTCCGACACCAGCGGTATCCTCTGGTGAATGAGCATCAGCCGGGTTCTGGGAGTGCTTCTGTTGATTGCGGGAATCGTCCTGATCATCATGGGGATCGTCGCGTCCCGCTCGCTGGCTGACAACCTGAGCACCGTGTTCAGGGGGCGCCTGACCAACCAAACGCTGTGGTTCATCCTGGGCGGCGTAGCTTCAGCCGTGGTTGGATTGCTCCTCACGCTGGGCGTCATCGGCCGCAGATCCTAATCCCGTCATCGTGTCAGGCTGCATAGAAAGGATCCGTTCGGATCGCGGTCTGGGCAGATACGCCCCGAAGATCGTCTATGTACTCTCCGGTGGAGCGGCCACCGGTTTGTCCCATCTCGGGCTGATCGAGGCGCTGGAGAACAGGGGGCTCAGGCCCGACTTGGTGGTCGGCACCTCCGCGGGCGCCCTGTTCGGAGCGCTCTACTGTCACTTCGGCAACGTCGGGGATGTTTTCCGGGAGGTCGAGCTGGTTTTCGGCTCCGGCGAGTTCCGGGAGTTCGAAGGGAAGTACTTCGGGGAAAGGAAGCCGGCGGACGGTCATGTGCAGTTCGGGATACGGCATTTCATATCCGGGCTGGCCGGGACCCTGAAGAACGGCATGCATCTGGGCAAAGCCCTGGCCACCTCGGCCATGGTCGCGGAGAAAGACGCCGTATCCCTTTTCGGCCGGATCTTCGAAGGCATCACCTTCCAGACCCTGAAGATCCCCTTCGCGGCCGTGGCCGTGGACCTGGTCGAGGGAGTCCCCGTGGTCTTTACCGCCGACAGGGGACCGGATGGACTGATGAAGGCGGTCATGGCCTCCTGCGCCATCCCGTTCATCTTCCCGGCCGTGGAGATCGAAGGCCATGCCCACGCGGACGGCTATATCATGTCGAACCTGCCGGTCCGGGAGGCCCGGGCGCTGCTCGCGGGACAGGAGGCGCTGCTCATCGGATTGGACGTATCCGCGCCGGTCGAGCTGTCCGCGGATGACCTCTCGACCCTGGAGCTCGCGCTCAGGCTCCTGGACCTGTCCACGAGAAGCAAGCAAACCGCCGACCGGCTGCTCGTCGACGTCCTGTTCCAGCCCGTGGACCGGTCCTACCCGTGGTCCTCGTTCGCGGAGCACAAGGCGTTCTACGACCTGGGACGGCGGTACCTGAGCGAGGAACGCCTGGCTGGGCTGGAAAAGGCGTATCTCGACAAATACGCGGCCAATGTCCGCAAGGACAAGAATCCCGCCCGGAAGCATCTGGCCGCTGCAAGATTGAAGCGTATCGCCCGCGCCTGCGAAACCTGAGCCGCCCCAACCTTCCTCAGGGCAGGCTGGCCCG
>MIBK01000060.1:41871-42734 GCA_001829505.1 Spirochaetes bacterium RBG_16_67_19 | reverse complement strand
GGCCCCCGCCGCCTTCCAGCTCAGCGGTCCCCGCGGTCAGCAGCAGGCAGCTCGGGCCGCGGCCGCCCAGGCCGCAGGCGCCGCCGGCGGGCAGCTCCAGGCGGCTCAGGCGGAACTCGCGCGCGGGGGTGGGATAGACCCATTCCACCGGCGAGACCGCCCGCGGCCGCAGGATGCGCGGGCGGCCGCAGCGGAACACGGCGGCCCGCAGCAGCTCGGCCGCTTCCACCCTTTTCGAGGTGAGACCGCCGCGCAGCACATTGTCCGAGTTGCTCATCAGCTCCACGGCGGTGCCTTCCAGGTAGGCGTGGGGCAGGCCGACGGGCTGGAAGGTCCCCTGCCCGGGCTCCAGGCCCACCAGGTTCAGCAGGTAGATCCAGAAGATCCCCCGGTCGATCCCCCCTCCCGGCCTCGGGTGCTGCCGGGAGGCGCGCAGCGCCCAATAGTCGGGAGAGCCCTTGTCCTCGGGCTCCCGCTTTTCCAGGCGCGCCAGGAGCGGGCCCAGGACGGCATCCACTGTTTCCTGCGGGAGGCTCATGAGGCGCGAGCACAGCCGGCGCACGCCGCGGGGCCGGGCCAGCCCGTCGAAGACTCCGGCCAGCTCCGGCACCAGGGCGGGCAGCGCGGCAAGCTCCCGAATCGGCCGGAAGCCGTGCAGCATCCATACCCGGCTGAGGGCCGCCTGCGCTTCCAGCTTGGGGTTCGCATCAGGGTAGCTGCGCTCCGGGGAGCCCGGGCTCAGGCCGGCGGCGTTTTCCCGGGCGAAGCCCTCCCGGGCCTTCCGGCGCGACGGATGCACCTGGATGGAGAGGGTGTCGCGTGCGTCCAGCACCTTCAATAAGAAGGGGAGCTCGCCCCCGAAG
>MIBK01000060.1:41109-41846 GCA_001829505.1 Spirochaetes bacterium RBG_16_67_19 | reverse complement strand
CTCGGGAGCCGCGCGGATCAGCCGGTCCAGGGCCAGCCACCCACCCGGGGCCTTTTCCAGCTGCACGGCTGCAGGCCCCCGGGGATGGGCCCCGAGCCACAGCTCGGCCCAGGGCCTGTTCTCGTCGTTGGACCGGCCCAGCAGCTCCGGGATAAAGCGCGTGCCGCCCCAGGCGTAGTGCTGCACCGCCCCGCGCAGCAGCAGGGGCCTTGGGGCGGCCGCGAAGTCCGCGGCCGCCTGGCGCTCCTCCGCCAGGGCCTCCAGCCGGACCAGCACGCCGCCCTGCAGCACATGCTCCGCCAGGCGGTCCGCCTCGTCGGGGCTGTCGGCCACGGCGTACAGGCGCAGATCCGGGGCGTTGCCGGAGGCGCGCAGGTGGGCGATGCGTCCGTCCGCGAAGCCCACGCGCAGCCCGTCCAGCCAGTTGACCCAGGCCACGGGGGAGAAGCCCTCCGCGGGCGGGAAGGCCTCTTCCAGGCTCCGTTGCACGCGTCGCAGCCCTTCGTCCGCGGAGGGGAAGCGGGCCTCCCGGATGCCCGCCCGCGGCGGGGCCAGGGCCGCGGCGATGGCCGCGAAGCGCTCACGCGGATACGGGCGCTGCAGCGCGGACCTGCTGAATCGCCGGGGCAGGCGGTCCAGCAGGACGTCCAGGCCGCGGCTGCGGGAAGCGGCCAGCACGCACAGCAGAGGCAGCAGGGCGTCGCGCGTGGGCAGCGGCTGAAGCCGCCCGCCGCCGG
>MIBK01000060.1:40693-41094 GCA_001829505.1 Spirochaetes bacterium RBG_16_67_19 | reverse complement strand
CGGCGGTGAGAAAGCCGCCGTTGTTCTCCCAGCCGGCCTGGCGCATCTCCGCGATCACGTAGGGCGAGCCGATGCGCGTGCGCCGCAGCTTCACCGGCCGCCCGCGGAAGAAGAGCTCCAGCGCGTCGCTCGCGCTCACCGGCACGGTCAGGTCCGTCGCGCCCAGGTATTCGGCGGTCAGCAGGCCCAGCAGGTCCCCGGACACGAAGCGCACCTGGCCGTCCCCGACGGCCAGCAGGAGGGGGCGGTCTCCGTCGCCGTCGGTGGAGACCACGGCGTCTAGCGCCCCCGCCCCCCCGGCGGCGGCCGTATCTACCAGGGCCTGAACGTTGGCCAGCAGGGCCTGGTCCACGGCCTCGGTATCGATGGGCAGAAAGGTCTCGGTCCTGCCGGCCGGCAGC
>MIBK01000060.1:40498-40610 GCA_001829505.1 Spirochaetes bacterium RBG_16_67_19 | reverse complement strand
GCGCAGGATGCCGGGCGGGAAGGCGTCCAGGTAGCGGCGCAGGTACTCCTCCGCGCCCTGGGGCTCCACGGCGGGCAGGGGGCGGCGTTGCTCCGCTTTCAGCATGCCCCGG
>MIBK01000060.1:40239-40386 GCA_001829505.1 Spirochaetes bacterium RBG_16_67_19 | reverse complement strand
TGTACTTGATGCCGTTGCGCTCGAAGGGGATGTGGCTGCCAGTGACCATGACGCTGGCCGCCCGGCGGCGCAGGGCGAAATGCATGAGCGCGGGGGAAGGGATCTTGCCCAGGTACTCCGGGCGGAAGCCCGCGTCCGCGGCGGCGC
>MIBK01000060.1:29089-40108 GCA_001829505.1 Spirochaetes bacterium RBG_16_67_19 | reverse complement strand
AGGAAGCCGCGCGTGTTGAGGTAGGCCTCCAGCTGGCTGATGTCGGCCACCAGGCCGCGCAGCCCGCTGGTCCCGAAGCCCAGTTCCACCGGTTGGTAGGAGAGGGTTTCGCGCAGTGCGGCACCTGGTCCGGCTTCAGCCATACTCCGGCCCGTAGCGCTCCGCGGCCAGCCGGGCCAGCTGTTTGACCCGCTCGGCCTGGTCTTTCCGGCAGACCAGGGTGGCCAGCGGCGTGTGCACCACGATCAGGTCCTCGCAGCCCACCAGGGCGACCAGGTGCCGGGGATCCTCCGAAAGGGCCAGCGAACCCCGGCAGCCCTCCAGCAGGCAGCGCTTCGCCAGGACGGCGTTGCCCGCCGGGTCGCGGGGCGAGAGCTGGAGATAGGAGAGCCAGGAGCCGACGTCCAGCCATTCCAGCTCCAGGGGCAGGGCGCGCAGGAGGCCGTCCCGGGAGGCGGGCTCCATCACCGCGTAGTCCACGCTGATCTTCGTCAGCGACGGGTACACGGAGGCCAGGACCCGCCGCCTGCGGCCGGTGGTCCAGGCGGAGCGGATGCGCTGGATGCCGGCGAAGCTCTCCGGCTCGTAGCGCCGCACGCATTCCAGGAAGGTAGAGGCCTTCCACAGGAACAGGCCGCTGTTCCACAGGTAGCGCCCCGGTCCCGCCGTCAGGTAGGCGGCCGCGGAGGCCGGGTCGGGTTTCTCGCGGAAGCTCGTCACGGCGCGCGCGCCGCCCGGAAGCTCCTCCCCGAGCTCCAGGTAGCCGTAGCCGGTGGCCGCGTAGGTCGGGGACACGCCGAAGGTGAGCAGGATGCCGGGGTCGGCCTCCACCTGGTCGAAGCCTTCCCGGACCGTCGCGGCGAGCCTCTGCTGAGGCTCCATCAGGTGGTCCGCGGTAAACACCGCGACCAGGGCGTCCGGGTCCCGCAGGCCAATCACCGCGGCGCTCAGGGTCAGGGCGTTCAGGGTGTCCCTGCCACAGGGCTCAGCGATGAACCGACCGGCCGGCAGTCCCAGGGCGCGCCGGATGGCCGGCCCGTCGCCCCGTCCGGCGCAGACCCAGCGCCGGGATTCCTCCACCAGGCCGTCCAGCCGCCGCCAGGCCCGCTCCAGCAGGCTCGGGCCGCCGGCCAGCGGCAGGAGCTGCTTGGGCCGGCCCCGGCGGCTCCAGGGCCAGAGGCGCGTTCCCGAGCCTCCGGCCAGGATCACGGCGTGCCGCATGGGGACCTCCTTAGTGGCCCCGCACAGCCGCGGCGCCGGTGACCAGGATCAGCTCGTTCTGACTCATGATCCGACCATAGCACGCCGCGGGCTGGATGGTCGACTTAAGAAAGCGTATAAAGTATCCGGAAAGGCGATAAGGAGGAAGACAGTGCAACGCTACGGACAAGTCATTCGCCTGCAACCGGGAGCGCTGGAGAAGTATAAGCAATACCACGCCCAGGCCTGGCCCGAGGTATTGAAGATGATCCGGCGCTGCCACATCCGCAACTACTCGATATACCACAAGGACGGCACCCTGTTCGCCTGCTTCGAGTACGTGGGCCGCGATTTCCAGGCCGACATGGCCCGCATGGCGGCGGATCCCAAGACCCAGGAGTGGTGGGCCATCATGAAGCCCCTGCAGGACCCCCTGCCCACCCGGTCCGAAGGGGAGTGGTGGAGCGACATGGAAGAGGTTTTCCATACGGATTGAGCTCTTGCCGCGGGGCGGCCGGACCGCCTACAGTTGCTTCCTCGGAGGTGCCAGCGATGTCCAATGCAGATTTTCCCAGCCTTCCCCCGGGCAACCGCCTGAGGGGCAGCCTGCCCAAGGTGGGCATCCGCCCGACCATCGACGGGCGCAGGCGGGGGGTGCGCGAGTCCCTGGAGGCCCAGACCATGGCCATGGCCCAGGCCGCCTCCAGGCTGATAGCCGAGAACCTGCGCCACTATAACGGCCTGCCGGTGGAGTGCGTGATCGCGGACTCCACGATCGGCGGGGTGGCCGAGGCGGCGGCGGCGGCGGAGAAGTTCGCCCGGGAGGGGGTGGGCGTGTCGCTCACCGTCACCCCCTGCTGGTGCTACGGCGCGGAAACCATGGACATGGACCCCCTGGTGCCCAAGGCGGTGTGGGGCTTCAATGGCACGGAGCGTCCCGGCGCGGTGTACCTGGCCGCGGTGCTGGCCGGGCACAACCAGAAGGGGCTGCCCGCCTTCGGGATCTACGGCCGGGACGTGCAGGACTCCCGGGACGCCTCCATCCCGGCGGACGTCCGCGAGAAGATCCTGCGCTTCACGCGGGCCGGCCTGGGGGTGGCCGCCATGCGCGGCAAGTCCTACCTTTCCATGGGCTCGGTCTCCATGGGCATCGCCGGCTCGATCGTGAACGAGGGCTTCTTCCAGGACTGGCTGGGCATGCGCAACGAGTATGTGGACATGTCCGAGCTCACGCGCCGGCTGGAGGAGCAGATCTACGACCCGCAGGAGCTCCGGCGGGCCCTGGCCTGGGTGAAGAAACATTGCCGGGAAGGAGCCGACGACAATGATCCCAAGCTGCAGCACTCCAGAACGCAGAAGGACGCGGAGTGGGAGATCTCGGTCCAGATGGCGCTGATCGCCCGCGACCTGATGGTGGGCAACCCGCGCCTGGAGGAGCTGGGCTTCGGGGAGGAGGCGCTGGGGCATAACGCCATCGCCGCCGGTTTCCAGGGCCAGCGGCAGTGGACGGACCACTTCCCCAACGGGGACTTCCCGGAAACCATGCTCAACAGCTCCTTCGACTGGAACGGCATCCGCCAGCCCTACCTGCTGGCCACCGAGAACGACAGCCTGAACGGCGCGGCCATGCTGTTCGGGCACCTGCTCACCGGCACGGCCCAGATCTTCTCCGACGTGCGCACCTACTGGAGCCCGGAGTCGGTGAAGCGGGTGACCGGCATCGCGCCCCAGGCCGAGGGCGGGTTCATCCACCTGATCAACTCCGGCTCCACGGCACTGGACGGCACCGGCCGGATGCTGGTGGACGGCCAGCCGGGGATCAAGCCCTTCTGGCAGCTCAGCGCGGAGGAGGCCAGGGCCTGTCTGGAGGCCACCCTGTTCCGCCCCGCCGACCTGGGCTACTTCCGCGGCGGCGGTTTTTCCACGGACTTCATCAGCCGGGGCGGCATGCCGGTGACCATGTCGCGCGTCAACTGGATCAAGGGCCTGGGGCCGGCGCTGCAGATCGCCGAGGGCCACACGGTGGAGCTGCCCGAGAAGATGCACGACGTATTGGACCGCCGCACCAACCCGACCTGGCCCACCACCTGGTTCGTGCCGCGCCTCACCGGCAGCGGGCCGTTCCGCGACGTGTACTCGGTCATGGCCGCCTGGGGGGCCAACCACGGGGCGGTCAGCTACGGGCACATCGGGGCCGACTTGTCGACCCTGGCCTCCATGCTGCGCATCCCGGTGTGCCTGCACAACCTCAGCGAGCCCCTGTTCCGGCCCAGCGCCTGGTCGGCCTTCGGCATGGACCCGGAAGGAGCCGACTACCGGGCCTGCGCCGCCTACGGGCCGCTGTACGCCTGAGAGGTGTGCGCCTATCAGCGCGCATCAATAGATGTACGCCTGACGGCATGCTCCAAGCGGAGTACGCCTGGGGGATCCTCTTCGCCCTGCTGGGCAGGCTGGGCACATCTGCCAGAAGCTGGCGGTGAACCAGGTTCCAGACGAAACAGGATTCTTCCGGCGCCTGCTGGCCCGGCCGCTGTGGCTGGCAGGCCTGGCGCTGGAGCTGGGCGCCGGCACGGTGTTTTTCCTGCTGGCCCAGGTGCGCCTGGGTCCGGCCCTGGTCCCCGGGCTGATGGCCACCGGGCTGATCACCCTGGCCGTGGGCTCGGCCTGGATCGTGCATGAGGCCCCCGGTTTCGGGGAGCTCCTGGGCATCGGCCTGCTGATCGCCTCGGCCGTGCTGCTGGGCGGGAGCCGCCTGGCCATCGACCTGGCCAGCTTCGACATCCTGGATCGCGGTTTTCTGGCGCGCGCGGCAGCCTTCTCGGCGGCGGTGACGGTCCTGTGCTTCGCCCTGCGTCTGCGGGCAGGGGCCAGGCGGGGCGTGCCCGCCGCGCTGGGCTCCGGCCTGCTGTACGTGCTGTCCAATTTCTGGGTCGGCCCGTTCACCGGCGCCGTCCTGCGCCTGTTTCGGGGCGAGCTGGGGCTGCCGGTCTGGGGAATGTTCGCCTTCGGCTCGGCGGTGCTGGTGCTGACCAACCTGTTCGGCATCGCCGGGCTGCAGCAGGCCTTCCGGGTGAGCAGGGCGGCCGTGGCCGTCCCGCTGCAGAGCCTGCCCACCCAGCTGGCCCCGGGCCTGGTGTACCTGCTGGTGTTCCGCCTGAGCCCGCCTTCCCGCGGCTCGCTCTGGCTGTTCGCCCTGGGCGCCGGCCTGATCCTGGCCAGCTCGTTCCTGATCACCCGCAGGGAACCGGACGGCGAGCAGACCGCCTAGAAGCTCAGCAGCTCCACCTCGAACACCAGGAAGCTGTACGGCGGGATGGCGCCGGGATAGCCGCGCTCCCCGTAGCCCAGCTCCGGCGGGATTACCAGCAGGCGCTTTTCCCCCTTCTTCATGCTCAACAGGGCCTCGTTCCAGCCCGGAATGACCTCCCCGATGCGGAAGCTGGCCGGCTGGCCTTTTTGCACGGAGCTGTCGAACACCTGGTCGTCCAGGAAGCGGCCGGTGTAGTGCACGCTCACCTGCGCGCCGGCGGCCGGGCTGGCGCCTGAACCGGCGCGCAGCACCTTGTAGCGCAGCCCGGAGGCGGTGGCCTTCAGATCGGGCCAGCGCCTCTGCACCAGGCTCAGATCCAGCTCGCGCGCCCGGGCCCAGGCCTGCTTCTGGCGCAGCGGGGCCTCGCGCTTCAGGCGCTCGAAGCTCTCGGGGCTCACCTGGAAGGCCTCGGCGGCCGCGCCCTGGCGCATGATGCGCACCCGCTCGATGCGGTCGCCCTGCCGGATGGCGTCCACCACCTCCTGGCCCTGCACTACCTTTCCGAACACGGTGTGCCGCCGGTCCAGCCAGGGAGTGGCCTTGTGGGTGATGAAGAACTGGCTGCCGTTGGTGCCCGGCCCGCTGTTGGCCATGGAGAGCACCCCCGGCCCGTCGTGGCTGAGCTCCGGCTCCAGCTCGTCGGCGAAGCGGTAACCGGGGCCGCCGCTGCCGTTGCCCTGGGGGTCACCGCCCTGGATCATGAAATCCGCGATGACCCGGTGGAAGCTGAGGCCGTCGTAGAACGGCTTGCCGGCCGGTCGGTTCTGGAAGGCGGTGGTGCCCTCGGCCAGGCCCACGAAGTTGGCCACGGTGAGGGGAGTCTGCTGGAAATACATCCGGGCGACGATCAGCCCCCGGGAGGTTTGCAGCTCGGCGTACAGGCCGTCGGATAGGGCCGCGGCCGAAGTCACGGAGAACACGGCCAGGGCCCCGCCCAGGGCCAGGGCCGTCAGGGATTTGCGTTGGCTCACGAGTTTGCTCCTTTAATGCGGCAAATAGCCGCGCTAGGGGGCCGCAATAGCGGCAGGCTAGTGCCACCACTTGATGCGCTGGATCGGGAAGCCGGAGGATTCCAGGTCGGCGATGATCTTGTGCGACAGCTTGTCCGGCACCCCCCGGTGGAACAGGCGGATGTTGAAGACCACGGTCATCTGGTCCCGCTGGTAGTCCCGCTCGTAGTCCAGGTGCAGGATCTTGAGGTTCTCGCGCTTGATCGTGTCGATCACGCGCGACAGGTCGGTCTGGTTGGGCACCGCGATCTCCAGGGTGCGGTAGGAATCCTTGGCGTAGAGCTTCTCCACCCAGTTCACCGCAATCAGGGTGAACAACCCGAGCAGGGTCACCACGATGGCCAGCTCGAACAGCCCGGCGCCGCAGGCCATGCCGAGGCCGGCGGAGACCCACAGGCAGGCCGAGGTGGTCAGGCCGCGCACATTGATGCCTTCCTTGAGGATCGTCCCGGCGCCGAGGAAGCCGATGCCGGTGATGATCTGGGCGGCGATACGGCTGGGGTCCACCCGCAGCCCCGTGTCACCGGCGCCGTTGGTCGAATAGGTCACGGCTATTGCCACGGAGATCATCATGAACAGGGCCGAGCCCAGGCTGACCAGCATGTTGGTGCGCAGGCCGGCGGCCCGGCCGTGCATGTCCCGCTCCAGGCCGATCAGGCCGCCCAGGAGGCCGGCGGCGGCCAGGCGGATCAGGAAGTTGGCCGTGAAGGCCGGGGAGAAAATTTTCCAATCCAGCATGGCTGCAAACATAGCGCGATCGCGCGAAAAATAAAAGGTAACATCCGATGGGCATAAGCGGCGGATTTTCCCCGGAGGGGGTTAAAAAAAGGCTTGCATATCTTGTGGTTTTCGATATACTGAACCACAAGATATTGTGTTTTCTTAGGGTATGAAGTGCCCGTATTGCCGGCAGCCGAAGTCCAGGGTCGTGGACAAGCGGGATGCCGCCGGCCTGGATTCGATCCGCCGGCGCCGGGAGTGTCTGGCCTGCGGCAAGCGCTTTTCGACCTATGAGCGCATCGAGCTGGCCGGCTTCTCGGTGATCAAGAAAGACGGGCGCCGGGAGGGTTTCGACAGGGACAAGCTTCTGGCCGGCCTGCTGAAGGCCTGCGAGAAACGGCCCGTTCCCCGGGAGCAGATCGAGTTGCTCGTGGAACGGGTCCAGGCGGAACTCTGGAATTACGAGGGTCGGGAGGTCCCGGCCGCAGCCATCGGGGAGATGGTGATGGAATGGCTCGCCCGGACTGACAAGGTGGCGTACATTCGTTTCGCCTCCGTGTATCGGGAGTTCGCGGACCTGAGCTCCTTCGAGCGAGAGTTGAAAACCCTAAAGAAGAAAACCATGTAACAGCCCAGGTGTCTGACGGATCGTCGGGAGGGGAACTATGTTAGGTACCGTGGAGAGCATCCGCAAGCGGAACGGTCAGGTCGTCGGCTTCGAGCAGGTCAAGATCGCCAACGCCATCTGGGCGGCCGTGCAGGCCGTGGGGGGCAAGGACCAGGAGCGCTCGCGCCTCTTGAGTGAAGAGGTGGTGAAGCTGCTACGGCGCAAGTACGCCGGAGGGGGCATCCCCTCGGTGGAGCACGTCCAGGACCTGGTGGAGAAGGTCCTCATCGAGAACGGCCACGCCAAGACCGCCAAGGCCTATATCCTGTACCGCGAGCAGCACAAGAACATCCGCGAGGTCTCCCGCCTGCTGCGGGACATCTCCATCGTGGACGACTACCTGGAGGAGCAGGACTGGCGGGTGCGGGAGAACTCCAACATGACCTTCTCCCTGCAGGGCCTGAACGTGCACATCACCCAGAAGGTCATCGCCAACTACTGGCTCAATTCCATCTACCCCAGCGAGGTGCGCGAGGCGCACCTGAACGGTGAGTTCCACATCCACGACCTGGGCACCCTGGGGCCCTACTGCGTGGGCTGGGACCTGCAGGACCTGCTGCTGGTGGGCTTCCGCGGCGTGCGGGGCAAGGTGGAGTCCCTGCCGCCCAAGCACTTCGACGTGGCCCTGATGCAGGTGGTGAACTTCCTCTACACCCTGCAGGGCGAGGCGGCCGGGGCCCAGGCCTTCTCCAACTTCGACACCCTGCTGGCGCCCTTCATCGCCCAGGATGGCCTGGGCTACGCGGAGGTCAAGCAGGCGGTCCAGAAGTTCCTGTTCAACATGAACGTGCCCACCCGGGTGGGTTTCCAGACCCCGTTCACCAACGTCACCCTGGACCTGCGGGTGCCCGGCTTTCTATCAAACTCCCCGGCGATCGTGGGCGGGCAGGCGGGGGAGCGGACCTACGGCGAGTTCCAGGCCGAGATGGACCTGTTCAACCGGGCCTTCGCCGAATGCATGAGCGAGGGGGACGCCAGCGGCCGGCCGTTCACCTTCCCGATCCCGACCTACAACATCACCCCGGACTTTCCCTGGGAATCTCCCGGGCTGGAGCCGCTCTGGGAGATGACCGCCAAGTACGGCATTCCCTACTTCTCCAATTTCGTCAACTCGGATATGAAGCCCGACGACGTGCGCTCCATGTGCTGCCGGCTGCGGCTGGACAAGCGCGAGCTGCGCAAGCGCGGCGGCGGGCTGTTCGGCTCCAATCCCCTGACCGGCTCCACGGGGGTGGTGACCATCAACCTGCCGCGCATCGGCTTCGAGGTCAGCCGCCAGGGCGGCGACGAGCAGGAGTTCCTGCGCCTGCTGGGCGAGCGCATGGAGGTGGCCCGCGACAGCCTGGTGATCAAGCGGCAGGTGCTGGAGCGCTTCACCGAGCGCGGCCTGTACCCCTACAGCCGCTTCTATCTGCGAAACGTGAAGCAGGCCACCGGGCAGTTCTGGAAGAACCACTTCTCCACCATCGGGATCGTGGGCATGAACGACGCCCTGTACAACCTCAACGGCCTGGACCTGACCCGGGAGGAGGGGGTGGCCTTCGCCGTGCGCGTGCTGGACTTCATGCGTTCCAGGCTCTCCGACTTCCAGGCCGAGGCCGGGAGCATCTTCAACCTGGAGGCCACCCCGGCGGAAGGCACCAGCCACCGCCTGGCGCGCATCGACCAGCGCCTGTACCCCCAGATGCGCATCTACAGCCTGGAGCAGGGCTCCGCCCGGGGCGACGGCAAGCCGCGCGCGCCGTACTACACCAACAGCACGCAGCTGCCCGTGGGCTTCACCGACGACGTGTTCACCGCGCTGCGCCTGCAGGACGAGCTGCAGACCCGCTATACCGGCGGCACCGTGATGCACTGCTTCCTGGGCGAGCGGCCCAGTCCGGCTGCAACCCGGCAGCTGGTGCGCAGCATCGCCGAGAACTTCCACCTGCCTTACTACACCCTGACCCCCACCTTCAGCATCTGCGAGGAGCACGGCTACCTCGCCGGCGAGCAGAGCTCCTGCCCGCGCTGCGGGTCGCGCTGCGAGGTCTGGTCGCGCTCGGTGGGCTACCTGCGCCCGGTGGACCAATGGAACGAGGGCAAGCAGGCCGAGTTCGCGGACCGGCGGACCTACGACCGGCAGCTTTCCGGGGCGGGGGCCGCCCTAGGGCTGGAAGCGGCGCCGGTCCGAAAGTGACCTTCAAGGGCTGGCAGAAGACCTCCCTGATCGAGTACCCCGGCAAGGTGGCCACGGTGCTGTTCACCGGAGGCTGCAGCTTCCGCTGCCCCTTCTGCCACAACCCCGGCCTGGTGCTCGCCCCGCAGGACATCCCGGACCTGAGCGCCGAGACGGTGCTGTCCTTCCTGGGCGACAATCGCCGGCTCTACCAGGCGGCGGTGGTGAGCGGCGGGGAGCCCACCCTGTCCCCCGGCCTGCCTGATTTCTTCCAGCGGGTGGGCCGCTTAAGGCTGCTGCGCGGCCTGGCCACCAACGGGAGCCGGCCGGAGGTCCTGCGCGCCCTGCTCGCGGAGAAGCTGGTGGAGTACGTGGCCATGGACGTGAAAGCGCCCCTCGACTGGGAGGCCTACCGCATCGCGGCGGGGCTGGGGCGGGAAGACGGCCAGGTCCTGGAGCGGGTGCGGGAGAGTATCGCGCTGTTGTCGCGCGCCGAGGTTCAGGTCGAGTTCCGCTGCACCGCGGTGCCGGGGGTGCACTCCGCGCCGGATCTGCTGGAGCTGGCCGCTCAGCTCCGCGGAGCCCGGCGCCTGGCGCTGCAGGCTTTCCGGCCGGGGCCTACCCTTGCGCCGGGGTTGTCCTCGGCGGGGCGCTATCCCGAACAGATCCTGCGGGAGGTGGCCGTCCAGATCGGCGGCTGGTTCTCTTCCGTGGAAATTCGCGCCTGAAGTCGGCCCTGCTCTATCCGCCGAGACGTAGCAGCAGGCCCAACCCAAGCTCCAGGCGGCCCACGGAGGCCTGGTACGGCGTATTGGCCGTTACCGCGTCCGGGGAGGTGGTCCAGATGCGGACCGGGTAGGAAGCGCTCAACTCCAGTTGGATGGCCGGGCTCACGTGGTACAGCGCTGCCAGGTAGGGGCCGTGCTCGTAGATCAAGGTCTCCCCGAAGTTGAGCGGGAAGTACAGGCCGTAGGCCAGCGAGAGGTTCAGCACCGGCCGGCGGTCCACGATCCGGAACCAGGTGAGCTCGGGGCGCAGCAGGAGGCTGTGCTGGAGGTTCCAGAAGTTCAGCAGGTAGCGGCTCTTCACCTGCAGCACCCAGTCTTTCCCCGGCAGGAAGGGCAGCAGGAAGCGCGGGCTGGCGTCCAGGATCAGCACCTGCTCCAGGCGCTCCGAGGTGTCCCGCCACTCCCATGTCCAATCAGGGACCGCAGGGGTGCCGAGCCAGTCGTCGTTGTGCAGTGCGCCCCACTGCAGGCGGTAGAAGGCGCCCAGCTTCAGGTTGCGGTGCAGGCGGTAGTAGCCCCCCAGCGTCAGAGCCCGGTACCAGCGCCCTTCGGCCAGGTTTTCCGGCAGGCCCTGCGCCTCCAGCATCGGGTCCAGGCGCCCCAGCTCGGCGGTGAGCTGGACCCTTCCCTGGGCTGTCACCGGGCCCCCGGGGAGGACGGGCACGTGGCTGGCGGCCGCTGGGAGGGCTGCCAGCAGGGCGAAGGCGGCAACCGTGCGGAGGAGCAATGTCCTTTTCATCGGTAGTCCTGATCCAGCAGGTCGCTGTAGGCCTGGTCAAGGTCCGTCCGGTCCGCGACCTCCCCCTGCGCCGGGTCGGTGTTCCAGTTCAGGCGCCGCGTCCAGGCGTAGCGTCGAGGAGCGGTGAGCTTCTGGCCGCCGACGATGTTGATGCCCTCTCCCTGCCGTACGATGAGCGTCTGGGCGGTTTGCGGAATTTCCACCTCCACGCTGCCCTCGTTCACGCAGAGCCACACGTCGGGCAGCTCGTCGATGCGCCGGCCGTAGGCCACGAAGAACTCCGTCCCGCGCACCCCGGCCACCGCCGCGTCGGTGCGCACGCTGTAGCGTCCCGTCAATCGCCCGGTCACCCGCGAGAACAGGCTGCCGCGGGCGAGGCCCACCCGGATCCCCGCCTCTTCCAGGGAGTCCAGGGACAGGCGGGTGT
>MIBK01000060.1:28529-29034 GCA_001829505.1 Spirochaetes bacterium RBG_16_67_19 | reverse complement strand
CCGGCCGGTCTCCACCACGTCCCCTCCGCCCAATTCCAGGCCCGGCTCGGCCTCCAGGGTCCTGCCGGCGCGGTGCACTTCGACCGTGCCGAAAGCGTAGGTGACCATTCCTGTGGCCGCTGCCAGATCCGGGGCGTTGGCCAGGGCAGCCAGCCAGCCCAGGGCGGCCGCCGTCCGTCCGGCCCATGGTGCGATGCTCCCCCTCCGTCTCATGTCCTAATTATAACTGTATTAGTAATGAATAACAATAAAAAAACCTGCCGGGCTCAAAGGTAGGCCAGCAGCTCCTCCGGACGGGAAACCAGGACTCGGGCCCCGCTTTCCTCCAGCTCGGCGCGGGGCCGGAAGCCCCACAGCACCCCTACGGCGAACATCCCCGCGTTGCGGGCGGTCTGCATGTCGGTGCCGGTGTCCCCCGCATACAGCATCCGCGCGGGAGGCAACTGCATTTCCGCGCTGATCTCCAGGGCCGCGGCCGGGTCCGGCTTGCGGGGATGGGAGTCGC
>MIBK01000060.1:28121-28410 GCA_001829505.1 Spirochaetes bacterium RBG_16_67_19 | reverse complement strand
GCGGGCGGCCAATTCATCCAGCAGCCCGGCGATGCCTTCGTAAGGCCGGGTCTTGTCGGCCCAGTGCCCGCTGTAATCCCGATTGAAAAGCTCCTTTAGCTCTTCGATGGTGGCGGGATCCCGGAGTCCGGCGGGAAGCACGCGGCGGGCCAGGTTGCCCAATCCGTCGCCGACGAAATAGCGGTAGGCCTCGGAAGGGTGAGAGGGCAGGCCCAGCCGGGCCAGGCAGCGGTTGGTGCTGTCCGCCAGGTCCTCCAGGGTGTCCAGGAGGGTGCCGTCCAGGTCGAAC
>MIBK01000060.1:20513-28069 GCA_001829505.1 Spirochaetes bacterium RBG_16_67_19 | reverse complement strand
TCAGCTGATCTCGATCGCCACCTTGGGCCAGAGCTTCTGCAGATTGCGCAGCGACTTGGCCTGCCAGGCGATCTGCTTGTTGCCCATCACCTTCAGGTGGAGGTTTTCCCGCCCGCGGGCGACGATGACGAACTTGCTGATGGTGTTGATCCCGGCGCTGTTCAGGAATTGGAGGTTGCGGAAATCCATATTCAGCTCGCCCGGGACCCGCTGGCAGGCCATCTCCAGCAGGTCGCTGATGCCCTTGTAGTCCAGCGAATCCCGCAGGCGGATGGTGCCGAAGAACTCTACGGCCGCCTTGGGCTCGTTGAAGGTCACCAGAAAGTCCTCCCCTTTGATCTCCATCAGATCACGCCTCCTCGCAATTCATATTGGCCTGAACGGTGATCCGGCATATGTCGGCCCCGGTCTTTTCGAACTTGAAGCCTAGGCCGACCTGGTAGTCGTTGATCAGGGTCAGGAAACCCAGACCCGAATCCCGGCGCGCCTCGCCCAGGTTGGCCTCCAGCTTCGACAGGTACAGCTCCTCCGTGTTGCCGCCCAGCACCTCGCGCATGCTGGCCTGAAAACCGTCGGCCAGCTCGACGCTCACCGCGTTGGAGACTTCCAGCTGTATGGTGCGCTCCAAGAGGCGCACCCGCACCCGCACCGCCGTGTCCGGGGTGTTGGAGTACTTAGCCGTGTTCTCGATCAGCTCGTTCAGCACGAAGGAGATGCTGTTCTCGGCCGCCTCCCGGCTGATCCGTCCCTTGGCCTTTTCCCGGTAGGGGAAGTAGAAGGAATAATACTTCGCCAGGAAGTCGGAGCTCAAGGACACGCGGCGCCAGTGCTGCAGCATGTCCGTCGAGGACACCTCGAGGGCCGCCTCGCTGGCCACGGGCTCGGCCGGATGCTCCTGGAAGGTTCCGAGGATTTCCGTCGCGTTGCTCATGCCCGGCACCTCCTCATTTCTGCTTGATCACCATGAGCGAGAAGTCGTCGTGGACCTTGCTCGCGCCGATGTAGGCTCTCAAGAGGGCCACCACCCGCTCCACGATCGCGGCGGCCGGCTTCTCGTGGTGCAGGGCCACCGCCTGGCACAGGCGGCGCATCCCGAAGGGCTGGTCCTTCTCGTTCACCGCGTCGGTCACCCCGTCGGTGTACAGCACCAGCGCGTCGCCGGGCTCCAGAGCGAGGCGGATCTCGTCGACGAAGGGGGTGATGTCCGGCTCGAAGCCCAGGAACAGCCCTAGATCGCCGGTGTCAGTCAGCTCGATGGACCCGTCCCTGCGGCAGACGATCAGCGACTCGTGCTGCCCGGTGACGGTGAAGGTGCGGTCGTGGTAGTCGATCAGGGAGAGGGTCATGCTGCGGTCCTCGCTGATGCGCACGATGTTGCTGTACAGGACCTTGTTGACCATGGAAAGGAAGCGCTTCATGTCCCGCTCGCCCATCAGGGCCACGGTCTTGATGGCCGTCTGGGCCATGATCATGATGACGCCCGCCGACAGCCCGTGGCCGGTCACATCCCCGATTCCGAACTTGACCGAGCCGTTGGAGCGGAAGCAGTCGTAGTAGTCCCCCCCGACCTCGTCGGCGGGGCTCATGTGGCAGGCGATGTCCAGGTCCGGGATGGTGGCCAGCTCCTGGCGCCCCGGCAGCACCATCAGCTGCAGCCTCTTGGCCACGTCCAGCTCGGCGGACAGGCGCACGTTCTCGCCCTGCAGCCGGCTGTTGAGCACCGAGATCTCCTGCAAGGCCTGCTGCAGCTTCTCGGTGCGCTCCTTGACCATGTCCTCCAGGTGCTCGGTGTAGCCCCTGATCTCCCGGCTCATGGAAATGAACACCCGCCCCAGCTGGCCGATCTCGTCGCGGGAGCGGATGTTCAGATCGATGTCGTAGTCCTTGCGGGAGATCTTCTGCGCGGCCAGGGAAAGCTGCCCGATGCTCTTGGTGATGGTGCCGGCGATGAAGAAGGTGGACACGATGACCACGATGACCATGCCAGCCACGAACACCAGGGCCAGCAGGATGGACTTCGAGTTCTGGGCGGTGATGGCCTGGTGGGTCTCGAACAGCGTGCTCAGGATCTCGCGCTCCGGCACGTTGATCAGGATCTTCCAGCGGTCCTCTCCGTACTGGGTGTCGTTGATCGGCTCCAGGCTGGAGAAGACCATGATGTGGGTTTCCCGGTCGTCCATGGTCACCGACAGGAACCCCGCGTCTTCCTCCAGGATCTGGCGGTAGCTTTCCTGGATGCCGCTGTCCGCGGAGGTGGCCAGGGAGCGGTAGTAGTACTTCAGGCCGTTGCGCTGGATCTCCTCGACCTTCACCCGCAGTTGAGCCTCCGCCTTCTCGGACATGGCCACGATCTCCCCCTTGCCGTTCAGCAGCACGGCGTAGCCGGTCTGGGCCACGTGCACGGAGAGGACGTTTTCCACGATCTTGGCCAGGGAGACGTCCGCGGCCACCACCCCGGCGAAGCGGTCGGCTCTACGGTCCCACAGCGGATAGAACAGGGTGATGATCTTGCCCTGGCCGGCGGCATCCTCGTAGGGCGGGTCGAAGGTGATCGGGGAGCCCACCTGAGCCTCCACCCGCTGCCTCAAGACCCGATCCCGATGATAGCGCTCCCAGTGCTGCACGTTGTCCTGGAAGAAGTCGCGCCAGAACAGGAAGTCCAGGGCCTCGCCCAGGTACTCCGCCAGGTTGATGTTCGGAAAGGCCCGGGTGACCGGGCTTTCCTTGTCGCCCACGTAGTACACGAAGGTGTTGTTCTCGTTGCTCTCGAAAACCGGCCCGATCAGCGGGGAGAGCAGGGCGGAGACCTTCAACAGCTGGCGGGCGCGGGGCCTGGAGGTGAGCGAGGGGGGGATCAGGACATTGACCGGCTCGCTGGGCAGGTTGGTCAGGGCCCCCTTGTAGGGGATCAGCTTGTCGCGGTACAGGTCCACCCGGTAGATGTCGGCCACCTTGCTCAAGTCTTCGTAGTTGTCCAGCAGCTTCTGGGTGGTCTTGCCCAGGATGGTCACGCTGTCCATGGCCCGCTTGAGCTGCACGCTGGTCAGGCGGGCCTTGTCCGCGGCCAGGTTGCCCAGGAACTCCCGGTTCATCCGCTCGATGCCGCCCTTGTTCTGCTCCAGGGAGAAGCGGGTGATGTTGTTGAAGCTGCCGATGAAGTAGAACACCAGCACCGCGGTGGCCACCAGCACCACCGCCAGGGTGAACAGCAGCAGCTTGGCCTTGAAGCTTATGGACATTCTCCTACCTCTTCTCCCCGGAAGCCGCCACGACGGTCCACTTGCTGTAGCCGAAGGGGTGCTGGATGGTGCGCAGGTGCGCGTCGTAGCCGCCCTCCAGCCTGCCCTTGGCTTCGCCGCTCAAGCCCAGCTCCCGCCCGATGGTCTGGGCCGAGAAGTGCCGCCAGCTCCTGATCATCTCGGCGAAGATCTGGCGGTCCGAATTGACGGTGTCCACGTTCAGGTAGTCCAGGCGTATGTTGCCCAGGCGCAGGCCGTTGAGGATCGAGTACAGCTTCTTGCCGTTGTACAGGTCCATGCCGATGTCCCGCCCGTACTTGCCGGCCGCGTCATACACCGCGCGGATGTCCTCGTCGTTGGGGTAGCCGACGATCAGGTCGTAGTCCTCCCCGATCAGGTACAAGCGGCCGCCGGGCTTCAGGATGCGGGCGAGCTCCTTCAGGATCAGCTCCGGGCGGGAGAAAATCTGGATGGACAGGCGGCAGAGCACGAAATCGAACCGCTCGTCCTCCAGCATCAGCGCGGTGGCGTCTCCCAGGCGGAAGTCGGCGTTGCGGACCTTGAACTCCTTGGCCAGGCGGGAGGCGTACTCGATGGCCGGCAGCGAGTGGTCGACGCCCACGATGAAGCCGGGCTTCAGGTCCCGGGCGATCAGCAGAGCCACGTCCCCGCAGCCGCAGCAGATGTCGGCCACCCGCAGGCCTTCGCGCAGGCCGTGCCGCACCAGCACCTCCCGTTCCAGGGGCCACAGCAGGCGGGTCTGGTTGCGCAGCAGGGGGATGAACTGGGCGTCCTCGATGATGCCCTGGCTCTCGTAGAAGTTGCGGTCGAAAACCTGGAAGCCGATCCCTTCGCCCAGGGCCGGCAGGTTGGACAGGGTCTTTTCCTCCCAGGTCACCACCTTGGAGCCGATGAGCTGGATGTCCAGCTTGCGGGCCCGGCTGGCCTCCTTGAGGAAATCGATGATGATCCGCAGGCCCGCGGAGGAGAGGTACCTCAGCTTGCGGAAGTTCAGGCGCATGGTCCCTTCCAGGCGCTGGTGCAGCTCGCCCAGATACTCCCGGATGGCGTCCAGGTCGGCCTGGTTCACGGCTCTCAATGAGCCCTCGAAGTTGACTTGCTGGTCCAGGGGATCGTAGGAGATGGTGTAGCGCTCGCCGCTGATGCTCATCCGCGGATCTCCTGCTCTCCGACCAGGGCCCGCAGCACCACCGAGCCGTCGCCGGAATCAAGCTGTCCGGACAGGCGGGCCTGGTAATCGTGGGCCACCATGGCCAGTCCCAGCTTGCGGCGGTTGGCCCCGGCTTCCAGGTCCGCGGCCAGCAGGCGCCGGTAGTAGGCCTCCTGGTCGCCGCCCTGCAGCTCCACGAGCAGCTCGCGCAGCTTGGCGAGCTCCTCGGCGGGGAAGTTGGAGCGCAGCTCGAACAGCAGCCAGCCGGCGAAGGCGGAGAAGCGGATATCCAGGCGGGCCTCCCGGCGGGAGCTGGAGGCCAGGCGCTCGATCAGCTCGTAGAACACGCTGGAGATCAGGTTCTCGGCCCGGTCCTTCTGCTCGAAATGATAGGCGGAGTACTCGGCCAGGTAGTTGGCCACCAGGCTGAAGCGCCGCCAATCCAGCTGCAGATCCTGGGCGGGCAGGGTCAGGCGGGCCAGCAGCTGCCCGTCCTGGAGCTGTTCGGTCTCCTGGAAGTTGCCGACGGTCACCGCAGAACTCAAGATGCCAGCTCCTTTCGAGAATAACGGCGAAGCTATTTCGCTGGGCGGCTGCCGGTCTCGCCGGTCCGCTCGGCCTGGTCGGCCTGGTCAGCCTGCTCCATGATGCGCAGGGCCGAGCTCAGGGCTTTCCTGATCTCCGCCCGTTCCTTGGCATTGCTGGTTATATGATCGAAGGATATCTCTCTTAAGCTGAAGCTGTTTTTTTCCGTCTGGGAAAACAGGACCGGCGGGGCGTCGTCGCCTTTCAACTCCAGCAACTTGTACACCTCGATGGGGTAGTGCACCCCCTTGACCGTGATGTCGTCCACGAAAGCGCATTCGGCGATGTCCTGGATCAGGGCGAAGGTGGAGTTGGAGATGTAGATGCTGTCCGGCTCGGCGATGGCCTCCAGCCGTGAGGCGATGTTGACCTGGCCGCCGACGATGGTGTACTCCATGCGGTTGTTGGAGCCGAAGTTGCCCACCGTGCAGAAGCCGGTGTTGATCCCCATGCGCACGCGCAGCTTGTGGAACATGCCGCGCTCGCGCCACTGGGAGCGCAGTTTGGCCAGTTCCCGGTGCATGTCCAGGGCCATGCGAGCGCACTGGCGGGCGTGGGTGGCGTCGTCGCTGAACTCAGGATCGCCGAAGAACACCATCACCCCGTCGCCGATGAACTTGTCGATGGTCCCGCCCCACTTCATGGCCACCTCGGCCATGCGGTTCAGGTACTGGTTGAGCACCTCGGAGAGCAGCTCCGACTCCACCGAGTCGGTGATCGCCGAAAAGTTCACGATATCCGAGAAGAAAATCGTGAGCTTCTTGCGCTTGTGCACCAGCACCGCGTCCGTGGTGCCGCCCACCAGGGATTCGTAGAGCTGGGGGGAGAGGTACTTCTTCATCTTGTTCTGCAGCAGGTCGAGCTTCATGTTCTGCTCGATGAGCTCGTTTTCCAGATTGGTGCTGTGCTCGACGGTGTTCTCGTTCATGATCCGCAGGTCCTCCAGCTCGCGCCGGAGGCCCTCGATCTCGGCCTGAAGCTTGGCAGTCTCCTCGTTCATATATGGTCGAATTATAGCACGAAAAGGCCCTCAAGCCAGGGCTTCGTGCCGGTCGATGTCCTCCGCGTCCCAGGGGTAGCAGATCCAGCCGTTGTCCACCTCTTCGCCGCAGAAGTAGCGCTTGACCTCGGCAGGCAGGCTGTCCCGCTTGGGCTTGCGCTTGTTGTGCAGCACCGCCACGGCGATCTCGGCGGGGTGATGGCGCAGCAGCTCCCGCAGGCAGTAGGCCAGCGTGGAGCGGGAGTCGTCCACCTCGTCCACCAGCAGCACCCGCCGGCCGGTCAGCTTCTTCTCCACCTCGTCGATCCACTGGATCGTGCGGGGCTGCTCCATGGGGGTGTTGTTGTGGTCGTAGTACACGATTCCCACGGTCAGGATCGGTTTTTTTAAATAGGTCTTCAGGATTCTGGCCGGGATGAAGCCGCCGGTGCCGATGGCCACGGTCAGGTCCGGATCGTATCCCGAGGACAGGATCTGCTCGGCCAGCCGGGCCACGGTCCCATGAATGTCCCGGTAACTCAAGAACAGCTTGCCTTCGTGAATGCGCATGGATGCCCTTCAGAATAGGCGGAACACAGGGCATTGTGCAAGCCGCCGCTCTCCGCCCCCTGTCAAGGCTTCGGCCTCCTTGCCTTGAGCCGCCGCTCACCGCCCCCTGTCAAGGCTTCGGCCTCCTTGCCTTGAGCTGCGGGCTCAGGAGTCCGAAGGTCCGGGGTCCTGCCCGCCGGTTTCCAGGAGGCGGTCCAGGATGAGTCCGAAGAACCCGGAACGCACGTCCTGGAAGGCCCAGCCCAGGTGGGTCCGGCAGCCTCCGCACAGGGCGTAGCGCCAAGCCTGTCCCGAAAACCAAGTGTGCTCCAGCGTGGGCCTTCCGGCCTGGACGCAGCCGGGGGCCCTCCCGAAGCAGCCGATGCGGAACACGAAGCCCGCGGGGTTGGCGAAGGTGTGCTGGTGGGCTCCCCCCACGCTGATGCGCTCCCGGAGGCTGGTGATCGGGTGACCGCAGGCCAGGCACAGCAGCCGCCCTTCGGCCTCCCCGAGGACCCCGGCGCGGCCCGGGGTCTGCTCCTCCGGCTTCCTGTCCTCCCGAAGGTCGAAACCCCTTTCGGTCGTTCGCTCCACCGCTTGGCTTCCGCTGCCAGACTACCCGGCGCCCGGCCGGGAGTCAACGAGCTCAAAGGATAGTTCTTTTCGCTCGCCCTTAGAATCTCGATTTACTGGATAAAATGAGCTCTGCTTTCATCGCTAATATTCTGCCCGTAGCAGAGAGATGAATTCTACATGTAAAATTAAAACCTCACTGGTAAAAAATAGCGCTTGACAATCTCGTCCAGGCGGTGCATACTGGGGCACTTTTCAACACCAAGGAGGAATTTATGGTGTCGAAGCGCAAGATTCTGTTGGTGCTCCTGGCGCTCTGCGTGTTCGGAGCGGGAGCCGCATTCGCCCAGGTCCAGAACAAGAAGTTCTCCGGGCCCGCGGACCAGACCTACTACATGTGCACCTTCGTGTCCGGAGTGGAATACTGGGTCGCGGCCTTCGAAGGCTTCAAGGACGCGGC